>CANQPW010000032.1 GCA_947625855.1 uncultured Clostridia bacterium | reverse complement strand
AAACCTTGAAGTTCAACTTATTAGCGGACTTCAAGGTCATTTTTTATTTTTCTAACTGAAAAAGTCGGGTTATATCACAAAAAATGGGCAAAGAAAAGGAGCCCCAAATTTGAGACTCTCTTTATGCGTGACCGCTACTCACCTCCGGTGGCTAACCTTCGTGAGCCTAGGCGGTCACAGCCTTATATACATATCTATTGCATCATATCGTAGGAAAAAATAAGAAAAAATAGATATTTACATAAGATCATTATACATGAAGGCTAGATAAATGGCTCACCCTATGGTGCCAGGCTTTTGGCCGTCACGCCTTTGTGAGTCCACTAAAAATGTTTCTCCTTTTCTTTGGCTCCATTATTATATATAAGGAGGCCGTATATGTAGGCAATATCATCATTGCCATTTTTTTCTAACTCAGCAGGAGATTTTTACCAAGCAATTTCAGGGTCCTGCACACCCTGAACTGCGAACTCTGCTGATACACTTGTGCCATTATATGACACAACAACCGTGTACCAAGCAGAAATCTGCTCGGTGTGGATTGTGATGGTTCCTGCGGTCAAATCATAGGACAGACCGTTCAAACCAGACACAGTTACCTGTGTCCAATCCACTTCTCCTTCGAAGAACACATCGCCTTGGATGTCGCTTCCGCAGATAACTGCGGTCTCGTACATCTCAATACCGGTTAACTTACCGGTAACGATGGGCTCTTCAACACTAGGGCCAACTTCCGGCTGAGGCTGTACCTCAGGCTGGGGCTGCTGTTCAGGTTCAGCATCCTGGTCCCCGGCTTCTCCGTTGTCATCAACGGGCGGCTCCTCCTCAACAACAGGAGGGTTTACAGTTTCTTCTTCCTTCTCTTCCGGCTCTTCTTCCGGTACATCATTGTTTCCACCGGAAACAGAAGGAAGCTCATTTACTTCCTCATCAGCTACTAATGAGAGTACAGTGTACTCAACACTTTCACTGATTGCTCCAAAACTGATTGTGGCAACACCACTTTCAGCAGGAGCTACGAAACTCCATGTTCCATCAGAGCTTACGCTTCCGATAGAAACGCTGAGTTTCGTGAAATCAACATTGATACCATCAACACTGATAACATACTGGAATGTTTCACCAGCATATCCCTCAGCATATAAGGCTTCAACATTGATTTCATTGACAACCATTTCCTCCTCTTCAGGAGTCTCAGGCTGGTTGTCAGAGCCTGTCTCCGGCTGCTCGATGGAGGGCTGCTGGGGCTGGGTGTCGGCGGGCTGCTGTTCCGGTTTTTCCTCAGGCTTTTCAGTCTGAATCGGACCAGCAAGTTTGTTTGCCTTTACAGGAACAACCAATTTCTTGGAAATTCCGTTATCGGCAACAAACAGTCCCTCACAAAGCTCAACTTCTGAATCCTTATCGGACTCATAGGTCAAGGTGAGGACACTTCCCTCTACAACCGCGGAATTTACCACCACATCTGTTACGATGTAGGAGTAAATATCAGCCGCAGTATAGCCCTGCGGAGCCTTCACTACTATGGTTGCATCGCCAACCATCTCATAGCTAAGCTCCACCTGCTCCATTTTCTCTTCCTCTTCCGGAATATCATGGAATTCTTCCTCCGGCTGCTCGATGGAGGGCTGCTGGGTGGGCTGGCTAGGCTGTTCCTCGGGTGTAGTATCTACAACTATATCCGAGGGCTGCCAATCGTCATCCCCAGAAAAGTCCATAGACACATCTGGCGTGTCAACATGGATTTTTCCATCAGCTGACGGCTCAACATTGGTGTCATATACGGGAGTTATACTCCCTTTGCCACCAGTACCCGCGCCGTTGCCCTTTCCATCTCCGAGTGCCTTGCCCGAGGTCGGCAGCTTCTTACCGTTCTGAGCGTTCAGCTCATCAAGGTCCGAAGTGCCGTTGCAGAACGGGCAACCGCTGCACCGGAGCATATGCTGCTCCAGCTCTTCGTGGAGCCTGGCATTTTCAGCCAGAAGCTCCTGATTGTCCGCATGCGCCGCCTCTAGCTCTGCTTCCAACCGATTGAGCTCCAGGTCTTTGGAGTCATCCTCCAATTCTTCGACCTGGAGTTGAGGAAGTTCCTCGACGGGCTGCAGAGCCCACTTTACGAGGAAAAATCCCCCGATAACCAATGCCACAAGAGCAATGATCATAGAAATTGTGATCATCTGCTCCCTGCGGGCTCTCCGCCCTAATTTCCTAGTTCTAGTCATTTCTTTTTACCTCCTTATTTTTTTTTTTTTGAAATGACATAGAGCCAAACCAAGGAGTGATCATGTAACATCTAGCTTACATGACAAAATCACATTAAATGTGATTTTAAGATTCTTTTTTCAATCTCCTTTCGCCTCCAAATTTGGTGGGCTCTAAAAAAAATTTATCTATATATATTATACCATCAAATCGTGTATTTGTCAAACTTATGTAGTTTTAATTTGATGTGTTATTGATATATTTTAAAAATAAAAAAGCACGAGATTTTTTATTACAATCTTGTGCTTTTTTTCTTACATTTTTATGTTACTTTCCTGTATTAGGATTTGTAACCCAATCATCAGGTTTTGATGATGTAGTATTATCAACTAACTTAAAATATCCTGATTTTAATTCTTTATCAACAGTATTACCTACTTTATCAGAAGCAGTACCTTTAGCAATAACAATATACTTTAATCCACCTAATTCACCGTTAATATTAGATAAAGTAATTTTTCTTGAATTACCCTCTCCACTAATTGATACCTTTGCAGTAAATCCATATAAAGTTATATCCTTTTCACTTAAAGTAATATTTTCAATACCAATATTATCAATATAATCTACTGTATATGTAACTTCACCATTTGCTTTTACAGAACTTCTTGATGCTTTTGAAATAGAAATTGATGGATTTTCATCATCTTTTATTTCAGGTTCTTTCTCTTTTGGAGGTTCACTAGGATTTTCTGGCTCTGGTTCTTGTTGTGTTGGAGTTGATGGAGTAGTTGAAGGTTGTGTTTGTTCTGGCACAGATGGTGCAGATGGTTGAGATTCTGGTTCCTGTGGCGCAGGAGGTACTTCTGCTTCAATTATTGTAAAAGCAGGAGATACCGGCGTAGTCTTAGAAGACAAACTACCATTTTTTGCAACACCAGCTTTAATAGCAATATAACCAGAGGCTCCAATATTACCTGTAACATTACTTAATACAATTATTTTTTCATTTCCACTAACATTTTGAACACTAATATTTGCACTAATTCCTCTTGCAAGTCCAACATCACTAGGTGTAACTACAAAACTTGTAGCATTGCTTGAAACAATCCTATAAGATACTGTACCACCTACCCTTACAACACCTGTACTAGGTGCATAAATAGAAACATAAGGTGTTAAATTAGCAGCAACTGAAATATTTAAAACTGGCATAGTAACCAGCACTAATAACATAATCATTATTCCAAATATTTTCTTCATATTATCTCTCCTTTTTCATAACACTTATATTATAGCATAATTTACATAAACAATCAATCTATTTTATGAGGATTTACATGAATAAAAACATCATAAATATAATCATATTTTTTTATTAAATCACTTTTTATCCTTCCAGCGATATCATGACTATCATTTATTGTCATATTACCATCCATTGATATTTTAAGAATTATAATATGTTTATTTCCAATTGGTTTAGAAATAATACTATCAACATGCAAAACATCATTATATTCCAAAACACTTGCAATAATTTCATTTTGCTTTTCCTCATCAATATTTGTATCTACTAAAACTTCATATGAAGATTTAAAAAGCTTTATACCAGTATACGCTATAAAAAGAGAAATTAAAATACCAAATATTCCATCAATAAAATAATATCCCAAATAACTACCAAAAATACCAATTGCAGTACCTAAAGTTACAAACATATCATTTCTATGATCTTCCATACTAGCTTTTAGAAGTAGACTATTATATTCTTTACTCTTTTTTCTTGTATATAAGTATAATAAAAACTTTACTAAAATTGTTATAGCGCAAACAATTACAAGAAAATTTGAAAATATAATATGCTCTTTATTTACAATACTTTGTATAGATTTATTTATCATAACAATTGATGCAATAATCATAGATATGCTGATAAGCTGAGTAAAAATATACTCAGCTTTTCCATGACCATGAGGATGATCTTGATCCTTAGGCTTAGAAGAAATTTTAGCACCAATAAAAGACATAAAAGATGCAAAAATATCACCAGCACTATTTAAACTATCTGCAATCATAGCTTGGCTTCTTGCCAAAAATCCAACTACAAACTTTATTACAAGTAAAAAAACATTTCCACAAATACCAATTAAACTAACATTTACTAAGCCTTTTTCTCTAATTTTCTCATTATCTTCCATAAATACCTCACCATTATGACATACTCCCAATCTTAGTGATAGGATTACTAAACTAAATCATTTATTCTTTTTTCAACTTTTTCTAATAAATCAGTATATTTTTTTACTTTTTCCTTCTCAGCTTCAATTAATTTTTCTGGAGCTTTATTTACAAAAGCTTGATTTGAAAGCATACCTTGTGCTCTATTTAATTCACTTAATATTTTTTCTTTTTCATCAAGTAATTTCTTAGTTTCAGCTTTAATATCAATTGCACCAGACATATCCAAATATATATTTATCATATCTCCATTAATAGCAACAAATTTTGTATTTGCTTTGCTCATATCATCAAGATATTCAATATTTTCTATATATGCAAGTTTTTTAATAAATCCTTCTGAAGCTTTAAATAATTCTATTATATTCTTATCAACTAAAACTTGTGCAAAAATCTTTTTAGAAGATGTAATATCCATATTAGCTCTTGTATTTCTTATTTGCCTTATAACATCTATTATTTTTTGAATAGCTCCTTCTTCAAATTCAAAATCATATTTTGCTTCAGGCCATGTTTCAAGCATAATAGACTCTTTTTCATGTTTTAAATTTAAGTAAACTTCTTCTGTTACAAAAGGCATATATGGATGTAATAATTTTACTGCTGTAATTACAACATAATTTAAAGTCCAGATTGCTGTTTCATATGAACTATCATTTTTGTTATATAATCTTGGTTTAACCATTTCAATGTATAAATCACAAAATTCATTCCAAATAAAATCATATATCTGTTGAACAGCAATACCTATTTCAAATTTATCAAAATTATCAGTAACAAGTTTTATAGTTTTAGAAAGTCTTGAAAGAATCCACTTATCTTCAGGCATTAAACTTTCAGGTTCATCAATATGCAAATCATTTATATATGTATTAACAAATCTTGCAGCATTCCAAAGTTTATTTGAGAAGTTTCTACTAGCTTCAACCTTTTCAGGAATATATCTAACATCATTTCCAGGTGTTATATTTTGAATAAGTGATAATCTTAGAGCATCTGTACCATATGTATTTATAACATCTAATGGATCGACACCATTACCAAGTGATTTAGACATTTTTCTACCTTTGGCATCTCTTACAAGTCCATTAATAAATACATATTCAAATGGTGTTTTTCCCATATATTCAATACCTGAAAAAATCATTTTACTTACCCAAAAAGTAATAATATCATATCCTGTTACAAGCATAGAATTAGGATAAAAATAATCTAAATCAAATGTTTTATTTGGAAATCCTAATATAGAAAAAGGCCAAAGTGCTGAACTAAACCAAGTATCAAGAGTATCTTCATCTTGTGTTAGATTTCCACCACATTCACATTTATCAATATGCTTCTTTGAAACAGTAATTTTTCCACATTTATCACAATAATATGCAGGTATTCTATGTCCCCACCAAAGCTGTCTTGAAATACACCAATCCTGTATATTTTCCATCCAATTAAAATATGTTTTTTCAAATCTTTTTGGAATAAATTTAGTTTCATCATTTCTTACAGCTTCAATTGCTGGTTTTACAAGCTCACCCATTTTTACGAACCATTGATTAGAAACATATGGTTCAATAGTTGTATGGCATCTATAACAACTTCCAACATTATGTTTATATGGTTCAACTTTTATTAAATATCCACTATTCTTTAATTCTTCAACAATTTTTTCTCTTGCTTCTAATGTAGTCATTCCCTCATATTTCAAACCATTTTCATTTAAAGTTCCATCATCATTTAAAATATTTATAACCTCTAGATTATGTCTTTTACCTACTTCAAAATCATTTGGATCGTGGGCAGGTGTCATTTTAACAACACCTGTACCAAATTCTAATTCAACATATCTATCTGAAATTATAGGGATATACTTTCCAACAATAGGAAGATATACTCTTTTTCCAACATATTTTTTATACCTATCATCATCAGGATTTACAGCAACAGCTGTATCACCAAGCATTGTTTCTGGTCTAGTAGTCGCAACTACCAAATATTCATCACTATCTTCAATAGGATATTTTATATGCCATAAATATGAATCCTTTTCCTCATATTCAACTTCAGTTTCTGAAATAGGTGTTTTACAATTAGGACACCAATTAACGATTCTCTTTCCTTTATATATTAATCCCTTATTATACATTCTTTCAAAAACTTCTAAAACGGCTTCTGAACATCCTTCATCCATAGTAAATCTTTCTCTTGACCAATCACAAGAGCATCCTAATTTTCTAAGTTGAGATGTAATTTCACCACCATATTTTTCTTTCCATTCCCAAGTCTCTTTTAAAAAAGCATCTCTACCTATTTGTTCTTTTGTTTTACCCTCCTTTTTTAATTTTTCAATTACCTTTACTTCTGTTGCAATACTTGCATGATCAGTTCCTGGTATCCAAAGTGTAGGTTCACCTTTTAATCTATGATATCTTATAAATACATCTTGAATAGTATTAACAAGTGCATGTCCAATATGTAATTTAGCAGTTACATTTGGTGGAGGCATAGATATTACAAAAGGCTTTTTTGACTCATCAATAATAGGCTTAAAATATCCTTTTTCCTCCCAATTTTTATATATTTCTTCTTCTCTTTTATTATATTCAAATTTACTTTCCATTAAATTCACTCCTTACTTTATGAAATAAATTGCAACTAAAGAGCCTATCGCAACAATAGTAGCAAGTATTTTTACAACTAATACAATTTTATTTATATTATAATTTTTTGTCTTATTTTTGACGATACCTCTTGCATTAAAAATACAAAATACAGCTATAAATAACAAAATTAATAACAAAAGTAAAATAAAATTATCAAACATAAAAATCACCATCACATCTAAAAAACAGCCATTTATCCTTAATATTTAAGGACGAATGACTGTAATTCGCGGTACCACCTTAATTCATGTTAAAACATGCACTTAATTACATATAACCGTATGTTTCGGAATACACTTACACATATTTCTACTTCAGTGTATCAGCTCCCAAGCTACCTTCAAATTTGTTTACTTAAGAAATCTTCCAGCTTATAAATTTCTCTCTCTTTAAGCAACCTAAACTTTACTCCTCTTGATCACAGCTTTTCTAATTTTTAACATTATAGCATAAATATAACAAAAATTCAACTATATTAAGCTAAAGTTTATATTTCTTATAATTTTTCATTTGTAATTTTTTCTAATTTACTCTTATTATTTCGAATAATATCATTATTTTCTTCTATATAAAGTTTGTCTAACTCCTCTATCTCATCTAAAGTTAAATCAGAAATATCAATTTCACCTTTACATAACAAATCTTTTATAGAATTTATTTTTTGTTTTCTTGAAAGTAACTTTTCTAAATCAACTTTTTTATGTGTCTTATTCAAATAATTCATTGAAGTTCTTGCTGGTATTTGAATATATTTAGGCTTTCTTTTTAATATTTTTGATATAAACTCAAATATAACATAAAAAGGATTTTTCTTTTTAACAACACTTATATTCATATATGTACCTCTCACATATTTATCTTTTGTATTTTTTTATCAAGTTTTTCTGATTCAACTAATAATCTATCATTTAGTATAAGATCACTTTTTAATCTTTGCATAGCATTTTGTCTTAATTTAAAATATGAATTACTTTTTATAAAGCTCTCTACACCTGCTTTCTTAACATACCCAATCAAATTTTCTTCCGTATTTAAAGCAGGTTTTTTATCAATTACATTGGCAAGTTCAAACAAAGCTAAATCTATTGCTTTACCTCTTGGAATTCCAAGTTCTAATAACTGTTTTTTAGTTATATTTAATTCTCTTCTTCTTTTAAAATTATTATCTTCATATATCTCATAAATTTTATTTATTATATATTTTGCAATATCATTTTTTACACTATAAAATATTGCGTTTATAACTTTTAAATATAATGGGTATAAATTTGATATTCTTACTACTATTTTTCTTATATTCTTATCATTTGCATCATCAATATTATCTGGTAATAAATCAATACATCTCATAATATTGATTGCATTTTTAGAAATAGATTCTGGATAGTTATATTTTTCAAGAAAATCATATAAACATTCAAGTGACATAGTAGTATCATCTAATTTATATATTAAAATTGCAAGCATTACTTCTATGCTTTCTTCTTTTGACAATTCCAACAAATCAATATCTTTACATCTATTTCTTATAACTTGTTTTTGTAATTCATAAGTTTCATATGTTTTATCAAATAAAACCTCATATATTCCTGTTTTTATTAAATATTCTATTCCAATATTTGGATTTTCTGAAGAAAAAATATTATTTAATTCAATTCTTATCTTATCATTTTGTGCATTTTTTAATAACTCTTTACATTCAGAAATTGCCTTTAAAGTCTCATCTTCAATTACAAAATCAAGTGAAGATGCAAGAGATATACATTTCAATATTAATGTTGGTTCTTCTTTAAAGCATTCAAAATTATTTTTAACTACCTTTATTACTTTATTTTCTATATCCTTTCTTCCACCAAATAAATCCACTATACCATCTTTTAAATTATATGATATTGTATTAACAGAAAATACTCTTTTTTCTAATTCATTTTTTATATCATTATCATATATTTTTACTACATATTCCTTATCATCAATTAAAACTAAAACTTTATTTTCACTTAAAGGAATTACCTTATCAACTATACTACCAATATCCTTCTTTTTAGCATTAGTAATTATTTCTATTTTATTTGGAATTTTTTTTAGAATATAATCTCTAACATATTCGCCAACAATAGTAGCCTCAAAACCATTTTGTTCTAATTTTTCTAAAAACTCCTTTATTTCTTGAGATAATTCCATAAAATTTCACCTATTTTAAGTATATACTATATCTAAAATTTAATCAATATATAACTAAAATACAATTTTTAAAATGTTTTAGACTAAAAAAAGATATTGCAAAACGCAATATCTAAAAAATTATTCTTGTTCTGGTGCTCCCATAGGACAAACTGCCTTACAAGAACCACATTCAATACATTTTTCTGGATCAATAACATATTTGTCTTCTCCCATAGAAATTGCTCCTACTGGGCATTCTGGTTCACATGTACCACATGCAATACATTTATCTGTTATTCTATAAGCCATTATAAATTCACCCCCTATAATATTTTAATCTTTTTCTTCTTCTATATTTTCATCATCTTTTACGTTGCTTCTTTCTTTCCATTTTAGTTCATTTGCAGGATAAACTTCATATCTTTCGTCATCATCTTCTTCAAATTTTACTTTAACTTTTAAGCCTAAAATATCTACACTAATTACTTTTCCTGTTTCTTTACTTTCTTTTACTTCAATTATGTCACCAACTCTAGGTAACTTTTTAAGATTATCTTTATATGAATCTTCTTCATATCTTAAACAACACATAAGCTTTCCACAAGCACCTGATAATTTAGACATATTGATTTGTAATCCCTGTTCTTTTGCCATCTTTATTGTAACAGGATCAAAGTCTTGTAAATATGTTCTACAACATATCTCTTTTCCACACATTCCAAGACTAGGATATAACTTAGTTTCATCACGAGAACCAATTTGTCTAAGTTCTATTCTTGCTCTATATTTTGAAGCTATATTTTTTACTAATTCTCTAAAGTCAACTCTATCTTCTGATACAAAATAAATTATTAATTTTGACATATCAAAAGTATATTCAGCTGTAAGTATTTTCATGACTAATCCTAATTTTTTAGCTTCTTCTCTACAAAAAATCAATGCCTCATTTGCTTTTTTTTCATTCTCTTTGATAATAGAAATATCCTCTTGTGTTGCTTTCCTTATAATCTCATCATATTCTTTATCTTGAATTTCTTTTTCATCCAAAATCTTTACTACTCTTGCAAGTTCTTCGCCATGTTCACTATTTACAAGAACTAAATCTGAAATTTTTAATTCATTATCTTTTGCATCATAAAAAAATAATTTTCCTGTTCTTTTAAATCTAACTCCTATTATATTTTTCACTTTACACTCCTTATATATTATCTATTATTCTAAGTATCATATTATCTATTATAATATCATAATTTCCATTCATCTTAAGTCTATTTTTTGAATTTTCTATATATTTAATGGTATAAAACTTTTCATTCTTATACAAAATATATTCTAAATAATCTAACATATAGTCTAAATTAAAATCTATTTCTTCAGATTCTTTAAAACATACTATTGTGTCCTTTTTTACTAAATTATCATATAATTTTTTTATTTTATCAAATTCTGATATAAAATTGTTATCTATAATATTAATAGCCATTCCAATAGAGCCATTTATAAAATCTAACAAATCATCTGATAATTTAATAGCATATCTATTTGAAATATACTCTTTTAATTCTTCTTTTTTTATACCTTCAAATACAATCTCATTTACTCTTGATAAAATTGTTGGAAGAAATTTATTAGTATTTGAAGATATTAGTATTATTATAACATACTTTGGTGGTTCTTCTAAAGTTTTTAAAAGTGAATTCTGTGATGCTGTATTCAAAAGGTCTGCATCATCTATTATATATACCTTTTTATCACCATTTATAGGTGAAATATATACATCATCTATTAAATCTTCCCTAATTTGTTCAACTAATATATCTTTTTTATCAGCTTTTTTTGATATATATTTATAATCAGGACAAGAATTCAAATTTTCTACTTTTAATATTAATTTAGCAAACTCTTTTGCAAATGTTGCTTTTCCTATACCGCTCTTGCCAGAAAATAAATATGCATGAGAAATATTATTATCATTTAAAGCATTTGTTAATAATTCTTTTTCCTTACTATGTCCAATAATATTTTCAAACATATTTTCCTCCTTTATTATTTATCTAAGGCACCCAATTTATTAAGTGGCCAAATTCTACAAATTACATAGCCATTAACTTTTGATAATGGAATACAACCAAAATATCTAGAATCTTTACTAGAACCTCTATTATCTCCCATTACATAAACAGTTCCTTCTGGTACTATTACATCAGTATAGCTTCCTTCTTTTGTAGTCTTATTTTCTCGTAAATAATCTTCTTGTAATTTTTCGCCATTTAAATATACGTCACCTTCATCATCTATAACTATATGATCACCAGCAACACCAATTACTCTTTTTATGTAACTAACTTTACCTACACCAACAAATTCATGTAAAAAATTAGTTATTCCTTTATATACTTCATATTGAGCAACAGGAGAGTCTTCATCTTGTTCTATATAAAATTTTACATCTATTGGTGATTCAAATGTAATTATATCTCCACGTTTTAGTTCTTTTTTAAATATAGTAGGTCTTTGTAATAAAACTTTTTCTCCCTCTTGTGCAGTTGGGTACATTGAAGATTGTTTTACACCAGAAACAGAACCTATAAAATAGTTAAGGTTTAAATATAATACATATGCAATTACAACACATATTATCCATTCAAATATTTCCTTAATAACTCCTCTTATTTTTCTTTTTCTTTCATTTGAATCTTCAACCTTTTGATAATTTTCATCATCATAATATTTATTTTCTTCTTCCATCTTTTGTTATCCCCCTATAAATATATTTAATATACAAATTAATGTATATTTGAACCATTTTTTAAACTACCAGGATTATTATCTAATACAAGTAGTTTTACAACGTCATCACCTGCTGCAAGTATCATACCTTGTGATTCAATTCCCCTTAATTTTGCAGGCTTTAAATTTGCTACAACAACAACCTGTTTATTAAGTAATTCATCTTCTGTATAATATTTTACTAATCCAGATACAATTGTTCTTACTTCACTACCTAAATCCACAGTAAGCTTGTATAATTTATCTGTGTTTTCCACTCTTTCCACAGCTTTTATTTGTCCAACTTTTAATTTTATCTTATCAAGTTCATCAATAGTAATATATTCTTCTTTTTCCTCTAAAACTTCATTTGGTTCTTCTTCAACTTTAAATAATTCTTTTGCATTTTCTACTCTTGGGAATAAATTTTCTCCTTTTTTTACAAGAGTACCAACTTTTAACATACCAAAAGTCTTTCCACTATCCCACTCTTGAAGTTCTTTTTCTACGCCGATTTGCTCAAATATTTTTGCTGGCTTTTCAACCATAAAGGCTTGAAGTGCAACAGTTACTATTCTTATAGTTTCAACAAGATTATATAACACATTATCTAATCTTTTTACATTTCCTTCTTTTGATAAAACCCAAGGCATTGATAAATCTATATATTTATTTGCTTTTCTAATAACATCAAAGACTTCTGTAATGGCTTCGTTTATTTTCAAATTGTCCATTTTATACTCTACTTTTTCTAATAAACTAGAAGCACAATCTATAAGCTCTTTATCATATTCTTCAACAAATTCAGCATTTTTCTCATTTACTATTCCGTTATTATACTTTTCAACCATTGCTGTTACTCTGCTAACCAAATTACCTAAATCATTTGATAAATCAGAATTTGCTTTTTCAACAAATAATTCTTCTGAAAAATTACCATCTTGACCAAATGTTACCTCTCTTAATAGATAATATCTTAAAGTATCAACAGATGTAGCATTTATATATATTCTAGGATCTTTGTAATTTCCAAAAGATTTAGAAATTTTTTGACCATCTACAACTAACCAACCGTGTCCAAATATTTTATTTGGTAATGGTAAATCTAACGCCATTAGTATTGCAGGCCAAATTATAGAGTGAAATCTAAAAATTTCTTTTCCTACTAAATGTAAATCTGCAGGCCAATATTTTTTAAAGTTACTATCATCTTCACTTAAATATCCAAGCCCTGTAATATAATTTGTTAAAGCATCAAGCCAAACATATACTACATGTTTTGTATCAAAAGGTACTTTTATTCCCCAATCAATAGTTGTACGTGTTACACACAAATCTTCCAAACCTTTTTCAAAAAAGTTTTTTAACATTTCATTTTTTCTAGTTAAAGGTTCTAAAAATTCAGGATGTTCTTCATAATATTTTAATAACTTATCTTGATATTTTGATAACTTAAAGAAATAACTTTCTTCTTTTACAACTTTTAAATCTCTTCCACAGTCTGGACATTTTCCATCTTTTGCTTGTGTTTCAGTCCAAAAAGATTCACAAGGTGTACAATATAGCCCTTCATAAGATCCTAAATATATATCACCTTTATCATATAACTTTTTAAATATTTTTTGAACAGCTTCTTCATGATCTTTATCTGTTGTTCTCATATATTTATCATAACTTATACCTAAATCTTTCCATAAACTTTTAGCTTCTTTTACGAAATCATCTACATATTGTTTAGGAGTTTTTCCTACTTTGTCTGCTTTTTCTTTTATTTTTTGTCCATGTTCATCAGTACCAGTCATAAAAAATACATCATATCCTCTTAATCTCTTATATCTTGCAATAGTATCAGCCATTAAAGTACAATAGCAAGTTCCTACATGAAAACTTCCACTAGGATAATATATTGGTGTTGTTATATAATATTTTTTATTCAAAATTAATCCTCCTTATTTACTGTAACTATCGCCATAGCAATAGCATTTTCTTTAATATGAGATATACTTACATCTATATCTACACAAAGGCTATCTAAAAAATTCTTTATTTTTTCGTTTAGAATGATAACCTTTGGTCTTTTTCTTAAGTCCTCTAAATTTTGTATTTCTACATCTAAAAAGTTTATATTTATATCATGTTCAACTAATATTTTTGATAAAGCTTTATATATTGCCTCTTTAGCAGCAAATCTACCAGCATACCTTTGATATTTCATTTCACATTTTATACTATCTATATAATCTATTTCATTTTGAGAAAATATGTTTTCTTTAAATTCTTTTGTATTTTCTACTGCATCTTTTATTCTATCAACTTCAATAATATCAGTTCCACAATATAGTTTCATTAGTAATCCTTCCCAATATTTTTTATTTTTTTATATTTTTTATACTATTTTTTTATAGTAAATAATATAATTAATATAGCATAATTTCATATATATATATTATACTTTTT
>CANQPW010000031.1 GCA_947625855.1 uncultured Clostridia bacterium | reverse complement strand
TATAGCATAGCAAATAAGAGAGATAAAACTCTCTCTCTTTGCCATGCTTATTTTATTTTCTTACTGAACTGTAACATATATGGAGGAAGTTTTATATGGAATTTGAAAAAGTTATTAAAGAGAGATTTTCAGTAAGAAAATTTAAAGATGATAAGGTTAGTGAAGAGTTAATACAAAAAATACTTGAAGCTGGTAATTTAGCTCCTACTGCAAAAAATTATCAACCACAAAAAATATATGTTGTAATGTCAAAAGAGGGATTAGAAAAAATTGATAAAGCTAGTCCTTGCAGATATAATGCACCAGTTTGTTTAATTGTAGCAAGTGATAAAAATATTGCATGGAAAAGAGAAGATTATTCAACATATGAAATGGATGCATGTATTGTTGCAACTCATATGATGCTTGAAGCTACAAATATTGGTGTTGATAATATATGGATAGAGATGTTTGATAAAAATATATTAAAAAAAGAATTTAATATGGAAGATAATATTGAACCAATATGTCTAATTCCTTTAGGTTATAGATGTGATGGAGTAGAACCATCAATTCTTCATACTAAAAGAAAAAAATTATCTGAAATTGTAGAGTATAAATAATATAAGGAGGAATGGCTATGAAAAAACAAACAGCCGGTAGAGAAAAACTTGGAAATTTAGCTCCTAAGTTTGCTGAGTTAAATGATGATGTATTATTTGGAGAAATTTGGAGTAGAGAAGATAAATTATCATTAAGAGATAGAAGTATGATTACTATTTCTGCCTTAATGGCTCAAGGTTTATTTCCTCAATTAAAATCACATTTTATATTAGGTAAAGAGCATGGTATAACTAAAGAAGAAGCAGTAGAAATAGTTACACAACTTGCTTTTTATAGCGGATGGCCAAAAGCTTGGAGTGCATTTTCTTTAATTGAAGAGGTATATGAAAAATAATTTTATTTTTGATAATTTTTAAAATTGTATTAATTTACCAATTATATAACTCTAAAAAATGAACATAATAATTTTAGGAGTTGATAAAAATGTCAAAAAAAGAAATTAAAAAAATAAGCCCTAAAATAGAGTGTAATGTAGTTGATTGTGAGCATAATTGTATAGAAAATAGCACTTGTAGACTAGAGTCTATTAGAGTGTGTAATTGTAGTGGAGACAAATATGCAAAGCATGAAGAAGGAACTGCTTGTTCATCATATAACTATGTTGGAGACTTGAATGAAAAAGAAGTGACAGGAAATAATTAACTCTATAAACCTATTGTAATAGGTAAAACTAGGTAATTCATATTATACCTAGTTTTTATTTGCCTTTTTTGTAAAAATATGGTAAAATTTCAGTGAATATGGGAGATTATTTTATGAAAAAGAAAGTTTATTTTATAACAATAAAAAACAAAGATATACCTGTATGCATAAGAAGTTATAAAAAATCAAATAATTTAAAAATTTATTTTAAGAATAATATGTTAAATGTTAGTAAACCAGAATTTTTAAGTTATAAAAAAGTTTTAGATTTTATAAAAGAAAATGAAGAAAAAATATATGAAAATTATATAAAAATGGTAAGTATTCAAAATGATAATATAAAACATTGGCATGATGGTGAAAAAATATATTATGGTGGAGAAAAGTTTATTGTAAAATTAGAAAAAGTTGGAAATAATATTATTAAAGTAAGTGTAAATAGAAGTGAAAAAACTTTAAATATACAAATACCAAAAGATTTTGATATAGAAAATGGCAAAGAATATATTGATAAGGCTGTAAAAAATTTATTTAAAGAAAATACTTTTTATTTAATAGAAGAAAGATTAAAAATTTGGAGCAAAATTACAAAAATAGAATATAATACTTTTAAGATAACTGATAGTAGTAGAAAATATGGTAGTTGTATTCCATCAAGAAGAGCTTTGTTTTTTAGTTTAAAATTAATAATGCTTCCAGTATCAAAAGTTGATGCAATAGTAGTGCATGAGCTATGCCATATTATATATAATAATCATAGTAAGGATTTTTATAATCTAGTTAGAAGCTATATAAAAGATTATGATGAAATAAGTAAATGGCTTAAAAATAATACATATATGTTAGTTATATAATGGGGTGATATGATGAATAATATAAAACTTGAAGAATTTAAAAATAATATAAAAGGAAAAAAAGTTGCGATAATTGGAATTGGTACAAGTAATATACCAGCTATAAAGTATTTATCAAGTTTAGGTGCAAATATTAGTGCAAGAGATAAAAATGAAAACATATTAGAAATACATAGTGAATTAAAAAATATAAAAAATGTAGAATATATACTAGGGGAGGACTATCTTTTAAACTTAGATTCTTTTGACTATATATTAAGAACTCCTGGAATAAAACCTTTTTTACCAGAGATAGAAAGTGCAGTAAGGAAAGGTGTAACACTTACATCTGAAATAGAACTTTTATTAGAACTTGCACCATGTAAAATAATTGGAGTTACAGGAAGTGCAGGAAAAACTACTACTGTTACCCTTATATATGAGATGTTAAAAAATGCTAAATATAACGTATGGCTTGGAGGAAATATAGGAAATTCATTATTTGATAAATTAGATGAGTTTAATGAAGATGATATAATCGTACTTGAATTAAGTAGTTTTCAACTTATGGATATGAAAAAAAGTCCAAATGTATCATTAATAACTTGTATATATGAAGATCATTTAGATTATCATAGAAGTTTTGAGGAATATGTTGAGGCTAAAACAAATATATTTACTCATCAAAATGAAAATGATATATGTATTTTTAATTTAGATGATAAATTTTACGATTATTTTAATAGTAAAATAGAAGAAAAAAATATAAAAAGCAAGAGATTGTGTTTTTCAACAAATCACTTTGTAGGAAATGGTGTATATTTTAAAGATGGGAATATATTTATTAATAAAGATGGAAAAGACAATAAAATTATATCTGTAAGTGATGTAAATTTAATAGGGCAAAAAAACTATGCAAATATATGTAGTGCTATATGCTGTGTAGAAGATTTAGTAGATATTGATATAATTAGAAAAACTTTAAAAGAGTTTAAAGGTGTAGAACATAGATTAGAATATGTTGATACTATAAATGGTGTAAAATATTATAATGATTCTATTTCTACTACTCCTGGAAAGGCTATGGCAGCTTTTACTTCCTTTAATCAAAAAATAATACTTATTGCAGGAGGCTCAGATAAAAATCTTGATTATACTTCAATAGGAGAATATATTATATCTTGTGCAAAGGCTTTAATACTACTTGGAAATACAAAAGAAAAAATTAAAGAGGCAGTAATTTCTGCAAAAGATTATAACAAAGATGAAATAAAAATTTATGAAGTAGAGAGTATGAAAGATGCAGTAAATCTTGCAAGTAGCATATCAAATCCAAAAGATATTGTTGTAATGTCTCCTGCATCAGCATCTTTTGATATGTATAAAAATTATAAAGAGCGAGGAAAAGATTTTAAAAATTTAGTAAATAATCTAAAATAAATAATTGACAAAAACTCATAGTTAATATAATATAAGTATTAAAGGAGATGAGTTTATATTATGAAAGATTTATTTAAAACTTTTTTAAACCTATTTATAAAACCTGTAAATACAACAAATAATGAAACAGAAAATGCAACTTTAAAGTTTGGTTTTATACATGCTGCAATAATTACTGCTGTATTTACTTTTTGTAATTTAATTTCTGAGCTAATAAGTGAGTTATTTGTAAAAAGATATGATTATAGTTCAAGTAAGATGGTTACAAAATTAGCATTTGATAATATAAAAATATTAAATTTACTTGGAGCATTTTTTAAAACAGCAATTTTTATATTTGGATTTATAATGGCTTTTGCAGGAATTATATTAGTTATTTCAAAAATATTAAAAATAAAGGTACCATTTGCAAAAGCACTTAAAGTATCAACTTTTGCTCTAACTCCATATATGGTAGCAAGGATACTTTCATTATTATTTGCTTGGTTTTCACCAATATCTGTTACAGTAATGGGAATAGCACAAGTCTACTTTATAGTAATTGCTTTATTCTCAGTAAAACATTTATTAAATGATGGCAATGAAGATAAATTAGCATTATGTTATATTATTCTTATAGGAGGAGTAACTTTAGTATTAAATGGTATTTCATTTATACTAGGTTTAATTGGAAGTAGTTTCTTAAGTTTCTTAGGATTATAGAAAACATTATTAAATGTTAGAATATCAAAATATGTGTGATTTCACGCATATTTTTTTTCTTTTCTTGACAAAATCAAAATCATAGTGTATAATAGATGTAAAGTTTTTGAGCTTTACACATAAAAGGTGATTATATGATAGATAAAAATATTGAAATGGCAATGCTATATGATGTTTATGGAAAATTGCTTACAGAAAAACAACAGGATATTTTTAAAGAATATTATTTATATAATTTATCATTAAGAGAAATAGCTGAAAATAGAAACATATCTTATCAAGGAGTAAGAGATAGCATAAAGACAAGTGAGAATATGCTTAGAAGCTTTGAAGAAAAAATTAATATGTTAAAGCTATTAGTAAAAGTAAAAAAAGCATATAATCTATGTGATGAAAAAGATTTGAATTTAAAAAGAGAAGAATTAAAAAATCTATTGAAAGTTGAGGATGATATGTGATGTTTGATAGTTTATCTGATAAATTACAAAATATAGTAAAAAAATTAAAAGGACAAACAAGAATTACAGAAAAAGAGTTAAAGGAAATGCTACGTGAAGTAAAACTTGCTTTACTTGAAGCAGATGTAAATTATAAAGTGGTAAAAGACTTTATTGCTTCAATTGAAGAAAAAGCACTTGGTGAAGAAGTTATGAAAAGCTTGACACCAGGACAACAAGTAGTAAAAATTGTAAAGGATGAGTTAATAGAGCTTTTAGGTAGCTCAGAGTCAAAAATAAATATATCTTCTAATCCACCTACAATAATAATGCTTGTTGGTTTACAAGGTAGTGGTAAAACAACTCTTTGTGGAAAGCTTGCAAATTATTTGAGAAAACAAGGCAAAAAACCACTTATGGTTGCTTGTGATATATATAGACCTGCTGCAATAAAGCAGTTAGAAACAATAGGAAAAAGTCTAAATATTGATGTATATAGTGAACCTGATACAAAAGATGTATCAGAGATTGCAACAAATGGATTAAAAAAGGCAAAATCAAAATTATGTGATGTTGTATTAATAGATACTGCTGGTCGTTTACAAATAGATGAAAAACTTATGGATGAGCTTGTTAATTTAAAAAGAGCAACAAGGCCTCATGAAATAATGCTTGTAATTGATGCTATGACTGGTCAAGAAGCTGTAAATGTTGCATCAGCATTTAATGAAAAATTAGGTATTGATTCAATTACTATGTCAAAACTTGATTCTGATTCACGTGGTGGTGCTGCATTATCAGTAAAAAGTATAACAAAAAAGCCTATAAAATTTGCATCAGTTGGTGAAAAATTAAGTGATTTAGAACCTTTTTATCCAGATAGAATTGCATCAAGAATACTTGGAATGGGTGATGTTTTATCAATTATTGACAAAGCAGAAGAAGCATATAGTGAGGAACAAGCAGAAGAATTAGAAAAAAAGATAAGAAAAAATGAATTTACATTAGACGATTACCTAGATCAAATGAAAAAAATTAGAAAAATGGGTTCATTTAAACAAATTCTTGCAATGCTTCCTGGTGTTCCAAAAGAGATTAGAGAGGCTGAAATTGACGAAAAAAAATTACTTAGAATTGATGCTATTATTACTTCTATGACAAAAGAAGAAAGAAAAAATCCAAAAATTTTAAATGGCTCTAGAAGATTAAGAATAGCAAAAGGTAGTGGAAATCAAGTTCAAGATATTAATAGATTTATGGAACAATTTGAACAGATGCAAAAAATGATGAAATCTATGATGTCTGGTAAAGGAAAATTTGGAAATATAAATATTCCAAAATTTTAATAGAAAAAAATAATATATATATAAATTTGTAAGGAGGTGAACTTTTACATGGTAAAAATTAGATTAAGAAGGGATGGTGCTAAAAAAGCTCCATATTATACAATTGTTGTTGCCGATTCAAGATATCCAGCTGATGGTAGATTTATTGAAAAGGTAGGAACATATAATCCAATGTCAGAACCAGAAGAATTAAAATTAGATACTGAAAAGGTTGCAGATTGGATAAAAAAAGGTGCAAAACCTACAACAACTGCTTTAGCTCTTATAAAAAAAGCAGGCTTAGAAATATAGGAGGGTTAAAATGTATAAAGAGTTATTAGAGTATATAATAAAAAATCTTGTAACTTCTCCAGATCAAGTAGAAATTACAGAAACTCAAGGGGACTCAAGAACAATATTAAAAGTAAAAGTTGCAAAAGAAGATATGGGTAGAGTTATTGGAAAAGAAGGAAGAATAATTCGTTCTATAAGAGAAATAATCTATGCATATGCTATGAAAGATTCAAAAAAGGTTTCTGTGGACGTTGAAGAAACAAAAACAGAGGAGAATGCATAATTTTATGAATAGTATTTTAATAGGGAAAATTGTAAATGTTCACGGCATTAAAGGTGAAGTAAAAATATATCCATATACAGATGACATAAATAATTTAGCTAAGACAAAAATAATTTATTTAGATGAGGGACTATCTTGTAAATATGATATATCATGTAGAATTCAAAAAGGTATGTTACTTGTAAAAATAAATGGTATAGATACAGTAGAACAAGCAGAAAAGTTAAGAAATAGATATGTATATGTTTCAAGGGACAGTTTAAAGGAACTTGATGAGGATACTTATTATATTGAAGATTTATTAGGATTTGAAGTAGTGGATATGAAAAACAATCATGTAGGTATTTTAAAGTATATCTTTAATACAGGTGCAAATGATGTATACGAAGTACAAACAGATGAAAATAAAACAGTATACTTACCTGCAATAAAAGATGTAATAAAAAAAGTGGATATTGAAAATGGTAAAATATATGTAGAGATTATGAAAGGGTTAATATGATAAGATTTATAGTCTTAACACTTTTTAAAAATATGTTTTCTGAATTTGTAAATACTAGTATTATTAATAGAGCAATAGAAGACAAAAAAGTGGATATTGAAGTTATTGATATTAGAGATTTTACACAAGATAAGCATAATAGAGTAGATTTTCCACCATATGGAGGTGGAAATGGTATGATAATTTCTTGTGAACCATTAAGTCTTGCTATTGATAGTGCAATATCAAAATTAAGTGAATATAAAAAAGATATAAAAATTATATACCTTTCACCAAGAGGAAAAGTATTAAACTATAATTTAAGTAAAGAAATTGCTTCTAGCAATTCAAATTATATACTTATTTGTGGACATTATGAAGGAATTGATGAAAGAATTATAGAAGAATATAGTGTAGAAGAAATATCAATTGGAGATTATGTACTAACAGGTGGAGAACTTGCAAGTCAAGTGCTTATGGATTCTGTTATAAGGCTTATACCTGGTGTTTTATCTGAAGGATCTCTTGATGAAGAATCTCATATGAATAATTTACTTGAATATCCTCAATATACAAAACCAAGTGAATTTCGTGGAAGAAAAGTACCAGAGGTATTACTGTCACGGACACCATAAAAATATAAGTGAATATAGAAAAAAAGAAGCTATTAGAATTACAAAAAAGAATAGACCTGATTTATTTGAAAAAAAATAATAAATATATATAAGTAAAAGGAGGGAAAACAATGGATATAATAAAAGCAATAGAAGATGAATATAAAAGAGAAGATGCTCTAAACTTTAATATAGGTGATACAGTAGATGTACACGTAAAAATTAAAGAAGGAAATAGAGAAAGAATACAGATATTTACTGGTACAGTAATTAAACGTCAAAATTCTGGTCTTAATGAAACATTTACAGTAAGAAAAATATCTTATGGTGTAGGTGTTGAAAGAACTTTCCCAGTACATTCACCAAAAATTGCAAAGGTTGAAGTAAAAAGAGAAGGTAAAGTAAGACGTGCTAAATTATATTATTTAAGAGATAGAGTAGGTAAAGCTGCTAAAACAAAAGAAAAATTAAACTAAATTATTTAATTAAACTGCTGAAAAATGGTTCAGTAGTTTATTTTTTTGGTTTGAAGTTAATTTTCTTATATGATATAATCAATGTAGTAAAAAAATAAAAAGTTTAAATTAGGAGGAATGATTATATATGATAATAGATAGTTTTGATGATAAATCAGAAGCAATTATAAATGTAGATAAAAAGGAAAATATGAGATCAATTGATGCTTGTATTGTTACATTTTCATATATTGTAGAAAAATATGTGTTGGAAAATTTTGAATGTGAGAAGATAGCAGAATTTAAGTTTGCAACAGGTATTACTCCAATATATCAGATTAATTATAACAATAAAAAATTTGCTTTTTATAAAACTTATGTTGGAGCACCAGCTTGCGTTGGAACAATAGAAGATACAATTGGAGTAATAGATACAAAAAAATTTGTATTTTTTGGGGGATGTGGCTGTTTAGACAAAAAAATAGCCCATGGTAAAATAATTATACCAACTGAAGCATATAGAGATGAAGGAACTTCTTATCATTATGCAAAGGCAAGTGATTATATAAAAATAAATAATGCCAGTATAGTAGAAGAATTTATGAAGAAGGAAAAATTCCCATATGTTCTTGGAAAAACATGGACAATAGATTCGTTTTTTAGAGAAACAAAAAATAATTTAGAAAAAAGAAAACAAGATGGATGTATAGCTGTTGATATGGAATGTTCCGCTATACAAGCAATGTGTAATTTTAGAGGAATAGAATATTTCACCTTTTTTACAAGTGGAGATTTATTAGATGCTCCAAAATGGGATGAAAGGCATAAAGAAGGAGAATATGATGGAACACAACATGATTGTAGATACTTTAATATAGCTTTAAATCTAGCTGATTATATAACAAATAAATAGAATTGTAATTAAAAGAATATAAATTAAAATGTAATATTAAGTAATATATTGAATTTTTAAGGCAGATATTTGGTTGATAATTATCTGCTTTTATGATATTATAAAATAGAAATTAATAATATATGAAAGGGGAAAAATGTATGCTAAATGCGGTAAAAAGAGCTTTAATAGTTATATTTGGAGTTGTTTTACAATTTGGATTTGCTATTGTTATAAGGCTATTTTTTTATAAATATATTGGAATTATTACTTTAATTTATAGTGTTTTAAGTATCTTGATTGTTCTTGGAATATTAAAAGAAAGCACAAGGCTTTCAAATGATTTACCATGGGTTATATTAATTTTGATATTTCCAATATTTGGTACAATACTACTTATTACTCTAGGAAAAAATTATTCTAGGAATAAATTATTAAAAAATATTTTTTTATATGAGAAAAAATATAATGATTATTTAGTACAAGATGAAAAGATTAAAAAAGATGTAGAAAATAAAAAGTTAGATAACATTAAATATATAATTAATAGAACTAATTATTTTGTAAGTACAAACAATGATATTACGTATTATAACTTTGGTGAAAAATTCTATCCAGAATTATTAAAAGAATTAAAAAAGGCTGAAAAGTTTATATTTATGGAGTATTTTATAATAAATGAAGGTACTATGTGGAATGGAATTTTAGACATATTAAAAGAAAAGGCAGAAAAAGGCGTAGATGTAAGAATTATGTATGATGATATGGGAAGTATTGCTATGCTTTCAACAAACTATGCTAAAAAGTTAGCTGAGTTTAAAATAAAATGCATTCCATTTAATAAATTAAGTCCTTTCAGAGGAATTTTTATGAATAATAGAGATCATAGAAAAATTACTATTATAGATGGTAAAGTAGCTTTTTCTGGTGGAGTTAATTTAAGTGATGAATATATAAATATTAATAGCAAATTAGGTGTATGGAAAGATAATGGAATAAAAATTGTTGGAGATGCAATTTGGAATTTAACTATTATGTTTTTAAATTTATGGAATGCAAATGTAGATGAAGATAAAGATATTACAGTATTTAAACATGATTTTATAGTAAAAGAAAATAAAGGATATGTTATTCCATATGGAGTTGCTCCACTTCACAAAGATTTAATAGGTGAAGATGTATATATTAATATGATTAACAGTGCAAAAGATTATCTTTATATAATGACACCATATTTAATAATAGATACTGATATTGTTAATTCGCTTTGTAGAGCAGCCAAAAGGGGTGTAGACGTAAGGATAATAGTACCGGGTATTCCAGATAAAAAAGTAGTATATACACAAACAACATCATTTTTTAAAGTGCTATATGATAGTGGTGTAAAAATATATAAATTTACAAAAGGTTTTGTTCATTCAAAAGTATTCTTATCAGATAATATTAGAGCAGTTGTTGGAACAATAAATATGGATTATAGGAGTCTATATCTTCATTTTGAAAATGGAATTTATATGGAAGAAGTAAGTGAAATAGAAAAGATATATAAAGATTTTGAAAACACTTTTAAAGACTGTAAAAAATTAAATGAAAAAGATGTTAAGGCAGGATTTTTAAAATCTTTATGGCAGGCAATTTTAAGGTTGTTTGCACCATTATTTTAGTTATAAATTAGGAGGAGATAAAATGAAAAATATTTTAAAAAAATCAGGATGGATAGATATACTAATATCTATTGCATTTGCTTTAATTGGTATATTTATGATAGTAAAAACAGATTTAGCAATTAAAATAATTTCATATGTATTAGGTGGAATATTTATTGTTATAGGAATAGTTAAGGTAATAAGTTATTTTGTATCAAAAGGAAAATATGATTTCTATAATTATGACCTAGTTTATGGGATTATTGCTGTAATTATTGGTCTTGTTACTATATTTTGTAGTGGACTAATTGAATCTATGTTTAGATTTATAGTAGCATTTTGGATAATATATAGTGGCCTTATAAGGTTCTCACTTGCTTTAAAACTTCATGCAGCAAAAATTAATATGTGGGGAGTATCATTAATATTATCTATTATAATGATAATTGGTGGTATATATATGATATTCCAAAGTGGAGTTTTAGTATTAACAGTTGGTATAATAATGCTAGTATATTCAATAATTGATTTAGTTGAAAATATAATTTTTATAAAATACGTTGATAAATTATTATAATAAATATTAAAAAATTAATAATAGAGGGAACACAATATGAATATTTTAGTAACAATTAATTCACAATATGTAAAACAACTTAATATATTATTACATTCTATTCAATATTCAAATGAAGGCGAAAAATTTAACATATATATATTGAATAGAGATTTAAAAAATAAACAAATAAAAGATATAAAAAAAGGTTTAGACATTAAAAACTTTAATATATATAATATAAAAATTGATGATAATGAGATTAGTGAATTTCCAGTATATGAAAAAAGATATCCTTTAGAAATATACTTTAGAATTTTTGCAGCAAAATATTTACCAAATGATATTGATAGAGTGTTATATCTAGATGCAGATACATTAGTAATTAATAAATTAGATGAGTTGTATAATATGGATTTTGAAGGAAACTATTTTATTGCAACAACTCATATAAGGAAAGTACTTCATAAATTTAATGAAATAAGACTTGGAATTGAAAAAGATGAGCCATATATTAATTCAGGAGTTCTTTTAATGAATTTAAAAGAATTAAGAAAGGTACAATCAGAAAAAAATGAAATAGATTTTATACAAAAAATTAAGAAAAAGCTATTACTACCTGATCAAGATATTATTAGTGCAATGTATGGTGAAAAGATAAAACTAATAGATGATTTAAAGTATAATTTAGGTGATAGAAACTTAAATTATTATAACTTAGGTCATCCAAAATCTAAAATAGGTATAAAATGGATTTGTAAAAATACTGTAATTATTCATTATTTTGGTAGAAATAAACCTTGGAATAATGGGTATGTAGGAAGATTAGGTTGTTTTTATAACAAATTATTAGATAAAATAGAGGCAAATTATAATAGTAAAAAAGTATTAATACTTTCCTGTGGAACTGGAGGAGGACACAATAGTGCAGCCCTTGCAATTCAAGAAGAATTGTTAAAAAGAGGAATAAGTGTTGATTTTAAAGAATATTTAGAAATTATTAATTCAAAACTTAAAGATGATGTCAATAATTTGTATTTAAAATCTACAAACAAAAATGGAAAAGTATTTAAAAGAGTATATCGCTTGGGAAGAATGTATGAAAAAACAGGTCTTAAATCTCCTGTATACTTCTTTAATAGTTTAAATAAGAAGAAATTATATGATTATATAAAAGATAACAAGTATGCATATGTTGTAACTACTCATCTATTTGCAGCTCAAGCATTAACTGCAATAAAAAAAGAACATCATATTCACTTTTTACAAGTTGCAACTGATTATGTAAGTATACCTTTTTGGGAGGAAACAAATCCTGATTATTTTGTTATTCCAAGTAATGAATTAGAATCAGATTTTTTGGAAAAAGGTATTAAAAAACAAAAGTTATTACCACTTGGAATTCCTGTTATGGAACAGTTTAGAATAAATTATGATAAAGATGAAATGAAGAAAAATTTACATTTAGATGTAAATAACAAATATATTTTAATGTTAAATGGAAGTATGGGATTTGGTAACGTTAAAAAAATTGTTAAAAAGTTAATAGGTGAAATTTCTGAATATGTTTTAATTGTATCTTGTGGAAATAACAAAAAATTATTAGCTGAACTTAATAATGAATATAAAAATGATAAAAGAGTAATAGCTTTACCGTATACTAATGAAATTGGAAAGTATATGGCGTGTTCTGATATTATACTTAGTAAGCCTGGAGGACTTACTACAACAGAGGTTGCTACAATGAGAAAACCACTTATTCATGTTATGCCAATACCTGGTTGTGAAAATGATAATGCTGATTTTTTTTGTAATAGAAAAATGTCAATAAAATGTGAAAATATTGACCAGATAACTTTAAATACTAAGATGTTAATTAAAGATAGTAAACTACAAAATGAAATTATTGAAAATCAAAAGAAATATATACCAGGTGATGCTTGCAAGAAAATTGTAGATGTTATAATAAAAGAACTATATGGAGGTAATCTACTTGAAAAAGGAAAACATAAGAGAAGTGCAAAATGAAAATGAAGATATTATAAAATTTTGTGAGCCATTGAAGTTTGATATAGATGAAAATTATGAATATATAAAAAAAGGAAAGATATTTTCCTTTTTTTCAAGTCTATTATATTATGGGATAGCTTTTCCAGTATTAGCTGTTTTGGATAAAATAGTATATGATTTAAAAATAGAGGGAAAAGAAAATATTAAAAATTTAAAAAGTGGAGCAATTAGTGTATCAAATCATGTTTTAATTTTAGATTGTACTATGATAGGACTTTCTTTTGGATTTAAGAAAATATATTTTACAACAAGAGAAGGAAGTTTTAAAATACCTTTTGTAAGAAAATTAATTAAACTTTTAAGAGCTATACCAATTCCAACTAAAATGAGTAATAAAAAACATTTTGTTTCTGAATTAAATAAAGCATTAAAGAGTGGAAAAATTATACACTTTTATCCAGAAAAAGCGTTATGGCCATATTATGATAAGATAAGAAATTTTAAAAAAGGGGCATTTAATTTCGCAGTAAGAAATAAGGTACCTGTTGTTCCAATAGTAATTACTTTCAGAGATGCAAAAGGAATAAGAAAGATTTTTAAAAGAAAAAAAGATGTTACTGTAAAAATACTAAAACCAATATATACTGATGACTTAAAATGTAATAAAGAGGATATAGAAAATCTAAAAGAAAAAGTACATAATGAAATGGTAAAAAATTTAAAATAATAAGAAGGAAGTAAAAAATATGATAATTGAATATGATAGTAAATATGATGAGGATATTAAAGATTTATTAGTGGAGTTACAAGCATGTATTGTAAATCTTGATAAAGAAAAATATAATATTTTAACAAAAAATTATAGGGAAGAATATTTCAAAAAGACTATGCAAGAAATTAAAAAATGTAATGGAAAGATGTTACTTTATAGCAAAAATCAGAAAATAATAGGATTGGTAGTAGGAATAATAAACAATGAAGAAATTTTTGAATATGATTTTAGTGCTCCAAAAAGAGGAAGAATTACCGAATTAATTGTATCAAAAGATTTTAGAGCAAATGGATATGGAAAAATCTTATTAAATGCTATGGAAAAATATTTAATTGAAAATGGCTGTAAAGATGTATTGCTTGAAGTATTTGGATATAACAAAAATGCAATAAAATTTTATGAGAACAATGGATATGATACTAGACTTATAGATATGACAAAAAAACTATTATAATATATATTAAATTAATGCAAGTATAAATATTAACCTAAAAAGGGTTAAAATACTTGCTTTTTAATTTAAAAATAATATTTTATATTATAGGAAAAATCGATTTTAAAGATAGAAATCGAAGGTAAAAGAAAGCATATAAAACAATACAAAAT
>CANQPW010000030.1 GCA_947625855.1 uncultured Clostridia bacterium | reverse complement strand
GTAGCTATTATGGTATATGGTTACCCAAATACAACACCAGCAGAAATGGGATGTCTAACAGATGATGAGGCATATATGGCAACACAAATGGCTTTGTGGACAGTGTTAATGAAAACAGGAGAATCAGAAGGACAAAAGGTATTTGATTTAGATAATGTATATGCAAAACCAGGATATGAAGCATTTATGCAAAGAGCAGCAGCGGCAGCTCAAAGATTAAATGCAAAAGCAATAGCAGAACCATATTTACCAGATCCAAAATTAACATTTGATGTAAGTTCAGCAAAACAAGTAAATAGTAATGGAACAATACTTACAGGACCATTTATAGCAAATGTAACAGGAGGAGAAGTAAATTCTATAACAGCAACACTAAGTAATGCACCATCAAGTGCAAGAATAGTAGATAGTCAAGGAATTGGTAGAAATACATTTACAAGTGGTGAAGCAATATATGTTGCTTTAAGTGATAAAGAAAATGGTTCAACAATGAGACTTGGTGTAGTAGCAGATACAGATAAAAAAGTAGGAAGTATATATACTTGTGGTGGAACAGTACAAAACTATGTAAAAATAGATACAGTGCCAGTAGAGTTAACAGCAGGTGTAAATATTACTTGGGGAACACAAGTAGGAAACGTAGAACTATATAAAGTGGATCAAGATAATAGCCCACTTGCAAATGCAAAATTTGAGTTAAGAGATTTAAGTGGAAATAAATTAGCAGAAGGTACAACAGGAAAAGAAGGATATTTAAAATTTTCAAATGTAAAAGTTGGAGATTATAGATTAGTCGAAGTAGAAGCACCTTCAGGATATGTAATGGGTACGGAACCAATAGAATTTAGCGTTACAACAGGTTCTACTTATACTGCAAGATTTGTTAATGAAAAAGTAAAAGGTGCACTTGAAATTACAAAAGTAGATGATAAAAATAGTCCAATACCAAATGTAACATTTGAGTTGTTAGATTCAAATATGAGAAAATTATTAGAATTTACAACTAATACACAAGGTATTGCAAAAGTTAATAATATTTCTGAAGGTAAATATTATTATAGAGAAATAAAAGCACCTATAAATGTTGTATTAGATAGTACATTAAGAGAATTTCAAATTAATTCAGTCGATACTTTAGTAAAAGCAAAAATTACAAATAAAAAAATATCAGGCGGATTAAAAATTATAAAAACTGATGAAAATAAAACTCCTATTGAGGGCGTGACTTTTGAAATATTGAATTCTCAAAAAAGTGTAGTTGGTAGAATAACAACTAATGCAAGTGGTATTGCTACTATGGAGGATTTAGTAGCTGGTACATATTATTATAGAGAAGTAAGTGGACCATCAGGTATAATTATTGATGAGGCAGAATATCCATTCTCTATTAATAGTACAAGTGATATTGTTACAAAAGAGATAGTAAATAAAACTGCAAAAGCAAAATTACAAATTACAAAAACTGATACAAATAAAACTCCTATTGCAAATGTCAAATTTCAAATTTTAAATTCAAGTAAAGAATTGATACAAGAAATAGTTACTGATAATTCAGGTGTTGCAACTACTAAAGATTTACCACTTGGAACTTACTATTATAAAGAGGTAGAGGCACCAGCAAACTTAATTATTGATTCAAACGAGCATGAATTTGTATTAAATAGTAATAATCAAATTTCGAAAAAGACAGTAGAAAACGAAATAGTTAAAGAAAAACTTAAAATAGTTAAAGTAGATGAGAATACTCAACCAATAGCAGGTGTTAAATTTGAAATATTAGATTCTAATAAACAAGTATTAGAAACAATAACAACTAATAATGATGGTGTAGCTTATTCAAAAGATTTAACAGTTGGAACAACATATTATTATAGAGAGGTAAGTGGTCCACAAAATGTTATAATAGATTCTCAAGAATATGCTTTTAGAGTTACTGAAAATAGTGGAATAATAACTAGAACTAAAGTAAATAAATATAAAAGAGGACAACTTGAGATAATAAAGAAAGATACATTAAATAGACCAATAGAAGGTGTTAAATTCCAAATATTAGATTCAAATAAAAGTGTTGTTGAAACAATAACAACAAACGCAGAAGGTAAAGCTACAACAAGTAAATTAATTGTAGGAACATATTATTATAAAGAAGTAGAAGCACCATCAAATTTAGTTATGGATACAGCAGAACATCAATTTAATCTTACTGAAGATAATCAGGTTATAACTCAAAATGTTGTAAACGAGATTGTAAAAGAAAAATTAAAAATAGTAAAAGTAGATGAAAATGATAGACCAATAGCAGGTATAAAATTCCAAATATTAGATTCAAATAAACAATTACTAGAAACAATAACAACAGGGGCAGATGGAGTTGCTTTTTCTAGTGACCTAACAGTAGGAATGAGATATTATTACAAGGAAGTAGAAGTACCAGACAATTTAATAATTGATGAGAAAGAGCATGCTTTCAAAGTAACAGAAAATAGTGGTATCATAACTGCAAAGTTAGTGAACAGATATAAAAAAGGAAAACTTGAAATTATTAAAGTTGATGATGAAAATAAACCAATAGAAGGTGTTAAATTCCAGATATTGGATGCAAATAAAAGTGTTGTTGAGACAATAACAACAGATGCAGAAGGTAAGGCTACAACAAGTGCTTTAAAACTTGGTACATATTATTACAAAGAAATAGAAGCACCAGATAATTTAGTCTTAGATACAAAAGAATATAGTTTTTCATTAAGTGAAAATGGAGCTATAATAACAAAAAATATAGTAAATAATATTATACATGGAAAATTACGTATAGTAAAAGTAGATGAAAATACAAAACCAATTCAAAATGTCGTTTTTGAAATATTGGATGAAGAAAAACATGTTATACAAGAAATTACGACAGATTCTAGTGGCGTAGCTACAACTAAAGATTTAGTAAAAGGAAAATACTATTATAGAGAAAAATCTGTTGATGACAAATACATCTTAGATACAAAAGAGTATGCATTTAAAATTACTAAAGATGAAGAAGTAATAACTAAAAATGTTATTAACAATTTTGTAAAAGGTAGTCTTAAGATAGTTAAAAAAGATACATTAAATAGACCTATTTCTGGCGTTCAATTTGAAATTTTAAATTCAAACAAAGAAGTAGTAGAAACACTTACAACTGGAAGTGATGGTATCGTACAAACTAAAGCACTAGTAAAAGGAACATATTATTATAGAGAAAAAAGTGTTCCAGAAGGTTTCATAATTGATAAAAAAGAGCATATGTTTGAAATTACAACTGATGGACAGGTAATTGAAAAAGAAGTTGTTAATGAATTTATACAAAAAGGTAGTTTAAAAATAATAAAAGTGGATGAAAAAGATGTTCCACTACCAAATGTAAAATTCCAAATATTAGATTCAAACAAAGGAGTAGTAGAAGTATTAACAACTGATAATTTAGGAATTGCTACATCTAGTAAATTACCACTTGGAACATATTATTATAAAGAAATTGAAGTACCTGAAGATATTGTTTTAGATACTAATGAATATGAATTTAATATAACTCAAGCAAATCAAGTAATTGAAAAAAGAGTTGTAAATAAATACGAGAAGAGTAGTCTAAAGATAATAAAGGTAGATGAAAATGAAGTTCCATTATCAGGAATAGAATTTAATATATTAGATTTACAAAAACATGTAATTGATACAATTGTAACAGATGAAAAAGGTATTGCAACCTCTGATGAGTTAGAAATTGGAACATACTATTATCAAGAAACAAAAGTACCAGAAGGACTTATATTAGATAATAATGTTTATGAGTTTAAAGTTGAAAAGAACAATCAAGTTGTAATAAAGAATATGATTAACTATTATAAAAAAGGAATCATAAAGATTAGAAAAGTTGATGAAGATGGAAAGATTATATCAGGTGCAAAGTTTAATATTCTTGATAGTGACAAGAAAGTCGTAGAAACAATAACAACTGGTGAGGATGGTATTGCAACATCAAGTAGTCTTAAATATGGAACATATTATTATCAGGAAATAGAAGTACCTGAAGGATTAATACTTGATAATTCTGAAAATCAATTTGAAATTACTGAAAATAATCAGATTATAGAAAAAACAATGACAAATAAATATGTAAAAGGAAGCTTAAAAATAATAAAAGTAAATGAAAAGAATGCTCCTATACCAAATGTTAAGTTTAATATATTAGATGAACAAAAACAACTAATAGAACAAATAACAACTAATACAGAGGGTATAGCACAGTTAAATAATTTGAAACTTGGAACATACTATTATAAAGAAGTAAGTGTTCCAAAAGGATATATTTTAGATGATAAGGAATATGAATTTAAAGTAGAAAGTTATGCTCAAATTATAACAAAAAATGTTGTAAATAAATTTGAAAAAGGTGTTTTAAAGATAATAAAAGTAGACGAGAATGATACACCACTTGAAGGAGTAAAATTTAACATTTTAGATTCTGATAGAAATATAATTCAAAGTATTGTAACAAATAAAGATGGTATAGCAGAGTCAGATGAGATAACACTTGGAACATATTATTATCAAGAAGTAGAAGCTCCAGAACATATAATTATAGATGATACTATTTATAAATTTGAAGTAGTAGAAAACAATCAAGTTGTTATAGCAAATTTAATAAATAAGTATGAAAAAGGAAGCTTAAAAGTAATAAAAGTAAATGAAGAAGATATTGCTGTGCAAGGTGTAACCTTTGAAATTCTAGATTCAACTAAGAAGAAAGTAACTGAAATAACTACTGATAAAGACGGTTTTGCTACTGCTGAAGGATTAATGGTTGGTAAATATTATTACAAAGAGGTAAAAGTACCACAAGGATATATAGTTGATAGCACAGAATATGAATTTAATGTTGAAAACTATGCTCAGGTATTAACAAAAACAATAGTAAATGAATCAGCAGATAGTGTTTTAAGAATAATTAAAGTGGATGAAAATGAGATACCACTTAAAGGAATTAAATTTAACATTTTAGATGTTAATAAAAACGTAATTGATACTATTACTACTAATGAGGAAGGTATTGCAGAATCAAAGAATTTAAGCTTAGAAAAATACTATTATCAAGAAATAGAAGTACCAGCTGGAATTTTACTTGATGATAAGCTTTACGAATTTGAAGTAAGTGAACATGATCAAGTAGTAATTAAAAATATGATAAACTATTTTGAGAGAGGAAAACTAAGAATAACTAAAGTCGATGGCAATAATCTTCCAATAGAAGGAGTAAAATTTAAAATATTTGATGAAAACAGAGTGGAAGTAGATGAAATCATTACAAACGAAGAAGGTATAGCTGAAACTAAAGATTTAGTATTAGGAAAATATTATTATCAAGAAGTAGAAGCACCTTCAGGATATGTAGTTGATGATAAATTATATCAGTTTAGAATAACACAAAATCAACAAGTTATAAATAAAATAGTCTTAAATAAAGAAGTATATGGTTCATTTAAGATTATAAAAATAGATAAAGATTCAAAGTTAGCAATAGAGGGAGTTAAATTTAAAATTTTAAATTCAAAACGTGAAGAAATTGGTACATATACAACTGATAAAGATGGAATTATAATTCTTGAAAATCTACCATATGGCGAGTATTATTATAAAGAAATGTCAGCACCAAGTGGCTATATAATAGATGAAAATGAATATAAATTTAATATAGAGAAAAATGGAGTTGAAATTACCAAGACTATGACTAACGAAAAAGAAAAATTACCAGTAACAGGTGGTTTTATAGGTACAAACTTAATAATAATAATAATTGTTACTGTTATAACAGTAATTGGGTATGTTATATTTAATGTGCTAAGAGATAAAAAAGATAGTGACGGCTTTAAATTTAAAGACGAAGATTTTGTAGATAATAATAACTATGATGATTTAAATAAAAAATAATAGTAATTATGTCTTTTAATAAAACTAGAGTATTAATACACTCTAGTTTTTAATTGTCAATTTGAAAATATTATGTTATAAATTACTTTACTTTTTTATTATTTTGTGGCATAATATAGTAGTATTATTAATGGTGGAGGTAGATTATATGGTTTATATAATTATAGGAGGACCAGCAACTGGAAAAGGAACTATATCAGATATTTTATCAAGTAATCTGAATATACCGCATATTTCTACTGGCGAATTATCAAGAGAATATGCAAAAGAAAATGAAGATATAAGAAAAATGTTAGCAAAAGGAATATTAGTACCTGATAACACAATGGCAGAAATACTGGAAGATAGACTTAAAAAAGATGATTGTAAAAATGGATTTATACTAGATGGATATCCTAGAACTTATATTCAAGTTGAACTATTAGAAGAATTATTATTAAAATTTAATAAAAAAATTACAAAAGTAATTGAACTTACAGTACCAGATGAAGTTGCTATTAAAAGAACTTTGGGAAGAAAGAAATGTATAAATTGTGGAAAAGTATATGGAGTAGATTTTCCACCTAAAATAGATAAAGCTTGTGATATATGTGGCGGTAGACTTGATGTTAGAAGTGATGATACTGAAGAAACATTAAAAAGAAGAATAAAGACATATAGAGAAAATTCAAAAGATATATTAGAATACTATAAAAATAAAAACTTGTTAAAAACTATTGATGCATCTACTGATGTAAGTGCTATATTGCAAAAAGTTAAAGAAAGTGAGAAGTTATGATAAATATAAAAAATGAACATGAAATAAAACTTATGGAAGAATCTGCAGAGGCTTTAAAATCTGCACTAAGAGCAATAGAAAAAGAAATAAAACCTGGAGTTACAACAATGCAGCTTAATAATGTTGCAGAAGAGGCAATGAGAAAATGTGGTGCAATTCCAGCATTTAAAGGGGTAGAATGTCCATATAGAGGTGGCAAACCATATAAATGGGCTATATGTACTTCTGTAAATGATGAAATAATACATGGTATACCTTCAAATGATGTTGTTTTAAAAGAAGGGGATATTGTCTGTGTTGATTTAGGAACTTTTAAAAATGGTTGGTGTTCAGATGCAGGAAGAACTTATGGCGTTGGAAAAATATCACCAGTTGCTGAAAAACTAATAAAAGTTGCTCAGGCTGCTTTCTTTGCAGGTGTTGACCAAGCTGTTGTAGGTAATAGAGTAGGAGATATATCAAATGCAATACAAACATATGTTGAAAAGCAAGGATTTTCACTACTTAGAGAATATCAGGGACATGGTATAGGTGAAGAAATGCACGAAGATCCTGGTGTACCAAATATTGGAAGAAAGGGAACAGGACCAAGACTTCAAAAAGGTATGGCACTTGCAATAGAGCCTATGATATGTGAAGGAAGACCTGATGTATATGTAAAAGACGATTATTGGACTGTTGCAACAAAAGATGGAAAGTTAACTGCATATTATGAAAATACAATAGTTATTACTGATAAAGAGGCAAAAATTTTAACATTAGATTAATAAGATGTATTAGTGATAAAAAGCTGGTTTATAGCCAGTTTTTTTATGCTCATGTTCAAAATTATGTAAAATATATTTCTTAAAATAACTATTTAATCGCTTTTTAGCTAAAAATCATTGATTTTTATAATATTTTAAGGGCAATTTTATTGACAATTTAACATAAATTTGTTATAATATACGTGTTAATTAATGCCCTAATTTAATTAGAGTGTTTTTTATACATATAATAGGAGGGACTTTTAATGGCAAAAGATGATGTTATAGAAGTTGAAGGAACTGTTACAGAAGCATTACCTAATGCAAATTTTAAGGTAAAACTTGAAAATGGACATGAAGTACTTGCTCATATTTCTGGTAAATTAAGAATGCATTATATAAAAATTTTACCAGGTGATAAAGTAAAATTAGAGCTTTCAACTTATGACTTGAGTAAAGGAAGAATTACTTGGAGAGCAAAGTAACCTATTATTTTAATTAAGTGAATAAACATTTTCTGAAGCGGCTGTGGAAGATAATATCTTCTATTTTAGTAAATGTTTATTAATATACTTACTTTTGTTAAATTTTATTAACAAAATATTTTAAGGAGGATTTAAAATGAAAGTAAGACCATCTGTAAAAAAAATTTGTGAGAAGTGCAAGATTATCAGAAGAAATGGCGTAGTTCGCGTTATTTGTGAAAATCCAAAGCACAAACAAAGACAAGGTTAATGTGGGGGTGTAAAATTAAATGGCACGTATAGCAGGAGTAGATTTACCAAAAAATAAAGTAGCAGAAATAGGACTAACTTCTATATATGGAATAGGACGTTCTGCATCAAGAAAAATATTAGCAGAAGCTGGTATTGAACCAACAAAAAGAGTAAAAGATTTTACAGAAGATGATGAAACAAAAATAAGAGCAATAATTGAAAGAGATTATGTCGTAGAAGGTGATCTTCGTAAAGAAGTAGCATTAAACATTAAGAGATTAATGGAAATTAATTGTTACAGAGGACAAAGACATAAAAAAGGTTTACCTGTTCGTGGACAAAGAACAAAGACTAATGCTAGAACAAGAAAAGGTAAAGCAAAACCAATAGCAGGTAAGAAAGGAGTATAGTTAAAAATGGCAGGAAAGAAAAAAGTAGTAACAAAGAAAAAAGTAAAAAAGAATGTATCAACTGGTGCTGCACATATTCAATCTACATTTAACAATACTATTGTTACAATGACAGATACACAAGGAAATGTTATATCTTGGGCAAGTGCTGGTGGATTAGGATTTAAAGGTTCAAGAAAAAATACTCCTTTTGCAGCAGGTCAAGCGGCAGAAGCAGCAGCAAGTGCAGCAAAAGATCAAGGATTAAAAACTGTTGAAGTATATGTAAAAGGTGCAGGTTCAGGTAGAGAAGCTGCAATTAGATCAATACAGGCTGCAGGTTTGGAAATAAGCATGATAAAAGATGTTACTCCAATACCACATAATGGTTGTAGACCACCAAAGAGAAGAAGAATATAGTGGGGGTGTAAATATAAAATGGCAAGATATACAGACGCGGTATGTAAAAAATGTAGAAGAGAAGGAACAAAACTTTTCTTAAAAGGCGAAAGATGTAATACAAAAAAATGTGCTATTGATAGAAGATCATATGCTCCAGGACAACACGGAAAAAATAGAGGAAAATTATCTGAATATGGACTTCAATTAAGAGCAAAACAAAAAGCAAAAACATATTATAGAGTTTCAGAAACTCAATTTAGAAAATATTATGAAGAAGCTTTTAGAAGAGATGGCGTTACTTCAGATATTATTTTTGAACAATTAGAATTAAGATTAGATAACGTTGCTTATAGAATGGGTATTGGTAATTCTAGAGCAGAAGCAAGACAATTAGTAACATATGAAATGTTAGAAGTTAATGGTAAAAAAGTTAACATTCCTTCATATATTGTAAAAGTTGGAGATGTTATTAAAATAAGAGATTCTAAGAAAGATAATAAAGCTATTGTTTCTGTATTAGAATCTAATAAATTAAAAGCTGTACCATCATGGTTAGAATTTGATAGAGAAAAAATGGAAGCAAAAGTTTTAAGAAAACCTGTTAGAGATGATGTTGACCTAGATGTTCAAGAAAATCTAATAGTTGAGTTATACTCTAAGAATTAGTAAATCTTATTAAATCATTTAGTTTAAATAGTATGTGTAATCAGAGCATACTAGAAGGAGGATATAAAATGATTGAAATGCAAAGACCAGAAATAAAATGTGTTGAAGTAGATGTAGATACATTTTATGCAAGATTTGAAGTAGAACCTCTTGAAAGAGGATTTGGAATTACTTTAGGTAATTCATTAAGAAGAATATTACTTTCTTCATTACCAGGTTATGCGATTGATACAATAAAAATAGAAGGAATAACTCATGAATTTTCAACAATACCAGGAGTTACAGAAGACGTAACTGATTTAATACTTAATTTAAAACAAGTATGTTTAAAATCAGATGATATGGATGATAAAAAATTATCAATAAAAGCAAAAGGACCTTGTGAGGTAAAAGCAGAAGATATTATAACTGATGCTTCATTAAGTGTTGTAAATAAAGATTTACATATCGCTTATTTAGATGATGATGCAGTATTAAATATTGATATGACTGCTATAAAAGGTAGAGGATATGTTGCAGGAGATAGAAGTAATTATCCTGAACTTCCAGCAAATGTATTACCTATTGATTCAATATTTACTCCAGTAAAAAAAGTAACTTTTGAAGTAGATAAAACTAGAGTAGGTCATAAAGCAGATTATGATAAGTTAACTATGGAAATATGGACTAATGGTGTTATTGAACCATATCAAGCTTTGAGTATGGCAGCAAAAATTTTAAATGAACATTTAGAGATGTTTATAGATTTATCTGAAATTGCAAAAACAATGTCAATTATGTCTCAAAAAGAATTATCTTTAAAAGATAAATTATTAGAAACACCAATTGAAGAATTAGAATTTTCAGTAAGATCATATAATTGTCTAAAGAGAGCAGGAATTCATACTGTATCAGATATTGTTAATAAGACAGAACAAGATATGATAAAAGTTAGAAATCTAGGTAAAAAATCTTTAGATGAAGTAACTAAAAAGATAACAAGTTTAGGACTTGAATTTAAAAATAAAGAAGACTAAATAAAAGGAGGATTATAAAATGCCAGGAACAAGGAAACTTTCTAGAACAACTTCTCACAGAAAATCAATGCTTAATAATTTACTTACATCTTTGATTTTAAATGGAAAGATTGAAACTACTCTTGCTAGAGCAAAAGAATTAAAACCTTTAGCAGATAGCTTAATCGATTTAGCAATAAAAGAAAAAGATAATTATGAAGTTAAACAAAAAACTGTTTCTAGAGCTAAATTAGATAAAAACGGAAAGAAAGTAAAAGAAACTAAGACTTCAAAAAATGGAAATAAATATGAAGTAGTAGTAAGAGAAGTAGTAAAAGAAGATATAAAAGTTGATAAACCATCAAAACTTGCAGCAAGAAGAAAAATGTTTAATTCATTAAATAAAATTAGTGATTTTAATGGTAAAACTGTTGATTTAACTGAGAAATTATTTAATGAGATAGCACCAAAATATGAAGCAAAAGGTGGATATACTAGAATTGTTAAATTAATTTCTAGAAAAGGTGATGGAGCTGAAATGGCTATCATTGAATTAATATAGTTATATAAAATGTCAAAATATTATATAGTATTTTGGCATTTTTTATATTATAGGAAAAGACATTTAAAGTAAAGTAGATATAAAAATAATATATTTTTTAGTTTATTATTGAATAATTTGTCAAAATTTGCTAATATATAAATATAAAGGAAAAAGAGGTAAAATTATGGAAACTAAAACACGCAAAAGTATGATTGAACTACACACACACACACACACACACACAAATAGTATTATGGAATCAATAAATGAAATAACAAGGGAGTTTTATGCCTTAAGATATATAAGCTGATACAAAAAAGTACCAGCTCTTTTTGCGTGTAAAAACAAGGAGGATATATGAATAAGACAGAAGAAAAAGTAAATGAAAAAGAAAAAACAGTAAAAAAGAAAAATAAAAGGCAAATATCAATAATAACAGTATTCTTGTGGTTATTTTTAATTGCTACAATGACAACAATAATGCTTAGTACAAATCAAAAGAAATCAGCATTAGAAGTACCAAGTGATTCATGGAATATATCGCTTATAATGTACGATAGAAGTAGTGAAACACCAGAAACTGGTATAACAGATTTTACATGGAATGCAACAAGTAGTAATGAAACTAAACAGTTATGTATGCAGATAAACTATGCATGTACAACAGGAAAAGAGTATAAGCCTGGTGAAATAAAAATAACAATACCTGGAATTGCTAGAGATAGTTTTGCTGAACATTGGAGAAAAGCAGCAACAGTTGAGGGAGTTCTTTATGAACTTTGGTTAAAAAATAATGTAACAATAGCGGCAGATAAGTTAGGTGCAAATGATAAGCAATATGATTTTAGTTATACATATAATAGTAAAAATAATATATATATGTTTACAAATAATAATACAATAGCCTTAAATGAACATTTTGAAGGAACAATACAGATAGTATATAATTTAAAAACGTATTTTAGAATAAAGACAGATTTAGAATTTAAGGCAAAAATACAAGAAAATATAGCGGATGCAGAAGAAATAATAGCAATGGAATCAAATACATGTAATTTTCATTATACAGCAACTAAGAAAGAATATACATTAACTAAAGGTGCTTATACTGGAAATAGTGCTAAGGCAGATTTTACAAAAATAGAAGATATATTTGATGATTATTATTGGGTTAAATATAGATTTAAAGTTTATGCAAAAGATGGAGTATTTGATGCCTATAGAGACGATGAAAAAAAATATACTGTCAGTGCCTATGTACCTCCTATAAAGGAAACATTACCAGAAGGATGTGTGTTATATGATAGTTCTCTTAGTAAAATAGAACCCAAAGAAGGAAATACATATTATTACTTATATGGAGACATTTATGTAGGATATCCAAAAAGTACATATCATTTAGGAGATAGAGTAGAAAATACAGCAGAATTATGGGGAATATATGATGATGAAGAAGAAATGCAATATTTAGCAGAAGATGATGTATCAACACAATTAGTAGACTTTGATTTTGAATATAAAGGAAATTTATATAATATATCAAAATTTAAAAATGGTGGAAGTAATGCTAGAACTTATGTTTATAACATAAAAAATGGTTGGGAATGTGGCTGGAGTATATGGCCAACAGCATTTTATACAGGAAGTAAGATGGATGTAGAAATAGGAGATGATCTTTTATATGTAACAAGAGAAAATGGAGATGTAACAAGATTAACAGATGAAGAGTATAATTTTACTAAGATAGAAATACCATGTTTTTACTCATATAATAAGTATAGTGGAGAGTCTGGAGGTCAATTAATAGGATATAATTATGATTTACAAGTAAGATATAAAAATTCAAATGAATATGTAAGTTATACAACAGGAACAACTTCAAAAACTAAAAAAACAATAACATTTGATAGTGGAGATGTAGTAGGAGTAAAACTGGTAATAAGAGATTTAGACAAGACATTATATTCTACTTCTTATAGATCTATTATAGAGGTATATACAAAAATACATACGCAAGATTGTAGAGCAGGACGTTTATATAATTTTGATTATTTGCAAGTATATAATAAAGATGAAAATGGAAATAGAACATTAGTAAATGAACCAAGCTTAGAAAGTTATAAAACATCATTTACAAAAGAAAATATAGCAGAATATGATAAAAATACTTATGGAACATATATGCAAAGAGGTTATGCTAGTTATAGTATCAATGATGGTTATTTAAATTTGAAGAATACCAAAAGAATTATAAATGGAAATGTTACAAATAATGTGAAAGAAGAAAAATACGAGGTAAAGTATAGTTTAGAAAATGATTTTATTTTTGAATATTTCAAAGTAAATAAAGATTTTATAATAAAAACATATGATATATTACCAGAAGGAATGTATCTTACAAGTACAGAAGAAGATATTAAAAAAGGTGTTGAAACGACACTTAGCTTAAGTAAGACACTTAGATTAAGTAATAAATATATAGAAGATCATACAGAAGTGAAAATAGATTATAATTATAAAGATAGTGGAAGAACAAAAATAAGTATAATAACAAATTTAAGTGATATAGATTGGAGTTATTATGAAAGTCATGCCGAAACACCTTATGTAACTTACTATATAAATACAGAGATACCATACGATAGTATACAAGATTATGGAACAAAATATGAAAATTATATGTATTCAATGTGGAATAATCAAGAATATGGATATTATTTTGAAAATTCATCAAATGACACAGGATATTATGATTCATTAGCAGAGGATATAGATGAAGATGGAGATACAGGTGAAAATTTGGCACATACGTCTAATACTCAAAACATAACTCATGCAGTATCATCACAACAAGCAGTAATAAAACAAGTAAGAACAGATTTAACAAGAGGAAGATTTATAGAAGGAACAGCAGAGGCAACAGCAGGAAGTGAATACACATATAGATTACGTGTAACAACAGGAGCAAATACATTAAAAGATTTAATATTATATGATACATTAGAGACAATATATGATGAGAATGGAGCAGATATAAGTAGTGGATGGAAAGGTGAATTTGTAGGAGTAGATACAGAATATGCAAAGAAAAAAGGATATAATCCAAAAGTATATTACTCAGAAGAACAAAATCCAGGAAAACTAACAGAAGTACCGGAAAAATGGATTGAATTAACAGATGAAGTAGATAAAAGCAAAGTAAAATCAATATGTGTAGATTTAAGATATAAACCAGATGGGAGTGAGTTTGAGTTATCAGCAAATAACGTAGTATTTGTATTAATAAATATGAAAGCACCAGATGATGATAGTATAATAACATCAGCAAATAATATGTTTAGTACAAATTGGAGAGCAACAGATCCATTTGGAGATACAATAGATAATGTAGAAGGAATATACTCAAATCAAGTAAATGTAGAAATACATAAAGACGATATAAGAAAAACGATAGAAGGATATAAAATTTGGGAAGATGATGGAGATAAATATGATGCAAGACCTGAAAATATAACAGTAAAATTATTGCAAAATGGAGAAGAATATTTAGAAACAACAACAGATGCAAGTAAAAATTGGCATTATGTATTTGAGGATGTACCAGTATATAAGAGTAATACGGAAATATATGAATATACTATTGAAGAAGTACCAGTAGCAAACTATATAACAAAATATGAGGATAATAATATAACAAACGAAGTAAATTTAACAGAATTTAGTGTAGAAAAGATATGGGA
>CANQPW010000029.1 GCA_947625855.1 uncultured Clostridia bacterium | reverse complement strand
GAAGAAAATGTTATAACAAATGTAGCAAAATATGAACCACCAAATGTAAATACATCAGATATAAATATATTTATGTACGTAATAATATTCCTTGTAGCAGTTATTGGAATAATTGTTGGAATTATCTTTGTAAATAAGAATAAAAAATAGCTATAAAAATATACCTAATGGATTTTTCCATTGGGTATATTATTTTTGGTGATATGAAAACCTTAGGGTTTACCTAGAGTTCAAAAAAGCAGTAGTGTAGAGTAGAGATTTATTCCCCCTTTTTTATAATATATATTGTCCGACCAAAGACATATAAAATAAAAAAGGAAGAATAAATTATGTCTAAAAAGAATTATATAGACTATAATAGTCTATCACATATAAAATGGAAATGCAAATATCATATAGCATTTGCACCAAAGTATAAAAGGCAAATAATATATGGAAAAATAAAATAATATATAAGAAATCAATTAAAAGAATATATAGCATCTGACCAAATAAAAAAATTAATAGAATTATTTGTATAAGAAAAGAAAGCAGAAAAAAGTATATTCTGGAAATAGACCAATTAAGTGGTAGCCACCCGTTGAATGGGTGACGTTTATTTCGACATAAGTAGACAAGCTATTTTAACATTCATAACTTGACATAAATAGAATATAATGGTATAATAATAAAATACGCAAAAAAATTGGAACTAGTAATTTAGTTTTAGGATGTTTTTTTAAGGAGGTAAAAAAATGAAGATTTTAGCAGCAAAAGGTTACATTGGAACAAAGTATGCAACTTATGACAAGAATTTACTTGATTCATATCTTGGTGATGAGAATATGAATTTATATCTTAGATTTGCTTCAGATGATGAGGTTATAAAAAAGATATTAAAAGAATTTTCAAAAGCAGATATATCAAGAAAAAAAGAACTTAAAAATTTGTATCAGGAAAGGGTAAACATTTTAATTAGCAGCAAAGATTTTAGTGTAAAAGATGTAGATGCATATTCGAGGATACCAAGCATCGAAATTCAAAGTGTTACAACTCCAGGGTATCTTATTGCAACGTTTTATAAAAATGCATACAAATTTGAAAAAAATGGAGCAATTATTTTAGTACCAAAATATCATTACAATGATATAAAAGTAGTGCAAAAGGTTGAAAGAGGCTTTGGAAAATCCAAAAAAGTTAGTTGCTGCCTTTATCTTCCGTATGAAATTTATGATTTTAAGTTTTATATTATAACTCGAAGTGCAGATAAAAATTCAAAGTATTATTATGAAGAAGTAACTGTTGATTATGAAAAAAATAGTTGTAAATATAACTTTGGATATGTAAACAGCATTTCTGAGCTTAAAAGTAAAGAATTAGTGGAATTATAAGGGACTTTTTAAGTCCCTTTTTTCCGTTTTTCTAGCTTTTTTCATATAAATCTGATATAATGTCTAAGAAGGTGAGAGATTTGGGATTTGTTCATTTACATGTGCATACAGAATATAGTTTACTTGATGGAGCAATTAGAATAAATGACTTAGTAAAAAAAGCAAAAGAATTAAATATGAATGCTGTTGCTATTACAGACCATGGTAATATGTTTGGTGCAGTAGAATTTTACAAAAAATGTTTAGAAGAAGGAATAAAGCCAATAATAGGATGTGAGGTATATGTTGCACCAAGAAGTAGATTTGATAAACAAGGAAAAGTTGATACAGAACCAAATCATTTAATTTTACTTGCAATGAATGATATAGGATACCATAATCTTATAAAACTTTGTTCTATGGGATATACAGAAGGTTTTTATTATAAACCACGTATCGATATGGATATATTAAGTAAGTATAATGAAGGAATTATATGTCTTTCTGCATGCCTTTGTGGTGAACTTGCAAGAAAAATAGTAAATGGAAATATTGAAGGTGCAAAAGATACTATAAGAAATTTTGTAAATATTTTTGGAAAAGATAGGTATTTTTTAGAGGTACAGGATAATAAATTAAGAGAACAAATTTTAGTAAATCAGAATTTAATAAAACTTTCAAAAGAGTTTGGAGTGGGGCTTGTTGCAACAAATGATTGTCATTATTTAGAGAAGGAAGATTATGATTTTCATGAAGTGCTACTTTGTATACAAACTAGAAAAACTATGAAAGATGAAGATAGAATGACTTTTGCTGTAAATGAGTTCTATTTTAAAGATGAAGAAGAAATGAAAGAGGCTTTTAAAAGTATTCCTAGTGCTATTGAAAATACACAAAAAATAGCTGATATGTGTAATGTTACATTAAATTTTAAAACTACAATACTACCAGAATTTAAACTTGATGATAATATTTCACATTTAGAATATTTTAGAAAATTATGTTATGAGGGAATTGATAAAAGATACGATTCATCAAAAAGAGAAGAAGTTATAAAAAGGTTGGAATATGAGATAAGTATAATAGATAAAATGGGGTATATTGATTATTTTTTAATAGTTGCCGATTTTATAAACTATGCAAAATCACAAAATATTCCAGTAGGACCTGGACGTGGAAGTGGAGCAGGTTCTCTTGCTGCTTACCTTATAGGAATTACAGATATTGATCCATTAAAATTTAATTTGATATTTGAAAGATTTTTAAATCCAGAAAGAGTAAGCATGCCAGATTTTGATGTTGATTTTTGTTATGAGAGACGTGGAGAGGTAATAGATTATGTGTCAAATAAATATGGAAAAGACCATGTGGCACAAATTATTACTTTTGGTACAATGGCTGCACGTGCTGCAATAAGAGATGTTGCAAGAGCATTAGATATATCATATCAAAAAGCAGATTTAGTAGCTAAAATGGTTCCAAGAGATATTCATATAACTCTTGATAAAGCTATTGAAATAAATAAAGAATTAAGAGAATTATATTATGAAGATAATGAGGTAAGAAGAATTATAGATATATCTAAAAAATTAGAGGGGATGCCAAGACATGCTTCAACACATGCTGCTGGTGTTGTTATAACTAAAGAACCAGTTGTAAATTATGTACCTCTTTATGAAAGTGCAGATGTTATATCAACACAATATACAATGACAATACTTGAAGAATTAGGTCTTTTAAAAATGGACTTCTTAGGGCTTAGAACTCTTACTGTTATTTCAGATGCTTTAAAGATGATTAAGAAAATACATAATACTCAAGTCGATTTTAAAGATATGAATGATACAGATACTTTTAAAATGCTTACAGAAGGTAAAACATTAGGCGTATTTCAAATGGAAAGTCCCGGATTTAGACAAATGATGATGAAGATGAAACCTGATTCTTTAGAAGATATAATAGTTATGATATCACTTTATAGACCAGGACCAATGGATCAAATTCCAAGATATATTCATAATAAAAATAATCCGGATAATATAATTTATACACATGAGTCTTTAGTGCCAATATTAAAAAGTACATATGGATGTATGGTGTATCAAGAACAAGTAATGCAAATATTTAGAGATTTAGCAGGATATAGTTTAGGTAGAGCTGATTTAGTAAGACGTGCTATGAGTAAGAAAAAAATAGATGTTATGAATAAAGAAAGAGAAATATTTGTAAAAGGTGCTAAAGAAAATGGAATAGATGAGGCATCATCAAATAAAATATTTGATGAAATGTTTGAGTTTGCAAAATATGCTTTTAATAAATCACATGCAGCAGCATATGCTGTTGTAGCTTATCAAACTGCATATTTGAAATGTCATTATAGTAGAGAGTTTATGGCTGCAACTATGAATAGTATAATAGGTAACTTAAATAAAATACCTATATATATTCAAGAATGTAAAGATTTAGGAATCGAGGTATTAAAACCTGATATAAACGAGAGCTATTTAAAATTTTCAGTAATTAATTCAAAGATTAGATTTGCACTTTCATCTATAAAAAATGCTGGTGAAAATGCTATACAGGAAATAATAGATGAACGAGAAAAAAATGGAAAATTTAAAAACTTTATAGATTTTTGTGAGAGAGTTACTAGTGATAGTGTAAATAAAAAGTGTATTGAAAGTTTAATTAAAGCGGGATGTTTTGATGAACTTGAAAAAAATTATACTAGATATGATTTATTAGATAATTATGAAAATATAGTTGATGGAGTTAATTTAACTAAAAAAAATAATTATATAGATCAGATGAATTTTTTTGGAAGTGATGAAAGTGTTGAAAACCAAAAACTAAATATTTCAAAAAGTCCAAAAAAACCTACTAAAAAAGATTTACTTGATATGGAAAAAGATATGCTTGGACTATATGTATCAGGTCATCCTTTGGATGAATATGCAGAGTATATAAAGAAAAATTCAACAGTTACAAGTCAAGAATTAAATCAAGATGAAGAATTAGAGGACGAAGAACAATCAGGAGAGTATAAAAATGAATATGATGGAAAGACAGTAGCTTTTTGTGGAATATTATCACATCTAAAAATATTTACTACAAAAAATAATGCTCAGATGTTATTTGCAAATATAGAAGATATGTATGGTAGTATAGAGTTAATATTTTTTCCTACTGTATATCAAAAGTTTTCTAATGTGTTAAATAATGATAGTGTAATAAAAGTAGTAGGTAAAGTAAGTATAAAAGAAAATGAAAAGACAAAAATTTTAGTAAGTGATGTAGTAAAAATAGTAAAACAAAGTAAAATATACATACGAGTACCAAAAGACAAATTAGATTTAGAACCTGCAGTTGTTGAGTATATCAAAAGATTAGATGATGAAGATTTTGGGGAAAATCCTGTATATATTTTCTTAGAGGGAACAAATAAGATGAAAGTATTAAATAAAAATTTATGGCTTTCATTAAGTGATAATACTATAAACAAACTAGAAATTGCATTTGGAAAAGAAAATGTTAAGATAAAGTAGCTTTTTAGTTACTTTTCTTTTTTGCATTTTAGTGATATAATATTTGTGGATTTTTTAAAACTTAATTTTTAATAAAAGAGAGGAGAAAAAATGCAAAACACTACTTATGAAAGTGAAATTAGTAATTGTGATAATGTTTTAATGTATGTATTAACAGGAGGTCCTGTTGCAGGAAAATCTAGTTTAGAAGTACCACTTACAGAAGCTTTACTTTGCAGAAATTATGATGTGATATGGATAAAAGAGAGTGCAACTGAGGTTATAACCTCTGGCATGCAGCCATTTAATGGAATAACTACATCTTTTGTTTTCCAGCATACGTTATTTAAAATGCAATATTTTAAGGAAGAATTATATAGAAATCTTGAAAGGGTAAGTAATAGAAAGTTAATTATTATTTGTGATAGAGGTATTATTGATTCTAAAGCATATATGACGGAGGAACAGTGGCAACAAATACTTGACATTGAAGGAAAAACTAATCTTGAAATATTATCAAGGTATAAAGCTGTTATCCATTTAGTTACAGCAGCAAATGGTGCTGAGGAAGCCTTTGAAAAAAGTAGAGGGGATAATCCGGCACGCTCTAAGAGTGAGACAAAAGAGGTAGCTATTGCCCTTGATGAAAAAATTAAAGAGGCATATATTGGACATAATGAAGTATATTATATAGGTAATGAAACAGATTTTGAAGGTAAAAAACAAAGAGCTTTAAATGTGTTTTTGTCATGCTTAGGTGAGCCACTTCAATCACAGCATCAAGAAAAATTTATTATAAAAAAGCCTGATTCTGCATATCTTTTAAAAAGAAAAGCTCAAAAAAGAAATATTGTTCAAATCTATCTAAAATCAAATGGAAAAGAAGAAAGAAGAATTAGAATGATGGGAGATGGTACAAACTTTATTTACTATCTTACCAGAAAAGGCATTGGAAATCATGAAGATTGTCAGGAAAAACGTATAAGTAGAGATGTATATGATGCATTAATGCTTGAAATGGATCTTGAAAGAAAACCTATTATAAAAGAAAGATGGTATTTTTCAGAAGGTAACACTTATTATAATATGGATGTGTATCCTAACTGGAAAAAATATGCTGTTGTTGAAATTAGAGGAGATAAAGAAAATGTTGATTTAACACTTCCTAGTTCTCTTGAAGCTGTAAAAAATGTGACTTCAAATATAAATTTTAGCAATTATTATCTTTCAAAGTATTTTCCTGGTGAAGAAGAAATAGAAAAAATGTAACAAAAATTACTGGCAATTTGCCAGTAATTTTGTTACATTTTATTGCTTTTATATTATTTTTCATTTATTGTTTATCATTTTTTAAAACTTCAGTTGCAGCACCTAAAGCACCCATAGCTTTTGTAGCATCAAATGGAATAAATACTTTATTTGCACTTCCTTGAGATATTTTCTCTAAAGCATCTAAAGATTTTAGAGCAACTAAGTTTTGATCTGGTTTAGTATCCATTATTGCAGAATATACAAGTTTTATTTCAGCAGCTTTTGCATCAGCAACTTTCTTTATTGCCTCAGCATTACCTTCAGCTTCTAATATTTTAGATTCTCTAATACCTTGAGCACGTCTAATACTTGATTCACGTTCAGCTTCTGCATTTAAAATAGTAGCTTGTTTATTTCCTTCTGCAAGTGTAATGTCTGCTTGACGTTTACCTTCAGCTTCTAGTATTATAGCTCTTTTATTTCTTTCTGCATTCATTTGTTTTTCCATTGCATCTCGTATGTCAGCAGGTGGTTTGATATCCTTTATTTCAACTCTATCAACTTTACATCCCCATTTATCTGTTGCTTCATCTAGTATATCTCTTAATTGAGTATTTATAGCATCTCTTGAACTAAATGTATCATCTAAATTCATTTTACCAACTATATCACGAATTGTAGTAATAGCAATATATGCAATACCTTTTTGTAAACTTTCTATTTCGTATACTGCTTTTACAGGATCCATAATTTGATAGAATACAACAGTATCTATTGTTATAGTAACATTATCTTTTGTTATAACACTTTGTGGTGTTACATCCATTGTTTGTTGTTTTAAGCTAACAACAGCTCTAACTTTATCTGCGAAAGGTAATATAAAATTAAGACCTGCTTCAGCAGTAAAATTATATTTACCAAAACGTTCTATTATTCTAACTTCTGATTGTCTTACAACTTTTATTGAAGCAGCAGCAATAATTAAACATAGAACAATTACAATAATAAAAAATACAACCATAATTTTACCTCCTCAATTAATAATTATGCTTTTCTTACTATTAATTTTACACCATCTATTTTTTCGACTACAACTAAATCTCCTTCTTTTAGTGGTGTACTATCATTTGTAATAGCTGACCAAAGTTCACCATCTACTTTTATCTGTCCTTTAGTCTCACTATTTAGTATGTCTTTTATAACAACACCCTTTTTACCTATTATAGCATTATTATTCATAGCAGAATTAGTTGTTTTAAAAAATTTATTAGTTAAAGGTTTTGTAAATACAATAAGCAAAATTGTTGAAACAGCAAAAACGCCTATTTGTATAGCTAAATTTGGAGTTATAAGGCTTGTTACAAATGCAAGCAAAGCCCCAATACCTGGCCAGAACATTAAAAATGAAATTGTAAATATTTCAAGTAATAAAAAAATACCACTAAGTATCAACCATATTGCCCAAGCTGGTATCATATATGTTCCTCCTTCCTTAGAATAAATATATTATTATTATACAATATTTTGCATAAAAGTACAAGTAAATCTAAATAACAAATAACATTTTATATTAAAAAGTAATAAAATAATCATAAAAGTATTGCTAAAAAACATATTTTATAGTATAGTAAACTTAACAAATATAAGTGTTTATTTTATTGGGAAGAATATGGCTTTTTTAGATTTTTTGTAACACTATTGACATATTTTTTTCTATATGATAAAATGAACCTGCTTTTATAGTTTGTTATAGATTACAAAAATTTGACAAAAACGCTATAAAATGTTATAATAATAATGTATGACCTATTTAAAAAGGAAGGTGCAAAGTTTAATTATGGGAAAAAAAGGTGTGCTCAGTACGCTAAGATTTATGTTTTTTACAATAGTAGCATTAGGACTTATTTTTTGTGCTGTTGTAATGACAATATTAAACACATATAAACCTATTTATAGAACATATATAAATGACAGGTTTGTTGGATACTTCTTAAATGAACAACAATTTGATGAAGTATATAATGACTTAGTTGCTGAAAAACAAAGCATTGACCAAAACGTTAAAGTATATTTAGATAGTGAACCTACTTTTGAAAAATGTTATATTAGAGATTCATTGCTTTCAGAGCAGAATATATATACTAATTTGAGAGCTGAAATAAAGACTGAATATACAATTTATAACGTTGCCGTCAATGGTGAGAACAAAATGGTTTTCTCTACTGAAGACGATGCAAATAAATATGCAGAAAATTTAAAATCTGAGGTAGACACTCTAGATACACAAGTTAATATGGAAAAAGTATCTACACTTGGTGAAATAACTTCTTTTGATAGAGCAGATGCTATTTTAGAAGACTTAGTAGCTAGAAATAAACCAGTTGAGTTACCAGAACCTGAACCAGAGCCAGAACCAAGTTATTATATTCCACCAACAACATATAGTGGACCAATAGTTCCAGATTTAACTGGTGAACGTTGTTGGCCTACTGTAAGTAGAGCTGTAAACTGTGATTATTGGGGATATTATGGTCATAATGGAGTTGACTTAAAAGCTTCAATAGGTACAGATGTATATGCTTATGCTGGAGGTACAGTAACTTTCGCAGGTTGGGATTCATCAGGATATGGTAATTGCGTAAAAATAAATCATGGTAATAATGTTGTAACTATATATGGTCATTGTAGCCAGTTATATGTTTATGCTGGTCAACAAGTTACAGCAGGTCAATTAATTGCCGCAAGTGGTAATACAGGTAATACTACTGGACCACATTTACACTTTGAAGTACGTGTAAATAATATTGCTATAAATCCATGGGTTTATTTAAATCAAATTTAGAAAATAAGTTACAAAGTAATTTATTTATATAACACCTATTGCTCAGTAAGTACATGACATCGTGTCTTAGCTTAGCTTTAGGCAAGTAAAGGAGGAGAAAAAATGACTAAAGAAAGAAAAGCAGAAATTTTATCAACATATGCAAGAAAAGAACATGATACAGGTTCTGCAGAAGTTCAAATTGCACTTTTAACTGAAAGAATTAATGAGTTAACTGAACATTTAAAAGTACATCAAAAAGATAATCATTCAAGACGTGGACTTTTAAATATGGTTGGTAAAAGAAGAAGTTTACTTAAATATCTAGAAGGAAAAGATATCGAAAGATATAGAGAAATTGTTGAAAAATTAGATTTAAGAAAATAAAAAAGAGGGCTTATGCCTTCTTTTTTGTATAAAAGCCTTATTTATTATGTCAGATATTGACAAGATTTGTAGCCGTATTGTATAATATATGTATATTTTAGTATAGGAGTTTTTATGGAAAAATTAAATATAACTTTTTGTAGCAATCCAGATTTTAGTGGAAATTCAAAAGCATTATATGAATACATGAAAGATAAATACGATTTTAATATGACTTGGATTGTGTATAATGAGGAAAGTAAAAAAATACTTGATAATAAAAATATAAAGGCTATTGTTATTGGAACAGATGAGTTTAAAGAGTATATTAAGACTACTGATGTATTTTTTACTGCTCAAGGAAATCTTGATGGTGATAAAACTGAAAAGTCATTATATGTTGAATTATGGCATGGAATAGGTCCTAAACCAACGGGCTATTTGGGCGAACATCCAAGTGATGAAGATATACGTGGATATAATAATATGAGAAAAATATTTGATTATGTTATTGTACCAAATGATTTTTGGAAAGTAATATTTGCTGCAAAATTTAATATACCTTGTGCTAGAGTAAAATGCTTAGGTATGCCAATATTTGATTATTTTAAAGACTCTGATGGTAAGACTAATTTATCAAAAGCATTAAAAGTTGATATAACAAAATATGATAAAGTAATTATGTATATGCCAACTTTTAGAAAAGGATTTAACCATAATGATGTAAATAATATAAATGAAAAAAATATTTTCAATTTTGAAAGCTATAATGAAAGTGATTTAGATGAATTTTTGAAAAAGAATAATTATTTATTATGTGTTAAAAGACATCCAGGAGAACAAAACGTATTTTATGCTTTTGAAAGTGAAAATATAAAAAATGTTGATGAAAAAATGTTAATTGAAAATGATTTATCTGTAAATGAGATTATAAATGGTGTGGACATGTTAATTACAGACTATTCTTCAATAGGAACAGAATTTTTATATTTTAATAAACCTATACTTTATGCAGTAGGAGATATGGATGAATATTTAGAAAATAGAGGAATAGTATTTTCAAATCTTGATTTTTGGACTGCAGGTCCACAAGTTAAAGATATTTCCTCTCTTATATTAGAAACAGAAAAATTATTAAAAGATGAAAGCTATTACAAAAAAGAAAGAAATGAAAAAAGAAAATTATGGATTAGTGGAAATTATGAGAATAACTGTGAGAATATATGTAACTTCTTTTTTGATGGAAATAAAATAAGAAAAACAGTTAAATATTATAAAGATCCAGAAATATATATGAGAAAAGAAATTGATAAATTAACAGAAGATTTAGAAGATACAAAAAATAAATTAGAAGAAAAAGATAAAGAAATTTATGATGTATATAATTCTAAAGGTTGGAGATTCTTAGAAAAAGTAAGGAAAGTTAATAAAATATTTAAGAAGTAGGTGTGAAAATGGTAGTTGCAATAATCACTATTCGGTGGTGTTGGGAGTAGATTTAAGGCTGATATTCCAAAACAATTCTTAGAAGTATATAATAAACCAATAAGTATATATACTTTAGAAAAATTTCAAGCAAATGAAAATATAGATAAAATTGCTGTTGCATGCTTGAGTGGTTATGAAGATAAAGTTTTGGAATATAAAAAAGAATATAATTTAAATAAACTAGAATATATAGTGACTGGTGGTAAAACTCAACCACAGTCTATTAGTAATTGTATTGATAGATTAAATGGTGTATTATCAGATGATGATATAATTGTAGTTCATGCAGGAAATAGACCTTTAGTACAAAATAGACTTATTGATGAGAGTATAAGTATGTGTAAAGAAAAAGGAAATGCAGTAGCATATATTGAATGTCCAGAAGTTCTTTTTACAAAAGATACAAATGAAGTAGTAAAAAGGGAAAACATTATGAGACTACAAACACCACAAACTTTTAAATATGCTGATATGAAAGAGGCATATAATTTTGCAAAAAAAATAGATTTTGAAGGTATTGCTTCTACTGCAGATTTGATGCACTTAATTAATAAAAAATTAAATTTTTATAAAGGCTCTGAGTATAATATAAAAATAACTTTTAGAGAAGATTTAGAGATTTTTAAAAATCTATTAAATAAATAAGTTTTCTATCTTTGATAGAAAGCTTTTTTTTCTTGCTTTATTGCATAATTATGTTGTTTATGATATAATCCTTGTGGTGATGTGACTATGAAAATTATGAAACAAAAAGGAACAAGAGATATTTTATTTGATGAAATGAAAATTTGGCAATATGTTGAAGAAAACATAAGGAAAATATGTAAAGAGTATAATATAAACGAAATTAGAACACCATTATTTGAGGCAACTGAGCTTTATGCACGTGGAGTTGGTGATGAAACTGATATAGTAAACAAAGAGATGTATACTTTTAATGATAAAGGTGGTAGAAGTATAACATTAAGACCAGAGCTTACAGCAGGCGTTGTTAGAGCATATATTGAAAATGGGCTTGCATCAACTATGAGTCCTCTAAAACTTTGGTATGTTGGAAATATGTATAGATATGAGAAGATGCAAAAAGGAAGATATAGAGAGTTTGCACAATTTGGTATGGAACTTTTTGGTAGTAATTCATATCTTGCAGACGTTGAAACTATATGTGTGTCTTATGAGTTATTTAAAAGATTAGGACTTCAAGATAAAGTAGAACTTTCACTAAATTCTATTGGTTGTGATAAATGTAGAAAAGAATATATTGAAAAACTAAGAGAATATGTAAAGCCAAGACTTAACAATATGTGTGATAATTGTAAAACAAGATATGAAAAAAATCCTATGAGAATATTAGATTGTAAAGAAGAATGTTGTAAAAAAGAACTTGAAAATGTACCTATGATAACAGATTATTTATGTGATGAGTGTAAGAGTGATTTTGAAAATGTATGTAAACTTTTAGATGAAATATCAATACCTTATGTAGTAGATAAAAAAATAGTAAGAGGCTTAGATTATTATAACAAGACAGTATATGAATATACTGCAAAAGATTTAGGTCTTGCAGCAGGTGGTGGAGGAAGATACGATAAACTTGTTGAAGTATTAGGTGGAAATAGTACACCTGCTGTTGGATTTGGACTTGGTATGGATAGAATCATAATTTTACTTAAAGAATATGGTCTTTGCAATAATTTAACATCAAATGTTGATGTATATTTTGCAATAATTGATGATAAGGCATATGCAAAGGCAATTGAGATAGTTACAAAATTAAGAAGTTTAGGAATTGTTGTTGAGTATGATATTTGTAAAAGAAGCTTTAAATCACAATTAAAATATGCAGATAAATTAAATGCTAATTTTGTTTGTATAATTGGTGAAGATGAATTAAAAAATGATGAATGTATTATTAAAAAAATGAGTGATGGTTCACAACAAACAGTAAAACTAGATGAAAAAGATATATTTGAAAGTATAAAATAGGTGATAATATGGTAAATATGAAGGAAAAAACTAAAATTGAAAAAATATATAAAAGTTATAATGAATTAGATGGTAAAGAAGTTACAGTTTGTGGATGGATAAGAAATATACGTAATTCAAAAGTTATAGGATTTATTGAGTTAAATGATGGAAGTTATTTTAAACCAGTACAAGTTGTACTTGAAGAAAACTTAAAAAACTTTAATGATGTAATAAGCCTTAATTTAAGTTCAAGTATAATGGTAAAAGGTATAATAAAAGTTACTCCAGATGCAAAACAACCATTTGAAATTTTAGCAGAAGAAATTGAAATTTCAGGAAATTCAACTCCTGATTATCCATTACAAAATAAAAGACATTCAATGGAATTTTTAAGAGATATTGCACATTTAAGACCAAGAACTAATACTTTCTCTGCAGTATTTAGAGTAAGAAGTGTAATAGCTCATGCAATACATGAATTTTTCTATAACAATGGATTTATATATGTTCATACACCAATAATTACATCTTCTGATTGTGAAGGTGCAGGTGAAATGTTTAGAGTAACAACACTTGAAGATCTAGGAAAAGATGAGTCTGAAGATTTCTTTGGAAGAAAAACAGGGCTTACAGTATCAGGTCAATTATCTGCAGAATGTTTTGCGACAGCTTTTTCAAATGTATATACTTTTGGACCAACATTTAGAGCTGAAAATTCACATACTGCAAGACATGCAGCAGAATTTTGGATGGTAGAACCAGAAATGGCATTTTGTGATTTAGAAGGAGATATGGATGTAGCAGAAGGCATGATAAAACATATAATAAATGCTGTTTTAACTGAATGTCCGGAAGAAATTGAATTCTTTAATAAATTTATAGATAATGGATTAAAAGAAAGATTAAATCATATATATAATTCTGATTTTGAAAGAGTAACTTATACTAAAGCAGTTGAACTTTTAAAAGAACATAATAATGAATTTGAGTATAAAGTAGATTTTGGAACAGATTTACAAACAGAGCATGAAAGATATTTAACAGAAAAAATATTTAAAAAACCAGTTTTTGTTACTGATTATCCAAAAGAAATTAAAGCATTTTATATGAAGCTTAATGATGATGGAAGAACAGTAAGAGCAGTAGATATGTTAGTACCAGGAATTGGTGAAATAATTGGTGGCTCACAAAGAGAAGAAAATTTAGAAAAATTAGAGAAGAGAATGGAAGAATTAGGATTGAAGAAAGAAGATTATGCTTGGTATCTTGATACAAGAAGATATGGAACTTGTATACATTCAGGATTTGGCCTTGGATTTGAAAGACTTGTTATGTATATGACAGGTATGTCTAATATAAGAGATGTAATACCATTCCCTAGAACACCAGGAAATTGTTTATATTAGAAAGGAAGAAATAATATGAGTGAATATAGAACACATACTTGCAATGAAATAAGGGAAGAAGATATAGGAAAAGAAGTAAAATTATCTGGGTTTGTTGCTTCTATAAGAGATTTAGGAGGTTGTATATTTGTAGATTTAAGAGACCATTATGGTATAACACAACTTACAACTGAAAATCAAGATATTATAGAAAAAATAAAAAGAATACCTGAGGAGTCAACTATAACTGTTGAAGGTAAAGTAATAAAAAGACCACTTGATAGTATTAATGAAGAATTAGATACAGGAAAAGTAGAAATAGATATAGCAAAAATAGAAGTGTTAAATTCTGTAAAATTATCACTTCCTTTTGAAGTAGGAAAAAGCCAAGAGGTAAAAGAAGATTTAAGATTACAATATAGATTTTTAGATTTAAGAAATGAGGCTATTCACAAAAAGATTGTATTTAGAAGTGAAGTCCTAAAGTTTATAAGAAATAAGATGGATAGTATGGGATTTATAGAAGTTCAAACACCTATTCTTACATCATCTTCACCAGAAGGAGCAAGAGATTTTTTAATTCCATCAAGAATACATGAAGGAGAATTTTATGCATTACCTCAAGCCCCACAGCAATTTAAACAATTACTTATGATATCTGGATTTGATAAGTATTATCAAATAGCACCTTGTTTTAGAGATGAAGATCCTAGAGCAGATAGAAGTCCTGGAGAATTTTATCAACTTGATTTTGAAATGTCTTTTGCAACACAAGAAGAAGTTTTGGAAGTTTTAAAAGAAATAGCAACAGATTTATTCTCAACATTAGGTCATGCAAAGGTATCAGAAGATTCTTTTTGCAAAATACCATATAGAACATCAATTGATATGTATGGAACAGATAAACCTGATTTAAGAAATCCACTTGTACTTACAGATGTTTCAGAATTTTTTGAAAAATCAGAATTTAATGCTTTTAAAAATAAAACGGTAAAATGTATTGCAGTAGATTCAAAATCTGTTACAAGAAGATTTTTTGATGAAATGGTTATATATGCAAAAGAAGAATTAAAAATGGCAGGGCTTGCTTGGTTAAGAAAAAATGAGGATGGAACTGTTGTAGGACCAATGGTTAAATATTTTTCTGAAGAATTACTTGCAAGAATGTTTGAAAAAACAAATGCTAGTAATGGTTATGGTCTTTTCTTTATTGCAGGTGATTATGATAAAGCTTGTAAAGAGGCAGGATTAATTAGAGATGAACTTGGAAGAAGATTAAATTTAATTGATGAAAATGTTTATAAACTATGTTTTATAGTAGATTTTCCATTTTATGAAATAAATGATGATGGAAATATTGATTTTGGACATAATCCATTTTCAATGCCACAAGGTGGACTTGAGGCTTTAAATAATAGTAATCCATTAGATATACTTGCTTATCAATATGATATGGTATGTAATGGATATGAGATAGCATCTGGTGCTGTAAGAAATCATGATACAGAAATTATGACAAAAGCTTTTGAAATAGCTGGATATTCAGAGGAAACAGTAAAAACTAAATTTGGTGCGTTATATAATGCTTTTAAATTTGGTGCTCCACCACATGCTGGAGCAGCACCGGGAATTGATAGAATTATAATGCTACTATTAGGAGAAAATAACATTCGTGAAGTAATAGCTTTTCCAAAAAATAGTAAAGCACGTGATTTGCTTATGGGAGCACCTGCCAAAGTTACAGAAAAGCAACTTGAAGAAGTACATATAAAAATTGTAACAAAAGATAAAAATAAATAGAGAGGAATGATGATATGAAAATAGCAATTCTTGGAGTAGGAGCATATGGACTTGCTCTATCAAAAATATTTTATAAAAATGGTTCTGAAGTAGCACTTTGGACAAAATTTAAAGAAGAATATGATATTTTAAATTTAAAAAGAGAAAATCCTGGAATTTTACC
>CANQPW010000028.1 GCA_947625855.1 uncultured Clostridia bacterium | reverse complement strand
CAGCTTACGTACTTTGATGTAAAAATTACCTATGTTGCTGATATGAGTTCGAAAAAAATGTTTACTACAAGGTATCATTCTGTAACAAACAGCGAATTAAAAGATAAAATATATTCACTGTATAAAAAGGAGAAAATATGCTTTATGTATTTGTCTCTTGTAACAACAAGAAAAAATTTGCTCGAATGGGCAATCTACTTTGATAAGGAAGAGGAGGAAAAAAATGATTAAATTAATTGTTAATTTATTAAAGTTTATTTTCTTTATTATTGAAGGAATTATAAAAATTATCCTGTACCTTGGAATATTTGCTTTAGTATTTGTTCCAGCATGGATGTTATTTGAGAAAAAAAGATACCCTGGTTGGTATTCTTTAATACCAGTGTATAACTATTATATTGCATTTTGCCGGATAGGAAATGCAGAGTGGTGGACACTGCTATTATTGTTGATACCGGGAGTAAATCTATTTGTTTTTTATTATCTCACTTATAAATTTGTGTCAGCATATGGAAGCGGTGCTTTAATGGCACTTTTAACTACGTTTTTACCATTTATAGGTCTTCCTATTTTGGCATACCAAAATAGACGCGGTGGTATAAGAAGACGTAAGTTTTGATATTTTTTCAGGCTATTAACTTAATTGTTAATGGCCTTTTTTCTTAATTTTTTTCACTAAAAAATCACATTTAATATGTTTACAAAAATATAATTATATATTATAATATTTCTGTTATAAATATTTATTTATTTTATATAAAAAAAGATTATGAATCATATTATAAAATAGATGAGAAAGGAAGAGAAAAATGAAAAAAGTATTTAGCTATTTGAAACCATATACATTTTTAATAATACTTTGTGTTCTTCTAACATTTGGGCAGGCTATGCTAGATTTATATTTACCAGACCTTATGTCTGATATTATAAATTATGGAATAGTTGGACAGAGTATAGATGAAGTATATAAATATGGTGGCTATATGATGCTTGCAACAGTTGGCTTTATAATTTGTGCTGCACTAGCTACTTTTATTGCTGCAAGAGTTTCATCAGGCTTTGGTAGAAGATTAAGAAATGCAATATATTCAAAAGTAAGTAAATTTTCACTTGCTGAGTATAACAAATTATCAACATCTTCACTTATAACAAGAACTACAAATGATGTAACACAAGTACAGCAATTATCACTTATGTCTATGAGAATGATGATTAGAGCACCTCTTATGTGTATAGGTAGTATGATAATGGCATTATCTAAGAATAAAGAATTATCAATACTTTTTGTAGTAGTTATACCACTTTTACTTTTATCAATAACATTGTTTATAAAAAAAATAGTACCATTATTTACAAGTTTACAAAAATGCACAGATAAGATTAACCAAGTAATAAGAGAAAAGTTAACAGGTGTAAGAGTAATACGTGCATTTGGTACACAAAAATATGAAGCAGAAAGATATGATAAAGCAAATAAGGATATTTATGAAGTATCAATAAGTGCAGCATATAAAATGTCAATATTATCACCAATTATAATGATGATAATAAATATATCAAGTATTGTAATAGTATGGGCAGGAGCACATCTAATTGATGCTGGAAGTATGCAAATAGGTGATATGCTTGCATTTATTCAGTATGCAATACAAGTATTGTTTTCAATTTTAGGTGTTGCAATGATATTTATGATAATACCTAGAGCAATGGTATCTGTAAAGAGAATAAATGAAGTATTTGAAACAGAATCTACAATAAAAGATAATGAAAAAATAGTAGAAATAACAAATCCAGGAGAAATAGAATTTATAAATGCAAGTTTTAAATATCAAGATAGTGATATTGATGTACTTTCAGATATGAATTTTAAAATAAGTAAAGGAGAAACTATTGCAATAATTGGGGCAACTGGTTGTGGAAAGTCTACACTTTTAAATCTTATAATGAGATTTTTTGATGTCACAAAAGGTGAAATAAAAGTTGGTGGAGTAAATATAAAGAATATGTCATTAAAACAGCTAAGAGATATGATAGGCTATGTACCTCAAAAGGCAGTATTATTTTCTGGTACAATTGAATCTAATATAAAATATGGAAAACAAGACGCAACATATGAAGAAATGGTAGAAGCAGCAAAAATATCTCAAAGTTTTGATTTTATAGATGCTTTAGATGATAAATTTTTAGCACCAGTAGCACAGGGTGGAACAAACTTCTCTGGTGGTCAAAAGCAAAGATTATCTATTGCAAGAGCAATAATTAAAAAACCACAAATATATATTTTTGATGATAGCTTTTCAGCACTAGATTATGAAACTGATAAAAAATTAAGAGAAGCATTAAATAAAAATATGAAAGATGCAACTGTAATAATTGTTGCACAACGTGTAAGTACAGTTCTTAATGCAGATAAAATATTATTTATTGATGATGGAAAAATAATTGCACAGGGAACACACGAAGAATTATATAATTCTTGTGAAGAATATAGAAATGTAGTATTATCACAGATAACAGAAGAGGAGGCTATGCAAAATGGAAAATAATAGAAAAAATAAGCCTCATTTTGGTCCAAGAGGAATGGGAGTTGCAGACAAACCAAAAGATTTTTCTAAGACATTAAAACGCCTTATAAAATATATTGGTGGTTATAATAAATCAATAATTGTTGTAGTAGTTGTACTTATAATTTCAACAATACTTTCTGTTAGATCACCAAAAATACTTGGACTTGCAACAACAGAGTTAGGAAATAATGTTATACAGAAAATGACTTATACACAAGTTCAAAATATACTTAATGAATTACCACAAAGTATAAAGAGTAATATTCCAAAAGATGCTACTGTAAATACTTTAATAGAAATGAAGATTGTGCCAGATGATGTAGCTGCAAATCTTCCAGAAGCATCAAAGAGTGTATCACTTTCAGAAGAACCAAAAATTAATTTTTCATATATTGGAAGAATACTTTTAATTGTACTAGGATTATACTTTTTAAGTGCAATATTTAATTATATTTGTAGTAGAACAATGGCTTATGTATCACAAAAAGTAACATATAATTTAAGACAAGAAATAGATAGAAAATTAGGAAAACTTCCATTAAGATTTTTTGATAAATACACTCATGGTGAAATACTTAGCCGTGTCACAAATGATGTAGATACAGTAAGTAGTACATTACAACAAGCAATAGTTCAAATATTACAATCATTATTTAGTGTAATTGGTATACTTATAATGATGCTTTCAATTAGCCTTAGTATGTCAGGTGCTGCAGTTTTAATTATTCCTACTAGTTTAATATTTGTTGCAACAGTTATAAAAGTATCACAAAAGCATTTTATAAAACAACAAGTAGTATTAGGAGAGTTAAATGGTAAAGTAGAAGAAACATATTCAGGAAATTTAGTAATTAGTGCATTTAATATGCAAGAAGCAGAAATATCTGATTTTGAAGATACAAATAAGGAATTGTATAAGTCAGGATGGAAATCACAATTTTTATCTGGACTTATGATGCCAATAATTGATGGTATTAGTAATTTTGGATATGTATTTATTTGTATTATAGGTGCAAAACTTGCAATAGAAGGAAGAATGGATATAGGTAACATTCAAGCATTTATGCAATATACAGGACAATTTACAAGACCAATAGGTCAGTCTGCAAATATGTTAAATTTAATACAAGGTGCAGTTGCAGCAGCAGAACGTATTTTTGAAATACTAGATGAAAAAGAAGAAGAACCTGATAAAAAGAATGCAAAGAAATTAAAAAATATAAAAGGTAATGTTGTATGTGAAAATGTTGAATTTAGTTATGATGAAAAGCAAGAATTAATAAAAGACTTTAACTTAAATGTAAAAGCAGGAGATACTATTGCAATAGTAGGTCCAACAGGTGCTGGTAAAACAACAATAGTAAATCTACTTATGAGATTTTATGAGATAAATGGTGGAAAAATTACTATTGATGGAGTATCAACAAAAGATATGACTCGAGATGATGTAAGAGCAGCATTTTCAATGGTTTTACAAGATACATGGCTATTTAAAGGAAGTATAAAGGATAATTTAAAATATTCAAAAATGGACGCAACAGATGAAGAAATGTATAATGCCGCAAAACTTGCTCATGCTGATAGGTTTATAAAAGCTTTACCTGGAGGATATAATTTTGAATTAAATGAAGATGCAAGTAATATATCTCAAGGAGAAAAACAACTTTTAACAATAGCAAGGGCAATACTTGCAGACTCACCAATACTTATTTTAGATGAGGCAACAAGTAATGTAGATACTAGAACAGAAGAGATTATTCAAGAAGCAATGAATAAACTAATGCAAGGAAGAACAAGTTTTGTTATTGCACATAGACTATCTACTATAAAAAATGCTGATACAATTCTTGTTATGGAACATGGAAGAATTGTAGAACGTGGAAATCATAATGAATTACTTGCAAAAAATGGAGCATATGCAAGACTATATAACAGTCAGTTTAGTGATGAAGAAGAATAAATATAAAGAGCTTATTTCATAATCTGAAATAGGCTCTTAAATTTAGTTATTGTTTTCTATTATTTCTAAAATTTTATTAAATATTTCTATATGTGACTCCTCATCTTGTATTATTCTTGATATAATTTCTGCAATATTTGGATTTGTTGCAGTATTTACAATTTCTGTATATTCTCTAATAGCACCTTCTTCAAGTTTAATGTTATATTCAATAAATTCCTTTACATCAGTTATATATCTAACATCCTTTGTGGACCAACTTTGACAAATGTTATAATTGTTATCTATATATTTACAGTATTTAGGATTAACTCCCTGTGATATAATAATTTGACTTAGTATTTCTAAATGATGCATTTCTTTCATAGCAATTCTTATCAAAATTTCAGATAACCCTATATAATTTTTATTTGGTTTTGTTATAAAACTTTGGTATGAATATTGCGTAATTGCTGTAAGTTCACTTTTTCCACCAGCATATGAATCTATTAGATATGGAATTATTTTTTCATCTTTTTGTGTATTAGTAATTTCTGGATATGGTGTTTTTACCTTAAAATCACTATAATTTATACTTTCAAAATTCATTTTTAATCACCTAATACATTATATTAAAAATATCATAATTTATGAGAATATAATATTTTTTATCACATTTTGATCTGTTATTTTTATTATTTTTTAAATTAAAATCTTGTGTAAACGTATGTTTTGATATATAATCTAAATGGTGATTTATTTGAGTTTAGATTTAGAACAAAATATACAATATGTAAAAGGAGTAGGCCCTGCAAAGGCTTTACTTTTAAATAAACTTGGAATATATACTTTAAAAGATTTAATGGAATATTATCCAAGAGTATATGAAGATAGAACAAAATTAAAAAGTATCTCTGAATTTTTAAATGGAGAACAGGTGTTATTTACAGCAGTAGTGTCAGCACCTATTCATGTTCAAAGAATAAGAAAAAATCTAAGTATATATACAACTTTGGTAAGTGATGATACAGGAGTATGTAAGATGACATGGTATAATCAAACATATCTTAAAACTAAGCTTATAGAAGGAGAAAAATACTTGTTTTATGGTAAGGCTGATTTAAAACATGGTAGACCAAATATTGAAAGTGCACAAATATATAACCTAGAAGATTTACCAAAAATTCAAGGTATATATCCAATATATCCACTAACTGCAGGTATAACACAAAATTATTTATTTAAACTTGAAAATTTAGTATATGATAGTAATATTTTAATTGAAGATATATTTTCAAATGAATTTAGAAAAAAATATGAGCTTGCAGAAATAAACTATGCAATGAGAAATGTGCATTTTCCAAGTAGTTTTAATGCCATAAATGTCGCAAGAAATAGAATAATTTTTGAAGAATTATTTTTGTTTCAAATAGCACTTATGAGTATAAAAAATAGTGGAATAGGTGTAAAAAAGACAACTGTATTTAAAGATGTTGATGTAACACCTTTCTTAAAATTACTTCCTTTTGAACTTACAAATGCACAAAAAAATGTAGTAGAAGAAATAAAACATGATCTTTCAAGTGATAAAGTTATGAATAGACTTGTTCAAGGAGATGTTGGAAGTGGTAAAACAATGGTTGCAGCACTTGCTATGTATATGGCTGTAAAAAATGGATATCAAGCATCTATGATGGCGCCAACAACTATTCTTGCAAATCAGCATTTTGATGAATTGAGTAAATATTTTGAAAAACTTGGTATAAATACAGCAATTATAACATCTAGTACAACAAAGAAAACAAAAAAAGAAATTGTAGATAAATTAAAAAATAACGAAATTAATATATTAATCGGTACCCATTCTTTAATTGAAGATGATATTGAATTTAATAATTTAGGACTGGTTATAACTGACGAACAACATAGATTTGGAGTAAAACAAAGAATGAAATTAAGTAGTAAAGGACAAACTGTGGAAACTTTAGTTATGACAGCAACTCCAATTCCTAGAACTCTTGCAATTATATTATATGGTGATTTGGATATATCAATTATTGATGAAATGCCACCAGGACGTTCTCCTGTTATCACAGCAGTAAGAGATGAGTCAAGTGAGGATAAAATAAATAATTTCTTAAAATCGCAAATAAATGAAGGAAGACAAATATATATAGTATGTCCTTTAGTTGAAGAAAATGAAGAACTTGACTTAAATTCTGTTCAAACTTTATTTGAAAAGTATAAAAATGATACATTTAAAGAATATAGTGTAGAATTTTTACATGGTAAAATGAAAAATAAAGAAAAAGATGAAATAATGCAAAGATTTAAAGAAAATAAAATAAATATACTTATTTCCACAACTGTAATAGAAGTTGGAATTAGCATTCCTAATGCAACTGTAATGGTTATAGAAAATGCAGATAGATTTGGACTTGCAGCACTTCATCAATTAAGAGGAAGGGTAGGAAGAGGAAAGTATCAGTCATACTGTATTTTAAAAAGTAGTAATAGGTCTGTTAATGCAAGAGAAAGGCTTAAAATAATGGAGAAAAGTAATAGTGGTTTTGATATAGCACAAAAAGATTTAGAGTTAAGAGGACCAGGAGATTTCTTTGGAATAAGACAATCTGGTATGCCAGAATTTAAACTTGCAAATTTACTTACTGATGCAACAATATTAAAAAAATCACAAGAAGCGGCAAAAGAACTTGTAACAAAAGATAAAAATTTAGAACTTGAAGAAAATAAAAAAATTAAAGAGGCATTATTTAAAAAATTTGGTGAACAATTAACTAATATAGCAACATAAAACTTGACAAAATGTGAAATTAATATATAATTAAATAACATAAAAAATTAAAATCTTACTTAATAGGAGGATAACAAATTGAATAATTTTGTAGTAATTTTTGATTTAGATTATACAATATGGGGACATCAATCTTTTAAAGAGCAATGTGTTGATATAGCAGAATATTTAAAAATCCCATATAGTGATGAATTTCTTAGGCAAGTTGAAAATTTTTATTTTGGTAATACACTGGATAATGTTGTAATTTCTAAAGAAAAAGTAGAAAAACTTATTGAAATTAAAGTACCATATCTTACAGAACATAACATTTTTGGATATCAGTTTATGAAAGCTATGGAGCTTACTGATTTACCTTATCTTTTTGAAGGCACAGAAAAGTTACTTAGTTTTCTTAAACAAAATGGTTATATAGTTATAGCATATACTGACTGGTATTTAGATTATCAAACTTATTTACTTGAAAAATTTGGTATTTATAACTATTTTGATAAAATATATTCTTGGGATAATACTTATCAAAAACCAAATAAAGAAAGAATAGAGAATGTAGTAAATGAATATAGCGATAAAAAGTTTATATATATTGGAGATAGCTTGCGGGATAAAGTGTCAGCAAGATATATTAAAGACTGTGTTTTCATTTGTTATAAAAATTTGAATTTAAAATCAGATAGTGATTATATTGTTAATAATTTGGAAGATATAATTGATATTTTAAAAACTATGAATAATTAATAAAATGGACTTATTTAATAATTTTGGTTATTAAATAAGTCCTATTCTATATTCTATTTATAATTTTATGACTTAGTGTTACTCCTAATTTATATAGTCCAAATATAATTAGGCAAGTAAATATAAAAGTAAATATACTAGTTATTACAGCAATATGAAGTGGTACATTAAATCTTTCTTCATATATTGATATTTTTTGAGAGTTCTTTTTATTTTTTTCTTTGTAATTTATTAAAGTTTTTATTTTAAATCTAATATATCCAAAAATCCTACTATAATCAATATTTATCGCATAATATGTAAATGATTGTAGTAATACTGTAACAAAACATATTATTGTAGCATTTGTTAAGATTTCTTTTTTAAATTCAATTGAAGATGGTGCCATAAATATTGTAAGTAACATATCTTCAAACCCATTTTTAAATAAATCTTTAGATAGTAAATAAAATATAAATATTGCAATTCCCCATATTATAATAGTTAGTATGGAAGGAATAATTAATAGTCTAGATTCATAGTTATGCCTATTTGTTATAATTAGACCAATTTTCATTGATGTAGATATTATTACTAGTACTAATAAAAATACTAAAAATATCAGTAGAACAAATAAAAGCCACATTTTCTTTCACATCCTTTAAGTTTAATTTCTACCTCTTATTCTAGTAAGTTCAAGTAGCTTACTAGCAACTCTTTTGTATATTGCCCTATTATGTTTTTCTTTCTCCTTAGTTGGTAATGTCTTTTTTGCATTATATGATTCTATAATTTCTTTGTATAGCATTTCAAGTTTATCACCAAATTCCTCAACAGAATTTGCCTTTGCAGTAACAAGTCCATTTTGAATTAATTTATCAGATAAATTTTTATTAGTTAATACGTTTACAATAGCTTTTGGAAAGTCTGTTTCTCTTTTAACTAATATACCATTTTTATTATTTGTTATAAATTCTGATAAATTAGGAGCATATTTTGCAACTATTGGAACACTTGCTGCCATTGCTTCTATAAAAGTTAAACCTTGTGTTTCTGTAACAGAAGCATTAACAAATACATCACCAATGCTATAATATTTTGGTACATCTATCCAAGGTACTTTTCCAGTAAATATTACTTTGTCATCAATTTTTAATTTCTTTGCTTGTTCTTCTAAAGCATGCTTTGAAGGACCATCACCAACAATTAAAAATTTAGTGTTAGGTAAAGACTTAAATATAATTGGCATATTTCCCATTATGACATCTATACTTTTTTCTTCAGCTACTCTTCCTAAAAATAATATTACTTTTTCATCTTTTTTTATTCCAAGAGATTTTTTTAAATTTGCTTTTTCTTCATCAGTAAAATTTTCTTTTTTAAAAGGGTTTATATCAATACCAGTAGGAATTACATAAATAGGTTTGTTTTTTATTTTACATTTGTATTTTAGATATTTTTCAGTCTTTTTAGATGGAGTAATAATACATTCGGCTTTTGTAGCAAAGTTTTTAGAGAATGTTCTTGCAAAACGTTTTGTATAAATATTTCTACCACCTTTTATTGGAATAATATAGTGTATGTAATCTTCCCACATAGTATGATATGTATGTATAAATGGAATTTTATATTTTCTAGCTATTATTTTTCCAAATAATCCAAGTGAAAATTCACTTTGAGTATGAACTATATCTAAATTTAATTCTTTTATTTTTTTTGCTACGTCTCTTGAATAGAATGTAGCAAGTCTATTTTTATATTGTCTTGCAACAAGTAGTGGCATGCTTTTTAACATATATAAATTTTGATCGTCATTTGGTTGAATAGATTTAGAAGGTGCAAATACATAAACTTCATGACCACGTTTTTTCATTTCTTGTTCTAACATATTTATAGATGTAACAACACCGACTTGTAACCGGATTATATGCATCAGTAAAAATACCAATTTTCATTTTTTATATACAACTCCTTATGTAAATAAATTTATTAAACAATTGCATAAACATTATATATTAAAAAGAGTGAAATGTCAAGGAATAGAGCTTTTTAATACAAACAGTTGAAATGTATAGAAAATTTAAGATTTACATAAAATTTTACAAAATATTTGACTTATAATTAAATAAAGTGTTATAATATTATTATAGGGGATTTTAATATAAATAATAATCTTTGTATTATTTTATATAGGGGGGAATTGTATGAAAAAGTTTAGGATGCCAAAAATAAGAGTAAATGAGATAATAATTCTTGTAATCTTTATTGCAGTTGTTTCATTTACTGCTATTAATATAAAAAATTTATTAAAAAGAGAAGAAGTAAAAAATATAACTGAAGCAGTTACTTCTAGTTCATCAGATGCTGAAAGTGGAGGATTTTTTGCTTCCCTTTATTCTAGTGAGGATGCAAAGCTTAAAGTAACAGGAAATGCTATTGCTGTACTAGATATACCATCACGTGGAATTAGAGGACAAGTTGCAAATGGTGTTGATGATGAAACTTTAAAAAATTATATTGGAAGATTTGAAACTACTGCAGAACCTGGTCAAATTGGAAACTTTTGTGTAGCTGCACACAATAACATATATACAGAACTTTTTGCTAATCTTCATAATGTTCAAATTGGTGATAGAGTAAGAGTTGTTACACTTGATAAAGAATATGTGTATAGAGTAACATCAAAAGATATAGTTACACCTGATAGAACTGATGTATTAGATGGAGGAACAAAAAGAGAAATTACTATGATAACTTGTACAGCAGCAGCAACAAAAAGAGTTGTTGTAAAAGGTGAACTTGTATCAGAAACAACATTAGAAAAGAAATAAAAATATATCAATATATCGCTGTTAATTTTTAACAGTGATATATTTTGACTTATTTATTGACAAACAAATGTTTAAGCTATATAATTATATCGACTTTTGATATATAATATAATTTGAGAAAAAAGGAGTATAATTAATTATGAATGATAAATTAGTTATAAAAGGTGCAAAAGAAAATAATTTAAAGAATATAGATTTGGAAATACCAAGAAATAAATTGGTAGTATTTACAGGACTTTCAGGATCAGGTAAAACATCACTTGCATTTGATACAATTTATGCCGAAGGACAAAGAAGATATGTAGAATCTTTATCTTCATATGCAAGACAATTTTTAGGTATTATGGAAAAGCCAGATGTAGAGCTTATAGAAGGACTTTCACCGGCAATATCTATTGACCAAAAAACTACATCTAAAAATCCTAGATCTACTGTTGGTACTGTTACTGAAATATATGATTATTTAAGACTTCTTTATGCAAGAGTTGGAGTACCATATTGTCCTAACTGTGGAAAAAGAATAAAAAAGCAGACAGTAGATGAGATTGTAGACCAAATATTAGAATATGAAGAAGGTACAAAAATTCTAATTATGGCACCTATTATACGTGGTAAAAAAGGTGAATTTGTAAAGCAATTTGAACAAATATTAAAAGAAGGATTTATAAGAGTTAGAGTAGATGGGGAAAATTTTGATTTATCTGATGGAATTCCTGAACTTGATAAACAAAAGAAACACAATGTTGAAATTGTTGTAGATAGAATAGTAGTATCAAATGATATTAGAAATAGAATAGCAGATTCTGTTGAACTTGCATCAAATCATGCAAATAATTTGGTACTTGTTGCAAAACTTGATGGAGAAGAACAATTATTTAGTCAAAATTATGCGTGCCCTGATTGTGGTATAAATATTGAGGAATTAACACCTAGAATGTTCTCATTTAATAGCCCATTTGGTGCATGCCCAGATTGCACAGGACTTGGTGAATTATTAAAAATTGATGTTGAAAAGATAATGCCAAATAAAGATAAAAAATTAAATGATTATATGGCAATTCGTGGATGGTCTGGTGCTGGAAGTATTGTTGATACAATAAGTGCTATGTATATAGATGGACTTTGCAAACATTATGGTATTGATCCTAATACTAAACTTAAAGATTTACCAAAAGATTTTATGGATATTCTTTTATATGGTAGTAAAGGTGAAAAAATAAAATTCCAACATGTAACTAAAACACTTAAAAGAGATTTTGAATCAGAATTTGAAGGTGTAGTAAATACATTGGAAAGAAGGTTTGCTGAAACAAAATCTGTTGGAATGAAAACATATTATGAACAATTTATGAGTACAAGTCATTGTGATTTATGTGATGGTGCAAGATTAAAAAAAGAATCTTTGGCTGTAAAATTTGGTGGATTAAATATTTATGAGTTATGTAATAAAAATATTAAAGCTATAAAAGATTTTGTAAATCAAGTTTATGAAACAAAACTATCACAAAAAAATAAAATGATTGCAGAACAAATTGTAAAAGAGTTAAATAGTAGATTACAATTTTTAATTGATGTAGGTCTTTCATATTTGACTTTATCAAGAAGTGCTGGAACTTTATCAGGTGGTGAATCACAAAGAATAAGGCTTGCAACACAAATAGGTTCTGGTCTTACAGGAGTGTTATACATTTTAGATGAACCAAGTATTGGTCTTCATCAAAGTGATAATGAAAAGTTATTAAATTCACTTAAAAAAATGAGAGATTTAGGAAATACTTTAATAGTGGTAGAACATGATGAAGATACTATGAGAGAGGCAGATTATATAGTAGATATAGGGCCGGGTGCTGGTGTGCATGGTGGACAAGTCGTATTTTCTGGTACTCCAAAAGATATTTTAAAATGTGAAGAATCTATAACAGGTAAATATTTAAGTGGTAAATTAAAAATAGAAGTACCAAAAACTAGAAGAAAAGCTGAAAATGGATATATTGAAATAAAAGGAGCAAAAGAACACAATTTAAAAAATATAAATGTTAAATTTCCACTGGGAGTATTTACATGTGTTACTGGTGTTTCTGGTAGTGGTAAATCTACTCTTGTAAATGAAATATTGTATAAAGCTTTAGCTTCTCAAGTAAATAGAGCAATTACTAAACCTGGTAAGTTTCAAAAAATACTTGGAGTTGAAAAAATTGATAAAGTAATTAATATAGACCAGTCCCCAATTGGAAGGACACCACGTTCTAATCCTGCTACATATACTGGTATGTTTGACCCTATAAGAGATATTTTTGCATCTACAAATGAAGCAAAACTTAGAGGATATCAGAAGGGTAGATTTAGTTTTAATGTACCTGGTGGTAGATGTGAGGCATGTTCTGGTGATGGTATTATAAAAATTGAAATGCATTTTTTACCAGATGTATATGTTCCTTGTGAGATTTGTAAGGGAAAAAGATATTCAAGAGAAACTTTAGAGGTAAAATATAAAGGAAAAAGCATAAGTGATGTTTTAGATATGACTGTTGAAGAAGGATTAGAATTCTTTAAAAATTACCCTATAATAAAAAATAAATTACAGACATTAATGGATGTAGGTCTTGGATATATTAAACTAGGACAACCATCAACTACTTTATCTGGTGGTGAAGCTCAAAGAATAAAACTTGCAACTGAGCTTTCAAGAAAATCTACTGGAAAAACTTTATATATTCTTGATGAACCTACAACAGGACTTCATATGGATGATGTAAATAAGCTTATAAAAATATTACAAAGACTTACAGATGCAAATAATACACTTGTTGTTATTGAACATAATTTAGATGTTATAAAATCAGCAGATTATATAATTGATCTTGGTCCTGAAGGTGGAGATAATGGTGGTACAATAGTTTGTAATGGTACTCCAGAACAAGTTGCAAAATGTGATGAAAGCTATACTGGTAAGTTTTTGAAGAAAATATTGAAAAAATAAAATATAAAAAACAAAAAAGAAATAATAAAAAATAATAAAAATAATAAAAATAATAAGAAATAATAAAAAATAATAAATGAGATGACATAAGTCATCTCATTTTCTATGTAATTATATAATGTGCTTTGGCATATTAGCAACAACAACAACAAAGAACGATTATGATTAATATGATCCATATACAGCAGTTTCCACCACCGAAAATTCCATTGTTGCATCCGCATCCACATCCGTTGTTGCATCCGCAACCGCAGTTACATCCACATCCGCATCTTTCATCCATCATCACATTCACCTCGTTTCTAAATTATGAACTCTCTAACTCAAAAAAAGTATCGAAGTTCAATGGTGTAGATGAATTATCTCTATTACTACTACAACAAAATAGTATAGCTAATAGTAAAATTAACCATATAATTGAGTTGTCTTTGCACATATATAACACTCCTTTGAACTGTTAGTTAATTACTAACTAATATAATATATTCCGATTTTTTTGTGTTGTTACAATAATTGAAAAAATAAATTATATAAATATATAAGTAAGTTGACATAAAAACAATAAAATGGTATAATATAACTGTATGGAAAATAAAAAAGCTAAATAATTTAGCTTGAAAAAATTAAATAAGGAAAATTAAATAAGTTTTATCGTTTTTAAGAATTTGAGGTGTTTTGATACTCATTAAAACTATTCTAATCTTTTAGAGGATTAGTTTAGAATATAACAAAAAATGGAATTATCTTAAAGGAGGAAAAAAGATGAAACATGTAACATTAGGAAAGGTATTATTTAGCATTTTAACAGTTGTAAGCTTTTTTTTATTGTGGTGGATTTTTCTTCCGCCAATGTCATTTAATTTCTTTGGTACTGTGTTCCTTTGTGGTATGTTTATAGTTCTTGCAATATTCTCAATCTCTACATATTTTGGTGGTGAAGAAAACGGTTGGGATGTAGGTATACTTCAAGGCGGTTGGGAAATAGGTACACTTCTAGGTTTAGTATCTTTTGCAATAATTACTGTAATATGTATAATTGTATGGATAACCTCTTGGGGTATGTTTCGTTGGAGAGATTATTACAATCAAATTGGTATAGTTGAAGAAAAAAACTATGTCGATGAAATTTCTCCAATAGACTTGTCACAGGTACCTTATGTAGATGAAGATTATGCAAAAATACTTGGTGAAAAAACACTTGGTGTTAATGCAGATTTAGGCTCTAAGGTAGAAATTGGCGAGTTTGCAATGCAAGAAGTAAATGGACGGTTAGTTCTTGTCGCACCTCTTGAGCATAGTGGCTTTTTTAAGTATAATGCTAATAAAGCTGGAACACCTGGTTATGTTGTTGTATCGGCCTCTAATGCAGAGGATGTTAAACTTGTAACCGAACTTGATGGAAAACCATTAAGCCTTAGGTATTTGAGTAGTGCTTTCTTTGGTGATGATTTACTTCGTCATATTAGGAAAGAGTATAAAAATGAAGGCTTAACTGAGTTTACCTTTGAGCTTGATGATACAGGTAGACCATATTATGTTGTGACAACATACAAAAATACTGTTGCATGGACTGCACCTGAGGCAACGGGCGTTATTGTTATTGATGTTGAGACTGGTGATATGGAAAAGTATTCTTTATCTGATGCACCTGAATGGATTGACATCATACAGCCTAAAGCTTTTGTTTCCAACCAGATAAAAAATTGGGGTAGATATGTAAAAGGTGCTTTTAATTTTTCAAATGAGAATAAGCTTAAGGCAACAGAAGGTATGGATACTATATATAACAATGGCTCTTGCTATTATTATACTGGTATTACAAGTTATTCTTCTGATTCTTCAACAAACGGCTTTATCCTTGTTAACACAAGGACAAAAGAAGCAATTAAGTATAATCTTGTGGGTGGAAATGAAAATTCTGCACAGGCTTCTGCCGAGGGACAGGTTCAAAACATGGGCTATATAGCAGGTTTCCCGCTTCCTGTAAACTTGGATGGTGTGCCGACTTATTTTATGCCACTTAAAGATAATTCTGGATATGTAAAAATGTTTGCATTTGTAAATATTGAATATATCCAACAGGTAGCAACTGGTGACAGTGTTATTTCTGCTAAGAACGCATATGTTGCAAAAATTAGTGCAAGTGGTAATAATATTGCTTTTACTGATGATGCATATAGCTATGAGGAAGAAGGTATAATTGCAAGAATTGCATTTACCATGCTTGATGGTGGAAGTACTGTATATATGTTTACTATCGAAGGAGATGAGAAAAACAATATTTACCAGATTACACCTAATCTTTCAAACGAGATTATTCTTACAGTTCCTGGTGATGAAGTTACGTTTGAGTGTGTAGATGATGGAAATGGCAACATTACGGTAACCTCTTTTGAAAACAAAGAAGTGTATACAAAAAAGAGTGAAGAACAAATTGCAGTAGACGAAAGAGTAGAGGAGGTAACTCCAAGTCAGGACAAGGTAACAGAAGTAAATCCCGAGGAAAACGAGAAGATTTGGGATAACTTGACTGATGAAGAAAAGGCAAAACTTTTAGAAAGTCTAGGTTCAAATTAAAACTTAATATTGGAGGAGAAACAAAGTAGTTTCTCCTCTTTTTTATAATTAAATTAAAAATAAACTTTACATAAAACAAATGATAATTCTTTACTTCTAATATTATAAATGATATAATAAATATATTAGTGGAGGTGCGCCAGTTCGGTGTACAATATCTAGTTTGATGCAAGTTCAAACCTAGAAAGACCTAGCAAGTCACT
>CANQPW010000027.1 GCA_947625855.1 uncultured Clostridia bacterium | reverse complement strand
GTAGATGGAAAGATAACAAATAGATTTGTAGTACCAGAAGATAGAATAAAACTTGTAGGTAAAAAAGAATGGGATGATAATGATAATATAGCAGGAAAAAGACCATCAAGTGTAGTATTACAAGTAGTTGCTGGAGAAGATGTAGTAACAGAAGGATTAGTAAATGAAGAAAATGGATGGGAATATGAATTTGATTTGAAAAAATATGATGAATTAGGAAATGAGATAGAATATAAAATAGTAGAAAAACCACTTGAAAATAAATTTTATCAAGAAGTGGAAAGTGGTGATAAAAATACGGTAGTAAATAAGTTTGTAGTACCAGATGAAGAAGTAGAATTATGGGTAATAAAAAAATGGGAAGATGATGAAAACAAATATGATATAAGACCAGTAAGTATAATACTACAAGTATTATCAGGAGATAAAGTAGTAGAAGAATATGAAGTAAATGAGCTTGATGAGTGGAAACACAAATTTGTATTACCAAAATATGATGAACTAGGAAATGAAATAGAGTATAAAGTATCAGAAAGAGAGAAATATACAGATGAATTAAAATACTATGAAAGTAAAATAGAAGAAAATGTTATAACAAATGTAGCAAAATATGAACCACCAAATGTAAATACATCAGATATAAATATATTTATGTATGTGATAATATTCCTTGTAGCAGTTATTGGAATAGTTGTTGGAATTGTTTTTATAAATAAGAAAAAAGAGAATAAAAAATAAAAAAGTAAAAAGGTGCCTAAAAATTTAGACACCTTTGCTTTTTTCCTTTTTTATATTTATATATACTGAAAATATGATAATACATAACATAAAAATTATATTTAATACATTTGAAAATTTAAGCTTTTGATATGCATTTAAGTTTGCAATTTCAAAATCTTTTATTAAAATAAATACTAAACATATTATTAAAGAAACCATTACATTTGAAAGAAAAGATAATGCAAAATTTTTTACATCATTTTTACTAAAATGGTATCTTCTTCTAAGTTGCATTTTATTTCGTATATAATTTAAGACTTTTGAAAATGAAAAAAATATACCAAATATAAATAAAAAGTATACTATTTTAAAATATTCAATTTCTGTAATTTCTTTTAAAAATATAATAGGCCGTATAAATAATAAAAGTAGTATATTAAAAAGTAATACGTTGATTGTAGTAACAAGATTTAAAGCCTTTTTTGAAATGTTCATAATCCTCCTAAAAATTATTTAAAGAATAAATTTTTTGTAACCACATTATTATATCATATTATTAAACTTAAATCAAATTTATTACAATGTATATTGATAAAATATATAAATATAATTATAATAGCTTGATACATTAATATCTTCGAAAAATAAAGATTATCAATTTATATTGATTTTTGATTAATTTGTTGTATAATTATATTATATGTTTAATAAATACATTATTTATATAAAGGAGAGAAATTTATGGAATATGATTTAATAGAAGAAAGAATGAAGAAAGCAATAGAATATTTAGAAGATGAACTTGCAGCAATAAGAGCAGGTAGAGCAAATCCTGCAATACTTAATAAAATTATGGTAGATTATTATGGAGTTGCTACTCCTTTAAATCAAGTAGGCTCTATTTCAATACCAGAAGCAAGACAAATACTTATAACACCATGGGATAAGTCTTTACTTGGCCCTATAAATAAAGCTATACAAATAGCAGAACTAGGTGTAAATCCAATTAATGATGGAAATTCAATAAGACTTACTTTTCCAGAATTAAATGAAGATAGAAGAAAACAAATAACTAAAGAAGTAAAATCAATTGGAGAAGATTCAAAAGTTTCAGTAAGAAATATAAGAAGAGATGCAATTGATGAAGCTAAAGTAAAACAAAAAGCAAATGAAATAACAGAAGATGATTTAAAAGTAGCAGAAGAGAAAATTCAAAAGCTAACAGACAGATATGTAGCAAAAGTAGATGAACTAATTGCTGCAAAAGAAAAAGAAGTAATGGAAGTATAAATACGAGAGGTTGAATTTTTGTGAAAGAGAAAACAAATAGAATAATAACAGCTATATTTTTTGTGTTGATTATAGCATTAGTATTAATATTAAGAAATAAGATATTAGATACTATATTTGTGATATTAATATCAATTTTAGGTATTAGCGAATATAATAATGCATTTAAGGAAAAAGGATATCATCCAATATCTTGGATAGGATATGTTGGATGTTTTTCAATTCTTTTAATGGGTGGAATAATACCAGAAGAATTAAAAATGGTAATTAGTAGATTAGTATTAGCTTTTATACTAATAGTAGCTTTTATATACATTATGTTTATGAAAGAAAAGCATAGTATAATAGATATAACAATTACGTTATTTTCATTATTATATATACCTTTTATGTTTTCATTTGTAAAACTATTAATGCTTATGGAACATGGAAGAGCATGGGTACTATTTGCAATACTTGGTGCTTCTATGTCTGATACATTTGCATATGAGATTGGTTCAAGGTTTGGAAAAAGAAAACTTTGTGAGAAAATAAGCCCTAAAAAAACAGTTGAAGGGGCAATAGCAGGAATTATTGGCGTAGTAATTTCATATGTTATATTAGCATTAATATTAAATAGATTTTTTGATATGAATATCAATTTAATATTTATAACAGTAATGGGAATATTAACTAGTATAATAGGACAATTTGGAGATTTATCAGCATCTGTTATAAAAAGATATTGTGGAATAAAAGACTTTGGAACAATAATGCCAGGTCATGGTGGAATTTTAGATAGACTTGATAGTTTACTTTTTACAGCACCAATGGTATATATTTTTGTAAAAATATCTATGTTGCTTTTATAATTAAGGAGGAAATAACTTGATAACATTTATAATTACAATAATAAAACTTTTAGTAATTTTAGGAGTAGTAGCTACAATTCATGAATTTGGACATTTTTTAGCTGCAAAAATTTGTAAAATTGGAGTTAATGAATTTTCAATAGGGTTTGGACCACAAATATTTCAAAAAGAATTTAAAGGAACAGTATATACATTAAGATGTCTTCCACTAGGAGGATATTGTGCAATAGAAGGAGAAGAAGGAACTTCTGATAGAGAAGACGCATTTTCAAATAAAAATATATTTCAAAAGATATTTGTATTAGTAATGGGCGTTACCTTTAATGCTTTACTTGCACTTATAATCTTTTTAGCAGTTACATTTTCTACAAAAACAGCAACAACAAAAATTGCAGAATTAAAACCTGACTCAATAAGTGCAAAAGCAGGAATACAAGTAGGAGATACAATAACAGCAATAAATGGAAAAAAAGTAAAAATTGCAGCAGAGTTATTAAATAGAAAAGTAGAAGATTCTGATGCTAATGATGTTACAGTAGAATATGAAAGAGATGGAGAAAAATATACAACAGTAGTTGAAAATGCAATAAAAGATATAGGATATATAGGAATAACATTTGAATATAATGAAGATAAAACTGATGCAACTAATGTTATTGAAATAGTAGCAGCAGGTGGAGCAGCTAATGAATATGGACTTAAAGCAGGAGATAAAATATTAAAAGTAAATGGAATTGAAACATATAATTCTACTGATGTAAAAAGAGTAACTTCAGAAAATGCAGGTAATGAAATAGAATATGAAATTGAAAGAAATGGTGAAGTTATAACTAAAAATGTAGTACCAAAATCAAAAAGAGAATTCAATTTAGAAATTGATACAGTAGAAGTTGCAAACACAAATTTAGAGTTTGCAATAGAAAATACAAAATTAAACGTAAGCACTATAATAGGCTCATATGTAGATTTGTTTAGAGGAAAAGTACAAGTAAATGAAATGTCAGGTATAGTTGGAATTGGTGAAGTTGTATCAACAACAAGTGGAATACTAGAATTCTTTAATTTAATGGCTATAATAAGCCTTGCAGTAGGAGTTGCAAACATATTGCCATTCCCACCACTTGATGGAGGTAAAGTAGTAATTGTAATAGGAGAAGCAATTACAAGAAAAAAACTACCAGAAAAAGCAGAATTAATAATATCATATATAGGATTTGGACTTTTAATATTACTTACTCTGATTGTAACATATAATGATATAGTAAGAATATTATAATTAGATATTAAAAAGGAGAATGAAAAAAACATTCTTCTTTTATTTTTTGTATAAATAATTTGTAAAAATTTAGCACAAAATATAAATAGAAATTATGCCTATGACTAAAAAACTGTAAAAATGCAATTTTTTAGTCGTAGAATATTGAAAATCTATTTTAAATAAATTAATACTAAAAAATTTACTTTTCTTACTGTTCTATATTTTGTCCTTGTTTAATAAAATATAATGTATTAGAAAAAGTATAAAAGAGAGGTAGATATTATGCAATATTTAGTATTAGTTTTAAGCATAATTGCAGTTGTTATAATAGCAAAAATATTTGCATGGCCATTAAAAAAAATAATAAAATTACTATTAAATATAGGGATAGGATTAGTTATGATATTACTTGTAAATGTTTTTGGAGAAAATATTGGACTTCATATTCCATTTAATATAATAACTGCAATAGTTTCAGGTACACTTGGAATACCTGGTGTTATAGCTTTAATTATTATAAACTATATTTTTTAAATTTGTTATATGTATTGTATAATTCATAATTTAATTACTCAAAATATAAAAAATGGAGGAATTATGAAAAAAAGACGTTATACGATACATATATTTTTTTTATGTTTATTCATATTTTTATACATAGTATCAATAAATATAAAAGAATTTCCAAATATAATTTTAGATACCGTTATAAATAATATATTTGCTGTTGAAACTGATGAAAGCTCAACTAGCACTAATATTCCAGTAGGAGATGATATGGTAGAACTTTTAGCAAGACTTGTAAATGGAGAGGCAAGAGGAGAAAGCTATGAAGGACAGGTAGCAGTTGCAGCAGTTATTTTAAATAGAGTAAAAAGTCCAAAATTTCCAAATACAATAGCATCAGTTATATATCAAAAAGGACAATTTTCCTGTGTAACTGATGGTCAATTTGATGTAGCAATAGATGAGGATTCAACTGTGTATAAAGCGACTCAAGAAGCAATGAATGGAACTGATCCAACTAATCGGAGCTCTTTATTTTTATAACCCTTCAAAAACTAAAAGTAAATGGTTATTCTCATTAAAAACAGTAAGAACAATAGGAAAGCATGTATTTGCTTTAGGTGAGTAAAGTGATAGAAAAATTTGAAGAAAAAGTAAATGATATAAAAAGAAAAATAAATAAAAAATATTTTGGAATATTTTTATTTATGATTTTTGGTATTTTAGTTATATTTGCAAGCAATATGACAAATAGTTATAAAATAGAAAAACAAGCATTGCAAGATGAATATAACAAATATATGTATCAAATAGTTGGATATGTTAATAATGTTGAAATTGAACTTGAAAAATTAACACTAACAAATACAAATAATTTAAAAATTACAACACTTGCAGACATTTTAAGACTTTCAAATCTTGCAAAATCAAATTTAGAGTCACTTCCAGTAACTCAAGATTCAATGCAGATGGCAGCAAAATATCTAAATCAAGTTAGTGATTATTCATATATGTTAATGAAAAATATAGTAAATGGTGGAAGTATAACAGCTGAAGAACAGGAAAATATTACAAAACTATATAACAATTCAAAAGAGTTTTCAAAGGTATTATCAGATATATATAAAGACTTAAATAGTGGAAGAATAAAGTGGGATGAGCTAAGTAAAATTGGAGATGAAAAGTTAAAAGAAGATGAAATATCAGAAGAAGTTTTAAATATAGATAAGATAAACAAAACATTTCAAGAATATGAGGGCTTAATTTATGATGGAGCCTTTTCTGAACATATATTAACTATGGAACCAAAGTATTTATCAAAAAATGCAGTAAGTGAAGAGGTGGCATCTAACACTATTTACAATATTTTTAAAGATAAAGTTGAAAGTGTTGAATATTTAGGTGAAATATCAGGAAGAATTGATTTATATAGTTATAACGTAAAACTAATAGAAGAAGAAAATATAAGAAATGTGATGATAACAAAAAATGATGCAAAACTTTATCTTATGTTATCAGATAGAAAAGTTTTAGAGGAAAAAATAAGTGTTGAAGATGCTAAGAAAAAAGGAATAGAATTCTTAAAAAATATTGGTATAACAGATGTAGAAGATACATATTATCTAAAGCATGAGGGTATGGTTATAATAAACTATGCAGGAAAACAAGATGATATAATTCTTTATCCAGATTTAATAAAAGTAAAAATTGCATTAGATACGGGAGATGTATTATCAGTAGAGGCACAAGGATATATTTTTAATCATACAAAAAGAGAGGATATAAAACCTAGTATTACACTTGAAGAGGCAAGAAAAGTAATAAATGAAAATGTAGAAATAAAAAAAGAAGGAATGGCAATTATTCCAACAGATTCAAAGATGGAGGTATTAACTTATGAATTTAGAGGAATACTTGATGAAAGAGAATTTTTAGTATATATAAATGCTAAAACAGGTATTGAAGAAAAAATATTAATAATTATTGATACTTTAGGTGGAACACTTACTATGTAAAAATAAAATAGATATTTCTTTGACTTATGTTTTTATCAATGCTATAATAAATATGAATAAGGTTGAATATATGAAAAGGTGATATTATGATAAATATATATAAAACTAATACTGCAACAGGAAAAGTTGAAGAAATAAAAAAGCCAGAAAAAGGATGTTGGATAAATATTGTAAAACCAACGGAAAATGAAATAAAGATGGCATCAGAAAGTTTAAAAATTAGTGAGGATATATTAAGATATCCACTTGATGAAGCGGAAAAAGCTCATATAGATTTTGATGAAGAAGAAAAATGTATTCTTGTAGTAGTGGATTCTCCTGTTACAGAAACACAAGATGGTGAAAAAATATATACAACACTACCTCTTGGTATGATACTTGTAAGAGATGAATATTTTGTTACTATTTCAAAAGTAAAAATAAACGTTGTAGAAAATGTTATAAAAAATAATAAAAAGCAAAATGTCATACATACATATAAAAAATCAAGATTTGTTTTTCAATTACTTTATGATGTAGCACAAGACTATATTAGATATCTTACATATATAAGTGATGATTTAGAAAAATTTGAAAGACGTATGCAAAAGGTAATGAGTAATAAAGAATTAACTAAAATAATTAGATTTGAAAAGTCAATGATTTATTTTAATGCATCTGTAAAAGCAAATCAAGTTGTACTTGAAAAATTAAATAGAGGAAAAGTAATTGATTTATATGATGAGGATGAGGATTTACTAGAAGATACAATAATTGAAAATAAACAAGCAATAGAAATGATACAAACATATAGTGAAATATTAAATGGAATAGTTGATATGTTTGGTACAATTGTATCTAATAACTTAAATATAGTCATGAAGTTTTTAACTTCTCTTACTCTTGTAATTTCATTACCAACAATGATTTCTAGTTTTATGGGTATGAATGTAGTATTTCCATTTAGAACTGATAATATAGGATTTTATATCATTATATTTATATCTGTTGTTGTAACTTTTATTGCAACATACATATTAAAGAAGAAAGATATGTTATAATATATTATTTTTATGCTATATGATAAATGTTGGAGTTTTTACTCTAGCATTTATTTTTTTTCTTTTACATTTTACTTTAATTTAAAGTAAATATAATTAATATAGTTTTGATTGAAAAATTATAATTATTTTGGTATAATAAACGTAAGTTTATTTTTAAAAAAATTTATATATTAATGATAGATTATGTAGTAGTAGAGGTGTGTAAGATGAGCGAGTTATTAGAAAAACTAAATGATAAACAAAAAGAAGCTGTTGAATATATGGGAGGTCCACTTTTAATTCTTGCAGGTGCAGGAAGTGGAAAAACACGTGTACTTACATATAAAATTGCTTATTTATTAGAAAAAGAAATAGTAAAACCTTGGGAGATTTTAGCTATTACTTTTACAAATAAAGCTGCAAAGGAAATGAGGCAAAGAGTAAGTGATTTAATTGGTGATGTTGGACAAGATATATGGCTTGGTACTTTTCATTCTGTTTGTGTAAGAATATTAAAAAGAGAAATAAATCTAATAGGATATGGTACTGATTTTGATATTTTTGATGAACTAGATAAAGAAAAAGTTATAAAAGAGGTAATGAAAAAGTTAAATGTTGATGATAAACAGTACCCTGTATCATATATAAAAAATGAAATAAGTAGAGCAAAAGAGTCAAGAAAATATGCTAAAGATTATATGGTAGATGCATCAGGAGATTTTAGAAGGGAACAAGTAGGAAAAATCTATGAATTATATGAGAAAACTTTAAAAGCAAATAATGCCATAGATTTTGATGATATAATCATGCTTACAGTAGAAGTATTTTTAAAAAATCCAGATAGACTTGAATATTATCAATCTAAATTTAAGTATATATTAGTTGATGAGTATCAAGATACAAATAAAATACAATTTTTACTTATTGATTTACTTTCATCTGCTCATGGAAATATATGTGTTGTTGGTGATGAATCTCAAAGTATATATGGATTTAGAGGAGCAGATATATCTAATATATTAAATTTTGAACAGGAATTTCCAAATGCAAGGATTATAAAACTAGAAGAAAATTATAGAAGCTCAAAGACAATACTTTCAGCAGCAAATGAAGTAATAAAAAATAATAAATCAAAAATAGATAAAAATTTATGGACACAAAATGAAGAAGGGGAAAAAATAGAATATAAAACACTTCCAAATGAGTATGAAGAAGTAGAATATGTAGTAGATAAAATTGATGAGATTTGTAGAAAAGAAAAAAGAAATTACTCTGATTTTGCTGTACTTTTTAGAACAAATGCACAAGCACGTGTACTTGAAGAAGTATTTATGAGATCAGGTACACCATATAAATTAATTGGTGGTTTAAAATTCTATTCAAGAAAAGAAATAAAAGACTTAACTAGCTATTTAAAACTTATACAAAATAAAAATGATAATATTGCATTAAAAAGAATTATTAATGAACCAAAACGTGGAATAGGTGAAACAGCAGTAGATAAACTAGATGTTTTAGCTACACAAAATAACGTATCTATATTTGAACTTATACAAGATAGTAATAATTTAATTGGTATGAGATGTGCAGGAAATCTTATTCAGTTTAGAGATATGATGAATGAATTAATTGCTCAAAAAGATGAAATTAAAGTATCAGAACTTATGAAAAAAGTATTAAAAAATTCTGGCTATGAAGATATGTTAAATGCAGATGGTGGAAAAGATAGTGAAATGAGATTTGAAAACCTTATGGAGTTTATTGGTGTTGCAATAGAATTTGAAAATGAAAACGCAGATAATAGCCTAGCAGACTTCTTAGATGGTATAGCTTTAGTGTCTGATGTTGACAATCTTGATGAAAATTCTGATGCTGTAACTTTAATGACAATGCATAGTGCTAAAGGTTTGGAATTTAACAATGTATTTTTAGTTGGAATGGAAGAAGGATTATTTCCATCAAAAAAATCTATTGAAGAAGATTTATCTGTTGAAGAAGAAAGAAGACTTTGTTATGTTGGTATAACTAGAGCAAAAGAGCATTTGTTTATAACTAATGCTACAAAAAGAACGTTATATGGTTCTACAACATATACAATGCCATCAAGATTTGTAGATGAAATTCCAACATCACTTTTAAGTGAGGATTCACTTGAAAATAAAGAAAATAGAAAAAGGAAATCTTCAAGATATCTTGATGATGATTATTCTACTGTTGAAAAAATGTTAGATGATGACTATGTAATGCCTGTAAAAAATACAGCAAGTAAACCTAATATAGGGCTTAGCGTAGATGCATTTTTGAAAAATATTGCTGGTACATCTACTATAAACAATACAGCTTCTACAAATAATAAACAAAAGTATGAAATTGGTATGGAGGTAAAACATAAAAAATTTGGTGTTGGTGTAATTGAAAATATTGAACCAGAAGGTGATGATTTTAAACTTGAAATAATGTTTGAAAATTCGGGATTTAAAAGACTTATGGCAAATTATACACCACTTGAAATATTAAATAAATAAAAAATGTAATATAAATAAAAAATAAGCCGGTTCAAAATATTGAACTGACTTATTTTTTATAACGTTTATTTTTTTATTATTTTATACTTTTTATTCATTATCTTTAAATAATTCTGATAAATAGTAAAAAGTATCAATTTCCACTCCGTTATAAATACGTTTTAGACTTTGTACTTTAATAGGAAATTGTATTTCAGAATATTCACCTATGTTAAGTAATTTTTTAAAGCGATTAATACCAAATTCATTTTCAATATATTGCTTTGAGAAAGCAAATGTTGAATAACTTATTTTATAATGCTTAGTACCAGCTAAAAACATCGCTATGCTATAATCACTAATGCAACCAATATTTACAGTAATAACCTCTACTTTTTCTGTAAGATTTCTAATAACTGCTGTTATTGCTAAGGCATTATATATACTTGTAGAACAACTAAGTAGTATATAGATTTTATTTGGAAGACACTCGGAATTATTTAACCTTAAAAAATCATCAATTATTTTATTGGCTTTTTCATCATCTAATTCACCAATAATCCGTATAATTTGATTCATATAAACCTCCTCATATAATATTAATTGTATGAATTTTCTTTTTAGCATAGGTATTATATCAAAAATATAAAGAGCTGTCTACATAAAAATCGATTTTTTCAAAAATTTTTAAAAGAAAAAACCTCATTTTAACTTGCAAAATGAGATTTTTCTTTTATTTCTTTTACTTTATTCTTTTTTTATTTTTCTAAATCTTTCAATACTCTTTCTGCTATGCCATACTTTACGCATTCGTCAGCATTAAAAGTTATCCCACATGAAGTATGAATACCAATATTTATCAAATCTTCTGGTACTCTTGTATACTTCAAGAGAGAATTTTTTATAGCCTCAGAACTTCTTTTTAGGCTATCTAGCAGTTTATTAAGGTCGTTTTCATTTACACATGCATTTTGAATTTGAAGACTTGGCATGTGAAACTGAAAACGCGAGCTTTTAGTGATAAGCCGTCTATCACCATGCAGGAACAAAATACCTGCGCTGCTTTCCGCCCTTCCAACAATGACCGTAGTCTTTCTATTGGGCATGATATCGAGAAGATCAATTATTGCGTTTGTATCTTCTACAACGCCCCCGTTGGAATTTATGATTACCAGGATATCATCTGTGTTACCTGTTTCAAGAATATTTATACAGGTATTTAACACAGTTTGATAGGTTTGACTATCAATCTCTCCATTTATCATAATTTTGTTGTAAAATTTTTCTTTCATTTTTCCTCTCCTTAAAATTATTTTTTAAATAAAAAACATATACACTAATTATTATACACCTTTTAAAGAATTTTGTCAAATTGACGTACTCCAAATTCAGTAATAGCAAGAAAGTATTAAAATAAAAATAGATAAAGAAAACAGAAATAAAAGATGAAAAAATACATATTAATTGTTCATTTGTTCAAATATGTCGATAATTATCTAAATATCTGGTATGCTTTTTAATTATAAAACTTGACTTAAAAACTAAATATCTATATAATTTTGTTAATATTATTCTATTTAGTATTAGGATAAAATATTATATTATAGGGGTAATTTATGGAGATTTTAATAGATGGGATAAAAGTACATTATATAGTAGAAGGAAAAGAGAATAAAAATGAGATATTACTTTTACATGGATGGGGTGCAAGTATTGAAGCTTTTTTACCAGTATATAAATATTTAAGTATAAATAATAAAGTATATGTACTTGATTTTCCAGGATTTGGTAAAAGTGAAGAACCAAAAAGTGTATATAGTGTAAAAGATTATGCAAATTTAGTATTAGAGTTTATAACAAAACTTGATATAAAATCACCAACACTTATCGGGCATTCATTTGGTGGTAGAGTTATTATGAAACTTGTAGGAGAACTTTCATATACACCAAAAAACATAATACTTATAGATAGTGCAGGCATTAGACCAAAAAGAAAACCTAGTTATTATTTTAAGGTATATTCGTATAAACTTGCAAAAAATATTATAAAACTTGTTTATAGAAAAAAATCAGAAGAAATAATAAACAAGATGAGGAAGAAAAGTGGGTCTACTGATTATAGAAATGCATCTGATATGATGAGAAAGATAATGGTAGGTGTAGTAAATGAAGATTTAGTATATACACTAGAAAATATTAAAGTACCAACTCTTGTTATATGGGGAGAAAAGGATGAAGAAACTCCATTAAAAGATGCTAAAATAATTGAAAGTAAAATACCAGATTGTGGAATTGTTGTATTAAAAGGAGCAGGTCATTTTAGTTATTTAGATAATTTACAAGAGTTTTTAGTTATAGTAGATAACTTTTTGAAAGTAGGTGAAAAGAAATGATTATTTTAGATTTTTTCTGCCTTTTTCTACTTGTTATATTACTACATTTAGTTGTAAGTAAAAACTTGCATATATTACAACAATCTTTTTATGAGACAGACGATTATTTAAACAAAATAAAAAAGTCTAAAAGTTACATACCAAAGGTATTTGATATATTACTTTTTTTAGTAATGCTTTCTTCATTATTTTTAACAAATATAAGCTATATACTATCTTTTATATATTTAGCTATTTTGATTTTTGCAATATTTTGTTTTATAAAAACTAAAAAGCCTGAGAAAAAGAAATTTGTTATAACTAATAGAGTAAAAATAATATATTCTTTTTATTATTTTATACTTCTTTGTATCTTTTTTATATTGTTTGCTTTTTTAAGTCTTGACTTTAGTATAAAAATATTTTTGAGTATTTTATCGTTATATAATACTTTAAGTATATTACTTGTAATATTTGCAAATATATTATCTTTACCTGTTATAACTATTTTAAACGGAAGATATATTAAAGAGGCAAAAAATATTATAAAAGAACATAAAGATTTAAAAGTAATAGGGATTACTGGAAGTTATGGTAAGACATCAACTAAAAATATTGTTGCAAGAATATTAGAAGAAAAGTATAGTACAGTTATGACACCACAAAGCTATAATACAACTCTTGGTGTTACCAAAACTATTAGAGAGGATATAAAACCATATACAGAAGTTTTTGTATGTGAGATGGGTGCTTCAAAACTTGGTGATGTCAAAAAGATATGTGATATTGTAAAACCTGATATATCAGTTATAACTTCCATTGGTATGCAACATTTATCAACATTTAAAAAAATAGAAAATATTATTTTTGAGAAATTTCAAATAGTAAAATGTTCAAAAGAAAATGCAAAAGCTATTTTAAATGTTGATAATGTGTATATTAGAGAAAATTATATGAAATATAGTGAAAATAGAGAGGTTGTAAAATATAGTTTAAATAATAGTACAAAGTATTATATAGAAAATATAAAAATGAGTGAGCAAGGTAGTACATTTGATGCTATAATAGATGGTGAAAAACTAAAAATTGAAACAAAGCTTTTAGGAAAGAATAATCTATACAATATTTTGTGTGGCATAATAATTGCCAAATTACTTGGTATGGAAAATGATGAAATAACAAAAGCAATAAAAAAGATAAAACCAGTTGAGCATAGACTTGAATTAAAATATATTAATGGTATACTTATGCTTGATGATTCTTTTAATTCTAATCCAGAGGGATCAAAATCAGCAATAGATTGTCTTTTAATGTTTAAGGATAAATACAAAGTGCTTGTAACACCGGGAATGGTTGAACTTGGAAATAAAGAGGATGAATTAAATAAAGAATTTGGTAAATATGCAAAAAATTGTGACTATGTTATTTTAGTAGGTAAGAATAATACTAAGTATGTTAAAGAAGGACTAGATGAAGTAAAATACAAAAATTATATAGTTGTAGATAGCATAAATGAGGCTTTTGAAATGCTTACTAAAATGAAAAATGAAGGTAAAGATTTGTGTGTATTGCTTGAAAATGATTTACCTGATTGTTATTTGTAAAAGGAGTGGTAATAGTGAAAACAGTAGTTGGAGTATTTTTTGGTGGTAAAAGTGTTGAACATGAGGTGTCTATAATTTCAGCAAGTCAAGTTATAAATGTACTAAATAAAGAAAAGTATGATGTAATACCAATTTATATTTCAAAAAATAATAAGTTTTTTTATTCAGAAAAGATGAGTGATGTTACTTATTTTAAAGATTTAGAAAATGTCCAAAAGGAAAGTACAGAGTTATATTTTGTGTATAAAAATTCTAAAATGATAGCATATAATGTAAATTCTATGCTAAAAAAAGAAGTATTTAAGCTAGATATATGTTTTCCAGTAGTACATGGGCTAAATGTTGAAGATGGTACATTACAAGGCTTTCTTGAAATGTATAATATACCTTATGTTGGACCTGATGTTAGTGCTTCAGCAGTTGGTATGAATAAGATAATGTTTAAGAAGGTACTAGAGGCATCAAATATTCCTGTAATAGAATATGATACTGTAAATTTAAGTGAGTTTGAAGATGATAAAGAGGCAGTATATAACAAAATTACAAAACATATTGCATTACCTATTATTTTAAAACCTGCAAATCTTGGCTCAAGTGTTGGTATTGAAATTGTAAGAACAAAAGAAGAATTTAATCAAAAAATGGAAAATGTATTTTTGTTTACTGATAAAATATTAGTTGAAAGATGTGTTACTAATTTAAGAGAAATAAATTGTTCTGTAATAGGAAATAGTAGTATGCAAGATGTATCATTACTTGAAGAACCAATAAAAGATGATGAAATATTAAGTTTTAAAGATAAATATATGAGTAATGGTAGTAAAAAGTCAAATCCAAAGCTTGAAGGTATGGCATCTTTATTAAGAAAAATACCTGCTGAGTTAGATGAAGAAAAGGAAAATACTATTTATACTCTTTCAAAAAAAGTGTTTACTTTACTTGATTGTGAAGGAATTTGTAGAATTGATTATATAATAGATGTAGACCAAGATAAAGTATATGTAAATGAAATAAACACTATACCAGGCTCTCTTAGTTTTTATCTTTGGGAAAAGAAGGGATTACCATTTGATGAACTTTGTGATAAGTTAATAAAAATTGCAATTAAAAGAAGTGAAAGAAGACAAAAAATTACTTATTCAAATGATGTAAATATTTTAAATATGAGTGGTAAGAAATAAAAAAGATAAAGATAAGAAAGAGAAAAAAATAAAATAAAAAAGAAAGAGAAAAAATAAAAAAACAAATCCAGTTAGTTTTCTGGATTTGTTTTTTCATAAATTTGACATATTTTATTCCATTTTTTCTGTAATCTTTCATCTAATATTTGCTCATTATTTATAAGTGGTACAAATAAATTTCCTTCAATATAGCCTGCCTCTTTTAAAGTTTTTTGTATAATTTTACTTTTTGTTATATAAGTTTTTCCATTTCTATATATGAATATACATACATCATTTTTTATTGAAAAATGACCCAATTTTTCGTTATAGTTTAAGTCAAAATTTTCATAGGTTAATTCTTCTTTAATAGTTATGTTATAAAATGGATGTGTAACTTTTATTCCATTTTCTGGTATTTGTAGGCAATTTGAAAGAAGAAATTTATTTATTGGTAAATATCCTTTTTGATTAGAATAATTAATACATTTTTTTGTAAAATCTGTTTTTATTTCTTTTTTTGCAGATTTTACTAGTCTTTCCCATTTCTCTTTTTCATATAATGGATAATCATCATGAGTAAAAGGTATATACATATTTACTTTTTTAAAGCTATTTTTTTCAATTATTTTCATTACACTTGGTGAATAGGGTATAACATAAAGAGTATTTTCTGTGTATAATCCAACTATTTTGTTTGTTATGTTATATCCTTCAGTACAATCAAATGGAACAAATATACTAGGGCTATTAAGTCCAAAATATACTATTTGAATGCTATTGTGTATTGCTATTGCATTCTCCTTTAGATCTTCTAAGCAAGTCATTTCTGTCCTCCATAAAAATTTTTAAAGAATTATTTTCAAAACATATGTATTATAGCATTATATGTATAAATATGCAATATTGTGAAAAAAAATAAAAAAACCATCCTAGAATTAACTAGGATGGCGTGCTATATACCAATTAGCAAAAATTTTCATACTACTTTCTTTTTCATTTTTTCTTCTTTGGTATATTTCATCATCACTTAATTGTGCAAGTGTTCTAGTTTCATTTTGAGGAATAAAAATATACCAAAGATTAGACCATTTTTTAGAGGAATTAAAACCTACAATTTCTTTTGATAATATACCTTCGGTGGTCGAAAAGAATTGTTTTAGGTCTTGTCCATCATAATATGATAAGCATTCCATAAATCTACAATTTCTATTTTCTTTTCCTTCCATTAATTTTAAAATACCATGTATTCCTATTGTATCTAAAACAAAGTTTACAAAAGCTCTTGGAAAACCATTTAACTCGTCAATAAAAAATCCACTATCAAGTGAAATACAAGGCTTTTTTACAATACTATATGCTTCTAATACTTTTTGTTTTGAAATATAGCTTATATCATCACTTCTAGGTTCATCAAGTTCATAATCAAAAATTTTAAATTCGATATCTTTTAGATGTACTTTTGCAGATTCCATTTTTCCTTTATTGTGGGTAACAAAAATAATCTCATTCATTGTTTTCCTCCTTTTATATCACAAATTATTGTTTTATATAATTACTTTTTCGATAATTATAATATCATAAAAAGAGGAAATATAGTTGTCAGTTATAAATTTATTTTGAAATTTTTTGTATATTTTTCATCAAGTATTTTATATTCTAAAATATCTTGTAGTTTAAATATTCTAATTTCTTTTCTTAATTCACAAAATGCAGAAATGAACCATTCATCTAAATAACAGAAAAGTTCTGCTGGATGTATTATTCTTTCTGTTTCTTTTGAATTTATTGAATTATATTTTATATATACTTTATTTCTACAATTAATCGCTTTTCTAAAATCTTTATATATATTACTAAGATTATTTTGATATTTATTTATTAAATTTAATTTTGAGTTATTAGTATTTGTATTGTTTTTGTTATACGCATTATATATTTTTTCAATAACTAAAGAAAGATTTTGTTTATATGAAAAATCAGTATTATTTTGAATATACTCATTTAAAGAAATTAGAGTGTTAATGTCTTTTGGTGAAAGACCAATATCTATATTATTTGAATTAGAATCAAGTACATATCCACCATACATACCTTTTTTTGAATTAATATATATACCTGCTTGTTCTAATTCATTTTTATACACTCTTATCATTCTTTCAGATACTTCTAATTCTTCAGCTAGTTTAGAAATACTATGTACTTTTTTATCTTTTAATATTTTTATCATATTTAACATATTAGAAGTTTTGCTCATATAAATCACCACATGTATTATATCATATAAATACGATATTGATAGTATTTTACAAAAAATGATTATAATTTAAGTTTATTTTTTTGTTTGTATTGAATAATTTGTCAAAATTTGCTAATATATAAATATAAAGGAAAAAGAGGTAAAGTTATGGAAACTAAAACACGCAAAAGTATGATTGAACTACACACACACACACACACACA
>CANQPW010000026.1 GCA_947625855.1 uncultured Clostridia bacterium | reverse complement strand
CAAGTTAATTAATTATGTCAATTTAACATTGTAAAAATTTTTTTGAAAAAATCGTTCATTTAATATTGCAATTTATATTATTTTAAATAAATTGAAAAAATAGTTGACAAAATAAATAAAATTATGTATAATATTAGACGTAAAGTAGAGTGTATCTTCTCACCTTACGGTTTCGTCTTTGTAAGGTTATACAATAAAATATTTATTTTTAAATAACTTTTTTGTATTATTTGAGAAGATTGCCCATACGAGCAATCTTTTTTTATTTTGTGGAGGTGTTTAATATAAAACAAAGTTTTTTAGTAAATGAAGAAATAAAATTTTCTGAAGTACAAGTAATTGATCCTGATGGGAAAAAATTGGGAAGTATGTCAACTTCTAAAGCTATTGAAATGGCTGAAGAATATGATATGGATTTAGTTCTTGTTTCACCAAATGAGGATAATCCTGTATGTAAAATATTAGATTATAGTAAATTTAAGTTTGAAATGACAAAAAAAGCAAAAGAAGCTAAGAAAAAACAAAAAGTCGTTGAAATAAAAGAAATAAGACTTTCTCCAAATATTGATAAGCATGACTTAGAAGTTAAAGCTAAAAATGCTAGTAAATTCTTAGAATCTGGAAATAAGGTAAAAGTTTCAATGAGATTTAGAGGTAGAGAATTAAATTTTGTAAATCAAGGAAAAGAAATCATGGAAGTATTTCAAAATATGATTGAAAATTCTCAAATTGAGAAAGAAGCAAAAGTTGAAGGTAAAAACTTGTATATGTTTTTATCACCAAAGCAAAAATAGTGTTAGAGAGGAGAGATTATTATGCCAAAAATGAAAACACATAGTTCATCTAAAAAAAGATTATCAGTAACAGGAACTGGAAAAGTTAAGAAAAATGTTGCAAATAGAGCACACAAACTAACAGGAAAAACTTCAAAAAGAAAAATGGCTTTAAAGAAATCATCTTATGTTGATAATGCTAATCAAAAAGCTGTTAAAAAATTATTACCATATAAATAGTAATTACATGTAGAAAGGGGAGAATTAAAATGGCAAGAGTAAAAGGTGCTGTTACAACAAGAGCAAGACATAAAAAAGTATTAAAAAGAGCAAAAGGATATTTTGGTGCAAAATCAATTAGATATAGAATGGCAAATCAAGCTGTTATGAAGTCATTAAAATATGCATATATTGGAAGAAGACAAAATAAAAGAAACTTTAGAAAATTATGGATTGCAAGAATTAATGCTGCAGCAAGAATGAATGGAACAACTTACAGTAGATTTATGTCAGGTCTAAAGAAAGCAAATATAAATATTAATAGAAAAATGTTAGCTGAAATGGCTGTAAATGATATGAATGGATTTAAGGCATTAGTAGAAAAAGTTCAAAATGTTTAATTGGAGGGAACTTTATGATTTTAGCGGGAGATTTTAGAAACGGTGTTACTTTTGAGATGGATAATACTGTATATAGAGTAGTAGAATTTCAACATGTAAAACCAGGAAAAGGATCAGCTTTTGTAAGAACTACATTAAAAAATGTAATAACTGGAAAAAATATTGAAAAAACATTTAATCCATCTGAAAAAGTTGAAGAAGCTCAAATAACTGTTCAAGAAATGCAATATCTATATAATGATGGTGAAAATTATACGTTTATGGATACAACAACTTATGAACAAGTAGAATTGAGAAAAGAACAAATAGAAGATACACTACCTTATCTAAAGGATAATATGAATGTAAAAGTACTTTCATATAAAGGTAATGTATTTGGTGTAGAACCTCCTACTTTTGTAGAATTAGAGGTTACATATACAGAACCTGGAATTAAAGGAAGCACTGCAACAGGTACTACTAAACCATGTACTGTTGAAACAGGTGCAACTTTCAATGTACCAATTTTTGTTGAAATTGGTGATAGAATAAGAATAGATACAAGAACAGGCTCTTATATGGAAAGAGTATAAATATATAAAATAAAAGGCTCTAGGAAACTAGAGTTTTTTTATTTGACATATTATGTAAAATGTGATAATATATATTTACTTAAAAATCAATCTGAAATAAATTTATGGAGGAGAAAATATGGAGATTATTATAAAAACAGATAAAAAACCTTTTGAAGAATTAAAAGGAAATTTTTTAGAAAAAAGAAAAGGAAAGTTATATTATAGTATTCAGGCAAATGATTTACTAAAAGTATTATCATATTTAAAAGAAAATGGTATTAATAAAGTAAAAATAGAAATAAACAATTCTGATAAGTTTCTAAAACAAGAAAATATAAATAATTCAAGAAAAATTAGTAGAGTAGAATATTTAGAACGATTGTTAAAAAATGAAATAAAAATTCTTGATGAAAATCAAAATATTAGAGAATTTTTTGATTTAATAGGTCTTTATGATGAAAATAATGAAATATATCATGCATTTGTATTGGTTAAAGTAGACACTGAAAATGGAATTTTATTTAGTCAAGCTTTAAAAAAAGTTAAAATAAATAGTGATATATTTAATAAATGGCTAAGAGAAAAAGATCCAAATTATGTTCTAACTTTTTCAAATGGAATTCCATATAGTAATTTAATAAAATTATTATTAAATCATATAAAATAGCGAAAAAAGAGCACTACAAGTATTACACTTGTAGTGTTCTTTCTAAATCACTTTTATTAAACATATCAGGATAGGCATTATTTATTGCAGAAAATACGTTATAATTAAAAAGAGTGATAAGCATAGAATATAAATCATTATCTTTAAAAGTTTTCATACATAGATTTTCTTTTACTTGTTCAGGCGTCCAATTTAAAACATTTTCTATCATATAAATAGTAATATATTTAGCATATAAATATGAATTTTTACTATTCCAAAATTTTTGTGGAAAAATACTAATAGTTTTATTTAAAACAGCTTCATATATTGTTATAGAAAAAAGTTTAATATCTTCTTTGTTATCACCATCATAAATATGATTTTTACAATATCCAATTAATTCCCAAGGATAAAATTTACTAGGATACGCATTATCTACTGCAAGAAAAATATCATTATTAAAAAAATAATAAAGCATATTTTCCAAATTATATTTTTTAAAAGTTCTGACTAACAAATTATGTTTTATTTGTTCATCAGTAAAATGAAGTTTTTCTTCAATAAGCCAGATAGTAGCTTTTTTTGCAGTATCTTCATTCCAATATTTTTTGGGTACAGTTTTAAGTTCCCATTCGTGGAATTTACCAGGATACGCATTATTTAAAATTAAAAATGGAGAAGCATTAAAAACATTCATAAGCATATTGCATAAATAATATTTTTTAAATAATCTTGCATTTAATTTTTTCTTTATATCTTCATCATTCCATTTTAAAACTTTCTCAAATAGATAAATAGTTATTTCTCTTGCGTGTCGCATGGTTTTGGCATTATTCCAAAAATGACTCGGAAATCTATCCCGTTTACCACTTAATATTTCTTTGTAAATTTGTACAGCATAAGTTTCTCTTGGCATAATTAGTCTCCTTTATTTTAAATTTAAAATTAATAAGTATTAAATTTCAAATATTATATCACATATATGATTATAAATCAAATTATGTAAATAAAAAACACTCTTATTTGAGTGCTTTATTTAAAATCATTTTTATTAAATCTACCTGGATAAGCATTATCAATTGCTTGAAATGGTGAACCATTAAAAATGTTCATAATCATACCATAAAGACCATTTTCTTTAAAAGTTTTTATAGTTAATCTAGTTATAATGTCATTTTCATCCCATTTAAGCTTTTCTTCAATGAGCCAAATAGTAGCGTCTTTTGCAGTATCCTTATTCCAATAATTTCTTGGAACTTGGAATAATTCCCATTCATAAAATTTACCCGGATAAGCGTTATCTAATGTAAGAAATGGTGAACAATTAAAAAGGTTCATAATCATACCATAAAGACCATTTTCTTTAAAAGTTTTAATACATAATTTATTTTTTATTTGTTCATCATTCCACTTAAGCTTTTCTTCAATAAGCCAAATAGTAGCATCTTTTGCAGTATCTTTATTCCAATAATTTTTTGGAGCTTTGAATAACTCCCATTCGTGAAATTTACCCGGATAAGCGTTATCTAATGCAAGAGATGGTGAACTATTGAAAATTTTTACAAGCATACCATAAAGACCATTTTCTTTAAAAGTTTTAATACATAATTTATTTTTTATTTGTTCATCATCCCACTTAAGCTTTTCTTCAATAAGCCAAATAGTAGCTCTTTTAGCATTTTCTTTATTCCAAAAATTTCTTGGAACTTGGAATAATTCCCATTCGTGAAATTTACCCGGATAAGTATTATCTAATATAAGAAATGTTGAAGAATTGAAAAGTTTTAGCATACCACAAAGACCATTTTCTGAAAAAGTTTTAATACGTAATTTATTTTTTATCTGTTCATCATCCAATTTAAGTTTATCTTCAATTAGCCAAATAGTAGCTTTTCTTGCAGTATCTTTATTCCAATAATTTTTTGGTAAAAATTTAAGTTCCCATTCATGAAATTTATCAGGATAAGCATTATTTAATGCAAGAAATGGTGAACCATTAAAAACGTTCATAAGCATATTGCATAAATAATATCTTTTAAATAATCTTGCATTTAATTTTTTCTTTATATCTTCATCATCCCATTTTAAAACTTGCTCAAATAGATAAATGATTATTTCTTTTGCATATTGCATAGTTTTAGCATCATTCCAAAAATGGTTTGGAAATTTATCCCGTTTACTACTTAATATTTCTTTGTAAATTTGTACAGCATAAGTTTCTCTTGGCATAATTAGTCTCCTTTATTTTAAATTTAAAATTAATAAGTATTAAATTTCAAATATTATATCACATATATGATTATAAATCAAATTATGTAAATAAAAAGCACTCTTATTTGAGTGCTTTATTTAAAATCATTTTTATTAAATCTACCAGGATAAGCATTATCAATTGCAAGAAAAGTTATACCTTTAAAAACATTTACAAGCATGCCGTAAAGACCATTTTCGATAAAAGTTCTAATACATAAATTATTTTTTACTTGTTTATCATTCCATTTAAGTTTATCTTCAATTAGCCAAATAGTAGCTTCTCTTGCAGTATCTTTATTCCAAAAATTTCTTGGTACAGATTTAAGTTCCCATTCGTGAAATTTACCAGGATAAGCGTTATTTAATGCAAGAAATGGTGAACTATTAAAAATTCTTAACATGCCATAAAGACCATTATCTATAAAAGTATACTTACTTAAGTTTCTACATATATCTTCATCATTCCACTTAAGTTTTTCTTCAATGAGCCAAATGGTAGCTTCTCTAGCATTTTCTTTGTTCCAATAATTTTTAGAATAAGCTTTAAATTCCCAGTATTTGAATCTATTAGGATAAGCATTATCAAAAGCTAAAAATACTGAATCATTAAAGACAATTTTTAACATACTTGCAAGTCCATTATCAACAAAAGTTTTTTTACAAAGATTATTTTTTATTTGTTCATCATCCCATTTGAGTTTATCTTCAATAAGCCAAATAGTTGCTCTTTTTGCAGTATCTTTATTCCAAAAATTTCTAGGTACAGATCTAAGTTCCCATTCATGAAATTTACCAGGATATGCATTATTTATTGCACTAAATACTGATCCATTAAAGCAACTATATAACATGCTTAAAAGACCATTTTCTTTAAATGTATTAGTACATAAATTATGCTTAATTTGTTCATCATCCCACTTAAGTTTTTCTTCAATAAGCCAAATAGTGGCATCTTTTGCAATTTCTTTATTCCAATAGTTTTTTGGAAATGTTAGATTTTTATCTAATATAATTTTTTTATAAAGATTAGTATCATATGAAGTCATAGTTTTTCTCCTTTTCAAAAATTTAATCTTTTATAAAATCATTTTTATCAAACCTACCTGGGTATGCAAATTCTAATGCAATATATGGTGAATTTTTAAAATGGTTTATAAGTAAGCTATAAAGACCATTTTCTTTAAATGTATTAGTACATAAATTATGCTTAATTTGTTCGTCATCCCATTTAAGTTTTTCTTCAATAAGCCAAATAATAGCTTGTTTTTTTGTAGTGTCATTCCAAAAATTTCTAGGGACAGATTTAAGTTCCCATTCATGGAATTTGCCAGGATATGCATTATTTAATGCATTAAATACAGAAGAATTAAAAAGATTAGATAACATACCTAAAAGATTATTTTCTTTAAAAGTATTAGTACATAAGTTATTTTTTATTTGTTCATCATTCCATTTGAGCTTTTCTTCGATAAGCCAAATAGTAGCTTTTCTTGCAGTATCTTTATTCCAATAATATTTTGGAACTTGGGATAATTCCCATTCATGGAATTTACCAGGGTATGCATTATCAAGTATTTTAAAAACGGATTTTCCAAATAAAGATGTGATTGAAAATAATCCATTTTCTTTTAATAATTGAATATTAAAAAGTTTTTTAGTTTCATCATCATTCCAGTGATATTTTTCTTCAACAAGCCAAATAATAGCTTCTTTTGAGGTTTCTTTATTCCAAAAGTAATTTGGTATCCTTGAAAATTCCCATTCGTGAAATTTACCAGGATATGCATTATCTATTGCTTGAAATGGTGAGCTATTAAAAACTTTTGTAATCATACCGCTTAATCCATTTTTAAGAAAAACTTTTAAACAAAGATTTTTTCTTATTTGTTCATCATTCCATTTAAGTTTTTCTTCAATCAGCCATATAGTAGCCTCTCTGGCACTTTCTTTATTCCAAATTTGTATGTATAAAAAGTCCCATCTATGAAATCTTTTAGGATAAGCATTATCAATAGCAAAAAATATATTATTATTGAATAATAAATGAACCATATATTTTAAATTATATTCTTTAAAAGTATCTATTGATAGATTTCTTTTTATTTGTTCATCGCTCCATTTAAGCTTTTCTTCAATCATCCAAATAGTTGCTTCTTTTGCAAGTAATAAGTTCCAATAATTTTTAGGTATTTTTCTCATTTCCCAGCCTTTAAATCTATTTGGATAGGCGTTATTTAAAGCTAAATAGAAAGAATTTGAAAATAAAATAGATAACATACCATAGATTTTATATTGTTTAAAAATATCATTGCAAAGGTTGTTTTTTATATCATCATCATTCCAATTTAAAATATTTTCAATTAAATAAATAGTAATTTCTTTTGCATATAACATAGAATTAGAATTATTCCAAAATTTGTTTGGAAACCTTTTCCGTTCATTATTTAAAATTTCTTTGTAAATAGTTACAGCATAATTTTCCTTTATCATTTTTAATCTCCTTTATATTAATATTGTTATAGAGCAAAATAAAATTTCATATATTATATCATAAAATTAACTATTTATCAATGTTATGTAAAATTGTTTGTTCTAAATACTAAAATTATTAATATAATACTTGAAAATATATGAATATAATGTTAAAATACTAGAGTAGTAAAATTAGGTGAAAAAAGATGAGATTTGTAAATAGTTATCAAAATAAAATAAAAGAAATAGTTGAAGAAAAAAAATTAACATATTTTATAGATACAATGGGTTGTCAAATGAATGAAAATGATTCACTAAAATATAAAGGGATTTTAGAATCTATGGGATTTAAAGAATCAACAGTTCAAAAGGCAAACTTAATATTATTTAATACTTGTTGTGTAAGAGAAAATGCAGAGAATACATTATTTGGAAGATTAGGTTTTTTAAAACACAGAAAATTAAAAGAAGATGATGTATATATAGTAGTTGTTGGATGTATGACACAACAAAAACATATTTTAGATAAAATAAAAACATCATATAAATTTGTGGATATTGTACTTGGAACAGGAAGTATGAGAGTATTTCCTGAAAAGTTATATAATGTATTATTTTCAAATAAAAAAGAAATTGAATATATAGAAAATGATAATGAAATAGAAGAAGATGTACCTATAATTTATGATGATAAATATAAGGCTAGTGTAAGTATAATTTATGGATGTAATAATTTTTGTTCTTATTGCATAGTACCATATGTAAGAGGAAGAGAACGTAGTAGAAAACCTGAAGATATAATAAATGATATAACAAAACTGGCAAAAGAAGGATATAAAGAAATTATGCTTTTAGGACAAAATGTTAATTCTTACGGAAATGATTTTAAAGAAAAATATACATTTACAGACTTACTAAAAGATATTGAAAAAATAGATGGAATAGAAGTAATTAGATTTATGTCTCCACATCCAAAAGATTTTAAATATGATTTAATTGAATTAATAAAAAATTCAAAAAAAATAGCAAGACAGATACATTTACCGCTTCAATCTGGAAGTACAAGAATTTTAAAAGAGATGAATAGGAAGTATTCAAAAGAAGATTATTTGAATATAGCAAATAAATTAAAGATGGCAGATCCTGAAATATCATTATCAACAGATATAATTGTTGGTTTTCCTGGAGAAACAGAGGAAGATTTTAAAGAAACTTTAGATGTAGTAAAAAAAGTAGGATTTGATCAAATATATATGTTTATTTATTCTAAAAGAGAAGGAACAAGAGCAGCAAGAATGGAAGATAAAGTTACAAATGAAGAAAAAGTTGAAAGATTAGAAAGATTAAAAAAATTATATGAAGAAAATTTACCATTACTAAATAAAAAAATGATAGGAAAAACATATAAAGTATTAGTAGAAGGAAAAAGTAAAACAAATGAAAATTTATATACAGGTAGAACTAGTCAAAATAAAGTAGTTATATTTGAAGCTGATGATTCTTTAATAGGAAAGATGGTAGATATAAAAATAGATAGTGAACATTTATGGTATCTAAAAGGTACTATTGAAAATAGATAGTTTGCTATCTATTTTTTTGTAATAATTGTGCTACATTTTAATATAATTTAGTAAATACAAAAAGATAAAAGAGAGGGGACAATATATGGGAAATGTAGTAGCAGCAAGAAGACTTAGAAAAAGTTTAATAAACAATACACAGCTAAAATATAATAATCCTTTTGAAGAATTAGAAAAGAAAAAATATATATCAGATGAATATGAAGAAAAAGATGTTGAAGACACAAAAAGAAAATTTAAAATAAAATATAAAACAAAACTACTTATAAAAGTATTTTTATCAATATTAATAGTATTTAGTTGTTTGATTGGTAAATTAGTAATACCTGACACTATAAAGAATAATAGATTTGTTGGAAGAATAATAACAGAATATAATAAAGATTATTCAAAAGAATATTTATTTTTTAAATTAGAAAATTTTACAAAAAATATATATCCTAAAATAGAATTTGTAATTCCAGAAAATTTAAGTATGAAAATAAAGGATAAGTATAATGTTATAAAACCAAAAATAATTGCTTTTGAATTAAAAAAAGAATTTATAAGTTTTATATATAATAATCAAGCAATAGAAACAATAAGTAAAAATGATATATTTGAAAATAGTACACAAGAGGAGATAAAAGAAGTTTTTAATAATTTAGAAAGCATTGAAAATGTTGAACTTAAAAATCAGTCAAGTGCTGTAAGTATGATGCAAGATGATGTAGCAACAGTTTTAAGCAAAAATATAAGTATAGCAATTCCTGTAAATGGAACAATTACATCTGAATATGGAGCACGAGAACAGATTTTTAGTGATGTAAATCCTTATCATACTGGTATAGATATAGCAAATGTTACTGGTACAGAAATAAAAAGTGCAACTGATGGTGTTGTTTATAAAACACAATCAATGGATAAATATTATGGTAATAATATAGAAATAGAAAAAGATGGTATTATTTTTAAATATGCACATTTAAGTGAAATAAAAGTAAAAGAAGGAGATGAAATAAAGCAAGGAGATATAATTGGACTTATGGGAGATACAGGATATACAACAGGACCACATTTACATTTTGAAATAATTGTAGATTCTAGAACAATAAATCCAAGAAATTTAGTTGATTTTTAATAGAGGTGAAAAATGTGAAAATAAAAACTCCATTTTTTTATTTAGAAGCAGAATATCTTTTTTTGATATTCTCTTTTATTTGTCTTTTTTCAAATAAAATGAGAAGTTATTTTGCACCTTTTTATCTATGCTATTTATTTATATCTTTTCATGAGTTATCACATATTTTTGTAGCATCTTTATTTGGTAAAAAATTAGATACAATTAAATTAACTTTATCAGGGGTTAATGCAAAATTTGAGAAAAGTAAATATGTTTTAAATGAGGAAACATCATATCTTCATAATATTTTTATATATTTAGCAGGTCCAATGTCAAATATAATACTTGCTGTAATTTTTCATGATCAAAGATATATTTTTGATATTAACATATCACTTGCAATAATTAATATGTTATTTATATATCCTTTAGATGGATATAATATTTTACTAAATGTATTTGGTGATTTTAAATATAGAAAAAAATACTTAAATATTATAGAAAAAGTATTTTTATTAGTATTAATATTTTTTTCTTTTATACAAATTTTATATTCAAAAAATATTTCTATTTCCATATTTACAGTCTATATTTTACTTATAAGAAGTAAAGAAAAAATAAATATTAGTAAAGAAAAATATGATGTTAAAAAAATGTTTCACTTAAATGACAAAAATATTACAATTTTTAAATAAAACACTTGATTTTTTTAGTAAAAAATAGTATTATATTTGTAGCTCAAATTTGGAGGTGTGAAATGTGGCTATAGGTGATATCATAGTTGGACTTGATATTGGTGTATCTAAAGTCAGCTGCGTAATTGGCCAAGTCAACAAATTTAGTGAGATTGAAGTTATTGGTTATGGACTTGCTAATAACTCGGGCATTAAAAGAGGTCAAATTATTGATCCAAAGACAGTATCACAGTCTGTAAAGGAAGCAATAAGTGCCGCAGAACAAATTTCAGAGCTATCAGTAAATTCTGCCTATGTTAATATAAAAGGCATGAATGTAAGAATAAAAAAAGTTGTTATGGAGTCAGAAGTAGCACGACCTGATGACGGTATGACAATAAATGATATATATAATCTATTTGCAAAGATTCAGATTACTACTGAACTTGCATTAGATGAGCAAATAATAGATATACTACCGTATGAATATATAGTTAATGGTAGAGTATACAAAGAAGAACCAATAGGTGCTTTTTGTAAAACATTTGCTATGGAGGTTGAAGTTGTAATTGCTAAGGGTGATTACATTGAAGGAGTACAAAAGACTTTAAAATATGCAGGTATAAAAATAGATGGATTGATTTTAGAAACTTTAGCTACATCAAATATAGTATTAATGCCAGAAGAAAAAGAAGCTGGAGTTTTACTAGTAGATATGGGTGGGGGTCATACTGATATATCTGTATATAAAAATTCAAAAATTGAGTTTTATACAACAATCCCAGTAGGAGGAGATCATATAACAAATGATATTGCTCTTACTTTTAATATAAGTACTGATGAAGCTGAAAAATTAAAAAGACAATATAATCTTGCTATAATGGCAATGATTACCAATAATCATGAAATAAAAATTTCTAGTAGAGGTATTGATCAACAAAATAATGTAATTAAATGTAGTGATGTAGTTCAAGTTATTGAAGCTAGAGTAAAAGAAACTTATCAAATAATACGAAAAATGCTTACTGAAAATAACTTGAATGGAAAAATAGAGTGTATGGTATTAACTGGACAAGGAATAAGTAATATAGTTGGCGCAGAAGAACTTGCAAAGCTTACTCTAAAACTAGATCAAGTTAGAATTTGCAGTCCAAAACTTATAAATATAATAAAACCACAACATACAACAGTTTTTGGAATGGTTAGATATATAGCAAGCTTAGGGCTTAGTAAACATGTAAATAGTGATGTAGAAATAGTAACAGACCCAAATTTAAAGGAAAGAATAATAGAAACAATAACAAATTTTAAAAATAAATTATTAGGGTTTAATAAAAAGATTAAAAAAATAGATGAAGAAGAATAAATTTTTTTAAGGAGGAGTTAAAGATGGAAAATGATATGCAAGCAGGAATGGCTACTATTAAAGTAGTTGGTGTTGGAGGAGCAGGTAACAATGGTGTCAACAGAATGGTTGAGGCAGGTATTAAGAGTGTAGAATTTATCGCTGTAAATACTGATAGACAGGCTTTAAATATGTCAAAGGCTGGCAAAAAAATTCAAATAGGTGAAAAATTAACAAGAGGACTAGGAGCAGGAGCAAATCCTGAGATTGGAAAATGTAGTGCAGAAGAATCAAAGGCTGAAATTGCTGAGGCATTAAAAGGTGCTGATATGGTATTTGTAACTGCTGGAATGGGTGGAGGCACTGGAACTGGTGCAGCTCCAATAGTAGCAGAAGTATCAAAAGAAATGGGTGTACTAACAGTAGCTGTTGTAACTAAACCTTTTCCTTTTGAAGGAAAAAGAAGAATGGTTCAAGCAGAAGCAGGTATTGAAGAATTAAAACAGTGTGTTGATACACTTATAGTAATTCCTAATGAAAAATTGTTACAAGTTGTAGAGAAACAAACAACAATAACAGAAGCATTTAGAATGTCTGATGATGTATTAAAACAAGGTGTACAAGGTATTTCTGATCTTATAACAATTCCAGGACTTGTTAATTTAGATTTTGCAGATGTAAAAACTATTATGTTAGATGCTGGAATAGCTCATATAGGTATTGGTAGAGCATCTGGTGAACATAGATCACAAGAAGCTGCTAGACAAGCAATTCATAGTCCATTACTTGAAACTTCAATAGAAGGAGCAGGCGGAGTATTAATAAATGTAACAGGTGGAAAAGATTTAGGATTATTAGAAATAAATGAAGCTGCTGAATTAGTACAAAAATCAGTTGATCCAGAAGCAAATATTATATTTGGTGCTGTGATTGATGAAACAATTGAAAATGAAATCGTAATAACTGTTATAGCAACAGGATTTACAAAATCTTCATTTGACACTTTAAAATTAGATAATATTGTTGGAGAAGCTTTAAAAAATGCAACAAATAATAGTAATATATCACAATCTAATACTTCAACAACACTTGCTGATTTAGGACTTTCTTCACCTAGTCTTTCAAAGACAACAATATCTTCAACATCTAATCAAAATAATAATGAATATAAAATGGTTGATTTAGATATACCACCATTTTTAAGAAGAAATAAAGGTGAATAATAATAATAGAATATATAAAATGTAACTCGTTTTATATATTCTATTTTTTGTTATAAATAATTATATAGGCGTCAAAGTTTTACAAAAAAATAAAATATAAATAAATATAATATAGTTTAGGTGATTAAATGAAAATCTACCTAGACTATATTTTTTTAGAAAATTTAATAATAAATTATGTAATAATAGAAGAATTAACAATTTTTGTAAAAAGTAAAGTAAAAATAAAATCAAAAATAATAGTAGCAATTATGATATCAATCTATTCAACAATACTATATGTATATTCAAATTCAGTTTTAGGCTTAAATATTATAAAAATATTTGTAATAATTATTGCTATATATTTGTTATATAAACCAGAAAAATTGAATAAATATTTAAAATTAGTAGTAGTATATTATCTAATATATTTTCTTTATGTAGGAAGCATAATATCTGTAACGTTATTCTTAAAAATCTCCTTAGAAAATATTATATCTAAAATAAGTGTTTATACATTTTGTGGAATCATTTTAAATATATTTACAAAGTACGCATGGAAGATTTTTAAAAGTAATATAAAATCAGATGACTTAATATATATAATGTATATTGGAAGTCAGAGAATAAAAAGTTTTGTAGATACTGGTAATAGTGTAAAGGATAATATTAGCAATTTGGATGTAATATTTATAAATTGTAAATACTATAATAAATTAAAAGAAGAAGGAGTATTAAATAAGAAGATATACATAAATATAAAAACCTTAACAGGATATGAAAATGTTGATGGATATGTAGTAAGAAATGTATCATTTTATAGTAATGATAAATATGTAGCAACAGTAAAAAGAATAATAGTATCATTTACACTACAAGAAATGCAAAATGATGAAAAATATAGTGCGCTTATTGGTTATAATACGTATGTAGAGAAATTAAAGGGGGTTACTATATGATAGATATTGGTAAAATAAAAGAAATATATTTAACCATGTTAAAATTTTTTGGCGTAGATGATAATTCGATACTATATATAGCTGGAGCTGATACATTACCAGCACCACTTACTCAAGAAGAAGAACAAGAATTATTAGAAAAACTCATGAATAAAGATATGGAAGCAAAAAATAAATTAGTTGAAAGAAATTTAAGACTTGTTGTATATATTGCAAAAAAATTTGAAAATTCAGGAGTAAATATTGAAGATTTGATATCAATAGGAACAATAGGTCTTATGAAAGCAATAAATAGTTACAATTTGAATAAAAATATAAAACTTGCAACATATGCCTCAAGATGTATAGAAAATGAAATATTAATGTTTTTAAGAAAAAATAATAGAATTAAAACAGAAGTATCTATTGATGAACCAATAAATATTGATAGTGAAGGAAATGATTTATCACTAGGAGATATTTTAGGTACAGATAATGATAGTATATTTAAGTCAATAGAAGATGATGATAATAAAAAAATATTATCAAAGGCAATACATAATCTAAATAAAAGAGAAAAAATGATAATGCAACTTAGATATGGATTTGATGGAATAGAAGAACTTACTCAAAAAGAAGTAGCAGATAAACTTGGAATTTCTCAGTCATATATATCAAGAATTGAAAAAAAGGTCATAAATGGATTAAAAAGAGATTTTTTTAAATAGTATTTTATTTCTACAAATTATTTATAATTAAAATATTATAATTTAACCGTTAATATAGTAATTACGGTAAAAAAATACTAATAAAGTAAAGTATTGTCGAATGTGTATAAACGTAAATTCATATGTAAATTATATTAACAATAAAAAAAGGAGAATACATATGAATAGTGTAAATATTAAAGTGCAAGTACAAGGAATGGATACTTCAAAACTTCCAAAACTTTCACAAGAAGAACAAATGAAAATGTTAAAGGATATAAAAAATGGGAAAAAGGAGTATAAAGATAAATTTGTAGAAGCTAATTTGAGGCTGGTATTAAGTATTATAAAAAAGTTTAATAATCGTGGCGAAAATATAAATGATATATTTCAAGTAGGAGTAGTTGGATTAATTAAAGCTATTGATAATTTTGATATTGAACAACCAGTTCAATTTTCAACTTATGCAGTGCCGATGATAATAGGTGAAATAAAAAGATATCTAAGGGATAATAGTGCTTTTAGGGTAACTAGGTCTTTAAGAGATCTTGCATATTTAATATCTCAAGAAAGGGAAAAATATATAAATGAAAAAAATGAAGAACCTACAATAGATGAAATATGCAACTTAACTAAGGCAACAAAAGAAGATGTAATACTAGCATTAGATAGTATGATTGTTCCAATGTCAATATATGATTGTGTATATAACGATGGTGGAGATCAAATATATTTATTGGATCAATTAAAAAATGATAAGGAAGATAATGAAGAATTAATTAATAAGATTTCAATAGAACAAATGTTACAAAAGTTAAATGATAAGGAAAGAAGAATTATACAAAAAAGATATTTTGATGATAAAACTCAAATTGAACTTGCTGAAGAATTAGGTGTTTCACAAGCTCAAATCTCTAGAATAGAAAAGAATGCACTAGAAAAACTTAAAAGAAAATCAAATAATTAGAATAAAAATGGCATATCTTTTAGTTTTATACCATATTTATATTATAAAGGAGGAAAGTATGGAAGAAAAAGTAGTATATCTAAGTCCATCTGCTCAACAATATAATATAGGTTATGGTGATTTTGGTAGCGAAGAATATAGAATGAATAGAATTGCAGATATTCTTGAGAATTTATTAAAACAAAATGGATATAAAGTTTATAGAAATAATCCTGATAATTCATTAAAAGAAATTGTAAGAGAAAGTAATGAAATAAATCCAGATATCCATGTGGCTTTACATAGTAATGCTAGTGGTGGAGCAACTAATGGGAGAGGGCCAGAAATATATGCAAATAGAGAGGGAATAAGAGCAGATACACTTGCAAAAGATATTTATGCAGAAATAGAAAAAATTTATCCAGAACCTGAACTTGGTAGAGGTGTATTGTATACAAATAATTTGTATGAGGTAAGAGAAACTTTAGCACCTGCTGTTTTGCTTGAAGTTGCATTTCATGATAATGAACAGGATGCAAATTGGATTATACAAAATGAACAGCAAATTGCAGAGGCAATCTTAAGAGGTATAGAAACATATTTTTATAATGCTTAATATATAAAGTGCCAAAGAGCACTTTTTTTCTTGTTAAAATTATATTAATATGATAAAATGTAGTAGGTGATATAATTGTTAACAATAGATGAAATTGCAAATGCTAGTAATGCAAAAGTTTTAAATGGTAATGCTGATGTAAAAGTTAAAAGTTATTGTATTGATAGCAGAGAATTTAATAAGGAAGATTTTTTCATTCCAATTTTAGGTGAAAAAGTAGATGGTCATGATTATATATTAGATGTGGTTAAAAAAGGTGCAATAGGTTTTTTTATTTCTAAAAATTATATAAAAAAAGATGAAATTATAAAAAATAGTATAAATATCAATAAAAATATTTGTATAATAGAAGTTCAAGATACAACACAAGCTTTATATGATATTGCAATATATAATAGAAAAAAAAATATAGATATTCCTATTGTTGCAGTTACTGGAAGTGTAGGAAAAACTAGTACAAGAGAAATGATAGCAAGTGTATTATCTGAAAAATATAATTTACTAGTTACAAGAAAAAATTTTAATAGCATAGTTGGACTTCCTTTAATGATTTTAGAGTTAGATAATCAAGATATAGGTGTACTAGAAGCAGGTATTGATCATATAGGTGAAATGGATATATTATCTAATATATTAAAGCCTGATGTATGTGTAATAACAAAAATTGGGGTAGCACATATTGGAATTTTTGGAAGTCAAGAAAAAATATTTGAGGAAAAAGTAAAAATAGCAAATAATATAAAAGGAATAAAAGCATTGATTATAAATCAAGATGATAAATTCTTATCTAAATTAAAAGATGAAAAATATAATATTATAAGATATTCATTAAATGATGTAGAAGATAAAGTAGTAAATGAAAATTCATTGGAATTTAAAACAAAAATCTATGATGAAATGTGCAATATAACAATAAATCAAATAGGAGAACATAATATACAAAATGCTTTGTCTGCAATTAAGGTTGCTGAAGTATTTAAAATGGAACCTGAAAAAATAATAAGTGGAATAAAAAAATATAAAAATTTTAATGGACGTATGCAAATTAAAAAAATAAAAAATAACATTAGTATAATTGATGATACATATAATGCAAGTATTGATTCTATAAAATCTGGACTTGTAACTATAAATGAATTAAAAGCAAAAAGAAAAATAATAGTTTTAGGAGATATGTTTGAACTTGGTGATTTTTCTAAAGAAATACATTTAAAAACTGGTGAATTATTTAAAGAAATAAAATGTGATATATTATATACATTTGGTAATGAAGCCAAAAATATTGCATTAACTGCAAAAAAGTATATAGAAGAAGTAAGATGTTTTGATGATATGGAAGATTTACAAAATGATATTGTTAAAAATATGAAAGATGGAGATATAATATATTTTAAAGCATCAAATGGAATGAAATTATCTAAGATAGTGAACAATATTTTAGAAATGTGATAATAAAAGTTACATACTTATGTGTGTAGCTTTTTTGTAATATTTAAAATATGATTAGAATATATATAGATAAGGTGAGTATATGTCAAGAGGTATTGACTTTAAGCAAAAAGAAGTTATAAGTCTAAATGAAGGAAAAATTTTGGGATTTGTTGTAGATGTTCAAGCAAATTTTGAAAATGGTGAAATAAACTCTATAATAGTTGCAAAAACAGGAAAATTATTTGGAAATATTACAGGAAAAAATAACATAACTATTCCTTGGAACAAAATAAAAAAGATAGGGGAAGATGTAATTCTTGTAGAAATTTAAAAAAATAGTTGACAAATGAAAATAAAGGTGGTAAGATATAGAGCGTCGCAAGGAGATAACAATAGAAAAACAAT
>CANQPW010000025.1 GCA_947625855.1 uncultured Clostridia bacterium | reverse complement strand
ATAATATTCCTTGTAGCAGTTATTGGAATAGTTGTTGGAGTAATGTTTATTAATAAAAAGAAGAAAGAAACAAAAAAATCTTCAAATAATAAATAAACATTGAGGGCAAGATGAAATACTCTTGCTCTTTTTTTACATAAACAAATGTTTAAATATGATTGACACGATTAGCTATATCTTATATAATATAAATTGATTGGAGAGAATAGTATATGATTATTGCAAAAATACTTATAAATACATCAGTAAAAAGTTTAAATAAAGTTTATGATTATATAATACCAAAGGAATTAGAAAATGATGCAGTAGTAGGAAAAAGAGTTTTAGTAAGCTTTGGTAGAGGTAAAAATGCAGAAGAGGGAATAATTGTAAAATTAGTAGAAGAAACAGAAGAAGAAATAAAAAGCAGAAAGTATAAACTAAAAGAAATACAAGAAATATTAGATGAAGTATCATATGTAAATGAAGAAAGACTAAAACTTGCTAAATATATGTCATATGTATATTTCTGTAATGTTTATGATGCTTTAAAACTTATGTTTCCACCAGGTACTGCCTCTAAAAATAGTAGTAAGTCTGTAAATACAAAACAAGATACACAAATAATATTAAAAAAGTCTACGGATGAAATTATGCAAGATATTGAAAGTGAAGTTATAAAAAGTGCAAAGCATATACAGCTTTTAACTTTTTTAATATATAATGAATATGTTTTAGTATCAGATGTTGTAGAAGGACTTGGAATATCTAAAGCAGTTATAAATACTGTTGTAAAAAATGGATATATAGAATTAAAGAAAGTAGATAAAGAAGTTGATTTACTAAAAGATTACAATGTAGAAAAAACTGAGAAGAAAGTACCTACAAAAGAGCAAAAAGAAATAATAGATAAAATAGGAAGCTATATATATGATGAAAAATATAAACAATGCTTGATATTTGGAGTTACTGGAAGTGGAAAAACAGAAGTATATTTACAGCTTATTGAAAAAGTATTAAATCAAGGAAAAAAAGCTATAATACTTGTGCCAGAGATATCCTTAACTTATCAGACAGTTACTAGATTTTTATCAAGATTTGGAAATAATGTAGCAATACTTCATAGTAAGATGACTATTGCTAAAAGAAAAGAAGAATATAAACGTATAAAAGAAGGAAAAGTAGATATTGTAATTGGAGCAAGATCTGCAATATTTGCTCCGATAGATAATTTAGGACTTGTTGTCATAGATGAAGAACATGATTCGAGTTATTATTCACAAACAACGCCAAAATATTCCACAAAGGATATAGCAGCATATATATGTAAAACACAAAATGCAATACTTGTATTAGGTTCTGCAACTCCTGAAATTACAACATATAATAAAGCAAAAACTGGTGCTATTGAATTATTTGAATTAAAGTCAAGACCAGGTGTTGCTGTTTTGCCACAAATTGAACTTATTGATATGAGACAAGAAAGAGTTATGGGAAATACTGGAATATTAAGTAGTGCATTAAAAGAAGAAATTGCTAAAAATATAGAAAAAAATGAACAAACAATGATCTTTTTAAATAGACGAGGATATACATCATATCTTAGTTGTAAAGATTGTGGATATGTATTTAAGTGCCCAAATTGTGACGTATCTATGACTTATCATAAAACAAATAATTTACTTCTTTGCCATTACTGCTCACATGTTGAAAAAAATATAACTAGATGTCCAAAGTGTGATAGTGAAAATATTTCAAGTGGAGTAATAGGAACACAAAAATTAGAGGAAGAATTAAAAGAAATATATCCTAATATATCAATACTTAGAATGGATGCAGATACGACTATTGCAAGAGATTCACATCAAAAAATATTAGATAAATTTAAAAATGAAAATATAAATGTTTTAATTGGAACTCAGATGATAAGTAAAGGACATGACATAGCAAATGTAACGTTAGTAGGAATTTTAGGAGTTGACGCCTTACTTTCAATAAATGATTATACAGCATCTGAGAAAGCATTTTCAAATATATATCAAGTAGCAGGAAGGGCAGGAAGATCAACACTTCCTGGACGAGTATTGATACAGACAAACGATACAAGTAATTATATATTAAACTCAATTTATGAAAATGATTATGAAAAGTTTTTTGAAAGCGAAATAGAGTATAGAAGAACATTTGGATATCCACCATTTTTAGATATTGTGCTATTTGAATTAGTAGGAAATGATTTTAAAATAGTAAGAAGTGAAGCAGAAAAGTTATACAATATTTTAATTCAAAACAATTCAAATGAATATAGAGTATTTTCACCAAAATCACCATATATTCAAAAATTAAATAATAAATATAGAGTAAATATAGTAATGAAAACAAGATTAAATACCAAAATATATAATATAATATATGAAAAAATTGCATTATTTAATAAAACAAAAAAGAATAATATATCACTTTCTATAACAAAAAATCCAACTTTTATAAATTAATATAAATTTCTTGATAAATATTGTAAATTAAATTAAAATAGTAAAAAAGGAGAGATTAGAATATATGAAAATGACATTTTATGGCGCTGCAAGAACAGTTACAGGATCTTGCTATATGCTAGAGGTAAATGATAAAAAGTTTTTAGTTGATTGTGGATTATTCCAAGGTAAGCTAACAGATCAAATGTTAAACTATGAAGATTTCCCATTTGATTTAAATGTAATAGATTTTGTAATTTTAACACATGCACATATTGACCATAGTGGTAGAATACCAAAACTTTATAAAATGGGATTTAGGAAACCAATTTATTGCACTACTGCTACAAAAGACTTATGTACTATCATGTTAGCAGATAGTGGACATATACAAGAAAAAGAAATAGAATGGGTAAATAGAAAAAGAAAAAGAGCAGGAAAAAAGCCAAATGACCCTATTTATACAGCACAAGATGGTATAGATTCAATTGAAATATTTAACGGAGTAAATTATAACGAGGAAGTCGTAATAGATGAAAATATTAGATTTAAGTTTATTGATGCTGGTCATATGCTTGGTTCAAGCATTGTAGAATTATATACAAAAGAAAATGGAAAAGAAGAAAAAACTGTATTTAGTGGAGATTTAGGTAATTTTAATATGCCTATAATAAATGATCCTACATATATTGAAGAAGCAGACCATTTAATAATCGAATCTACTTATGGAGATAGAAATCATGGTAAAATAGAAGATCAAACAGGAAAATTAATAGAAATTATACTTGATACAATAAATAGAGGTGGAAATGTAATAATTCCTTCTTTTGCAGTTGGAAGAACACAAGAAATATTATATGAAATAAATAGATATCATGCAGATGATTCATCTTTAAGGGAAGCACTATCTAAAATTCCTATTTATGTTGATAGTCCACTTGCTGTTAATGCAACAAAAGTGTTTGAAGAAAATCCAGAGTATTATGATGAAGAAGCATTAAGATATTTACTAAAAGGTGATAATCCATTAGAATTTGAAAACTTACATTTTGTTGAAACTCCAGAAAAGTCACGTGAATTAAATGAAGATTTAACACCAAAAGTAATTATATCTGCAAGTGGAATGTGCGAAGTTGGAAGAATAAAGCATCATTTAAAACATAATCTATATAGACCAGAATGCACAGTTATTTTCGTAGGATATCAAGCCGAAGGGACTTTAGGACAAAAGATACTTAGTGGAGAAAGACTTGTAAAAATATTTGATGAAGAAATTGCTGTAAATGCAGAAATAAAATATTTAGATGCATTCTCAGGTCATGCAGATAAAGATTTATTACTTGATTGGATAGATAAATTCACTAAAAAACCAAAAAATATATTTATAGTTCATGGTGAATATGAAGTACAAAAAGTATTTCAAGAAGAAATTACAAAAAAATTTAATATACCATCATGTATTCCAAATTATGAAGAAACATATGATATAGATGGAAATTTAATCGGATCAAATGCTTCAAGTTATAAATCTACAAGATTTGATATCTTAGAAATGCTTGCTTTCTTAAAACAAGATGTAGATACAATGACAAATACTGTAAAATATGAAATTAAAAATAATCTTGAAATGTCAGATTTAATGGCAATATTAGATAAACTTCAAGAAGTTAAAAAAGCTATTGAAAATGCAAAAAGTTAAATTATTAATACCTAAATAGAAAATAAAATTCTATTTAGGTATTTATCATATATTGTAAAGCATATATTTAATATTGTAGAGGTATTAATATGTATGTGTTAGGATTTAAAATAGGTTATGATAGAAATAAAAGATTATGGTTAATTATGCTTGGTGCTGTGACAATTGCTTTGTGTTTAATAGTTATATCGTTTATAGCTGTTTACAAAAATCCAAAAAATAATGATATAAACTTAGAAGAATTTAGTAGTATTTTAGAATATAAAGCAGTATATAAAGCAAATATAATAAGCAATAAAAATCAAAATAGTTATAATATAGAAGAAGAATATAAAAAAGATGAAAATGGAGAATTTTTTGAGTTTAAAATATTTAATGGTGATGAGATTATCACATACATTTTAGATAATAATATGCTAAGTATAAAATCTAGTACACAAAATTTAGAATATGTATTAAGCGATTATATTATAAAGAAAGAAAATTTATTAAGTATTGCAACGTTTTTTAGCCTATATGATGAAATAAATAAAGATATGAATAAGAATTTTACAATTAATATAGAAGAAAGTGATAATAAAATACTATATACTATAAATGTAAATAATAAAGATAAAAAATATGAATTTTTAGATGATATTTCAAAGCTTGAAATAGTTGTAGATAAAGAAAGTAATAACATATGTGAATATATGGTTTATAATAATGAAGATTTAGCATATATAGATATTATGTATAATAGTATTTTAGTAAAGTATTAAATTTATATAAAATATTAAATTATATAAAACTATTTGATTTTTTATTGAAATAGTGTATAATATATGAAAGTAGGTGCGTTTTATTTTGAACATTAAAAGAGGGGATATATTCTACGCTGATTTAAGTCCTGCTATTGGAAGCGAGCAGGATGGAATAAGACCTGTTTTGATAATTCAAAATGATATAGGAAATAAATATAGTCCAACTATTATTGGAATACCAATAACTACTAGAATAAAAAGGACTAATTTGCCTACACATGTACCAATATATGCTAGTATTACCGGTATACCAAAAGATTCGATAATATTAGTTGAACAAATAAGAACTTTAGATAAATCAAGGCTTAAGACTAGAATTGGTAGACTTGATTTTGCTACAATGGAAAAAGTAAAAAGTGCGATTAAGAAAAACTTTAGCATCAGATATAGCTTTGATGAATTGTTCAAGGATTGGTAAAATACATATTTTTATGGAGGATAAATATGAGTAGAAACGAAAAGAATCAAACTACAAAACAACCTAAGAATATGAAAACTAGAAAAACTAGAAATTCAAGTGTTGTTGAAAATGGTTCTAAGAAGAAGAAAAAAGGAAAAAGAATAGGATGGAAAATATTTAGAGTTTTACTATTTTTATTTATAGCATTTGGAATTGTTGGAGCTGGACTAGCTCTTGGAGTAATTTCATCAATTGTTGAAGAAACAGATAGTGTAGAACTTGAAAAACTTGAAAATGTTAAACTTACATCATATTTGTATGATAAAGATGGAAATGAAATGTTTTCATTATTTGATGAAGAAAATAGAATATCAGTAGAATATAAAGATATACCTACACACGTTGTAGATGCAATAGTAGCAATAGAAGACGAAAGATTTTTTACACATAAAGGTGTAGATATAAAAAGAACATTAAGTGCAATAGTAACATATGTACTAAATGGTGGAGATTCTAGCTTTGGTGGTAGTACTATAACTCAACAATTAGTAAAAAATGTTATGGATGATAAGGAAAAAGATTGGAAAAGAAAAGTAAGAGAGTGGTATAGGGCTTATGCATTAGAAAAATTACTTAGCAAAGAAGATATATTTATAGCATATTTGAATACAGTATATTTTGGAAATAGAGCTTGGGGAATTGAAATGGCATCTCAAAGATATTTTGCAAAATCTGTAACAGAACTAGATATAGCAGAAGCTGCGTGCCTTGCTGCAGCAATTCAGTCGCCAGAGGCAACTAATCCATTTTCAAGTGATGAAGCAAAAGAAAGACTTTTAAATAGAAAAGATGTAGTTTTAAATAAAATGCTTGAACTTGGAAAAATAAGTCAAGAAGATTATGATAAGGCAAGCACAGAAGAACTAGAATTTAAAGTAAATGATGTATATGTAATTGATACTGTTCAATCATATTTTGTAGATGCAGTAGTAGAACAAGTAATAGATGATTTAATGACTGAAAAAGGAATAGATAGAGGAGAAGCACTAAGAAGAATATATACTAGTGGTTATAAAATATATACAACTTTTGATCCTAATATACAAAATATAGTTGATGAAGCATATAATGATCCAGATATGTTCCAAGTTGATAATGAAGGAGACTTTATGCAATCTGCTATGGTAGTTTTAGACCAGTCTAATGGTAATGTACTTGCAATAAAGGGTGGTGCTGATGAGAAAACAGGAGCACTTACATTTAATAGAGCAACTCAACTTAGAAGACAACCAGGTTCTTGTATGAAACCAATAGGAGCTTATGGACCAGCATTCGAATTAGGAGTATTATACCCAGGTGGAGGAATTGATGATTCACCACTTCCTTATGGAACATATAATCCAGAAAACTATTATCATTATTTCTTTGGTTATGTAACAGCAAGAGAAGCATTAGCATACTCAATGAATTTACCAGCACTTAAAGCTAATATGTTAGTAGATAAAGATTATGCATTCAATTTTATAGAAAATTGTGGTATACCTTTAGTAAGTGCAGAAGAAAACCCTGCATCTAATGATGAAAATATAGCATCTCTTGCAATTGGTGGATTAACTGAAGGTGCTACTGTACTTGAAATGGCAGGTGCATATGCAACAATTGCAAATGGTGGATTATATATAGAACCAAGATTTTATACAAAAGTTTTAGATAGAAATGGAAAAGAGGAACTTGTTAGAAATTCAGAACCAAAGAGAGTTATGAAAGAGACAACAGCATATTTACTTACAAGTTGCTTAAAATCTGTATTTGATCCTGGTGGAACAGCTTATGATGGTGGTATATCAGTAAGCAATATGAGTGTTGCTGCAAAAACTGGTAATTCTAATGATGATTTAGATAGATGGTTCTGTGGATATAGCCCATATTATACTGTTGCTTGTTGGAACGGTTATGATAATGTTGGAGGAAAATCAGGAAGTAAATCAATAGCAAGACCATATTGGCCATTTACTAGACCTTATCCATATGAATCAATGGTATTATGGCAAAGGGTAATGACAAAAATTAGTGAAGGACAGGAATGGAAAGATTTTGAAAGACCATCTGGAATAGTTGAAGGAGCTGTATGTAAAGATTCAGGACTTGTTACAACTGATGCTTGTAGAGCAGATCCAAGAGGAGATAGAACAAGAACTGATATATTTGCAACAGGAACTATACCAACAAAAACTTGTACTGTGCATAAAATGGTAAAAATTTGTAATGAAACAGGAAAAATTGCAAATCAATATTGTCCTTCAACATCTGAAAGATCATTTATAACAAGGGATAGTGTACCATACATTTTACCAAGTGACTGGGGCTATATGGCACCAACTGAAACTTGTACTACACATAATAAAAATACGCAAAAAGATCCAGATGTAAACGTATATACGGAAAATAATAAAAAGAAATAAAAAATAAGATTTTTAAGTAAAGAAGGGTAACCCTTCTTTATTTCTGTTTAACAAAATTTCGCCAATATATTGCAAAAAAAAGTATTATCTGTTAAAATAATATTTAGTTTAAACAGAATGTGTATTTTATTACTGTTTATTTAATATTATTAGTTATTAAGAGAGGTAAATAATGAAGAAATTTTTTAAAGTGTTCATATTATTTTTGATGTTTCAGATTGTATTTATTCCAGCTTTGTCAATAGGACTTGTATACTATGGTCCATTTCAAACTACTCGTGAAATGATAGTTGCAATTGCAATGACATCTATGACACATCAGTATTTTGCTACTTGGTTTTTAAGTGATGAAGAAATAAATCAGATATTAGAAAAAAATAGACCACAACAAGATATTGCAGCACAAGAATTAGATGATATTAAAATATCAAATAATAAAACTGATATAACTGATCCAAAAGAGGGAATAGAAGTTGTAAAAATAGAAGCTGACTCATATATTGGATATTTAATGATAGTAGATGATCCATCACGTGTAAAAGTTGCAACTGCTCCAAGACTTGGAACTGTTGGCGCAACTACATCACAAATTGTAGAAGCATATGATGCAATAGCAGGAATAAATGCTGGAGGAATAGAAGATGACGCTTTAGGTAATGGTGGTGAATCATCAGGACTTATTATAGAAGATGGAGAACTAAAAACTCCTGCTTTTGAGTATGGAACACAAGCTGTTGTAGGACTTGATGCAGATAACAAACTTGTTGTATCAAATAGTATGTCATACTATGAGATGAAAGAAATAGGATTAAGAGATGCTGTATCATTTTCACCTGTTATTATAATAAATGGTCAACCAACAATTTATTATGGTGATGGGGGATGGGGAGTTAACCCAAGAACTGCAATAGGTCAAAGACAAGATGGTGCTATACTTATGTTAGTTATTGATGGTAGACGTTTAGGAATGCCAGGTGCAACGTTAAAAAATGTTCAAGACATTTTACTTGATTATGGTGCATACAATGCATTTAATTTAGATGGTGGAGCATCATCAACTATGATATTTGATTCTGAACTTGTAAATCAACCAAGTGATATAATGGGGCAAAGATATATTTCATCTGCATTTATAGTTACAAAGCCAAAGAGTGATGAAAAAGCAAGTAAATAATCAAGAATAGGGGTAAAGTAATGAGAAAAAGAGAAGGAAGTAAAAGAAAAGGAATTGATGAAGAGAATATTCCAAAGAAAAAATCAAAATTATTAACTTTTTTTAAATATATATTTTGTTTTTCATTAATAGGTACACTTATAACTGTACCAACTCTTATGTATATAGATAATTATTTTTACAGAATATCACAATCAAGTGTAAATAGTAATCCAATAAGAACATCAAAAGAAGAAATTACAAATGCACTTGATATAGTGATTGAAGATGGTATAACAGATATACAAATATCATATGATAATAAATATTATACATATTTAAAAGATTCAAAAATATATATTAACGATTTGGAAACAGGAGAAAATGTCCATGTTATAGAGGAAGAATATCCAATATGTTATTTCAATTTATTATATGATAAAAATATGATATTATATTTTGTTGATTATGAAGGTAGATATGCTGATACATTAACACTTAATACATATGAAATAGATACAGATAGGTCAGCAGAGTACAATAGTTTTACTGTATATAATTTTTCTAAAATAAAAGATATGAGTATGTCACCTATTATAAATTTAATATATATAAATGTTGAAACTAAAACACAATATTCAACTAATAATGTAATTTATCAAATTGACTTATTCAACAATATGGGAGAAGTAAGATCAGGATTAATATTTGATAAAATGTTTATGTTACAACATAAAAATAGAATATATTATGAAGATACAAACTATAACATATATTATTCAAATTACTATTCACTAAATTTATTTGATGAAGATGTAACTATGATAGGGCTTGATGAAGATGATAATCTATATTTCTTAGCAGAAGAACAAAAAAATAGAGTATATGTTGTAAATGATAATGAATTAATTAACACAATAGAACTTAGTGATTTAGATATAATTGATACTTTTACAAATTACACAGGTGTATATTTAATATATCCAACATATATATTAAAAGTATCAGGTAAAGATCCATATAAAAGAATTGGTAAGCTTTCTAGGTATGTTACTTTTGTAGCAGTAGAAGGTGATACAATGTATTTAAGAACAAAAGATAATAAACTTATAAGTACAAAGCTACTTGATAATTAAGGGGGAAATATATTGGATATTATAGAAATTTTAAAAGCAATTTTTATTGGAATAGTAGAAGGAATAACTGAATGGTTACCTATAAGTAGTACAGGACATATGATTCTTGTAGATGAGTTTTTAAAACTTAATATTACACCTGAATTCAAAGAATTTTTCTTAGTTGTAATACAACTTGGAGCAATTCTTGCAGTCATTGTATTATACTTTAAAAAATTATTTCCATTTAAGTTAGATGAAAAGAAAAAAATTGTAATAAGCAAAGAAACATTAAATTTATGGGCAAAAGTATTAGTTGCATGTATTCCTGCAGCAATCATTGGATTATTGTTTGATGATATACTTGATAAGTATTTATATAATGGAATAACTGTTGCTTTAATGCTAATACTATATGGTATTTTATTTATAATAGTTGAAAAAAGAAATAAAGGAAAAGAATCTAAAATTAATACTTTAAAAGAAATAACATTTAAAACAGCTATGATAATTGGAGTATTTCAAATTCTTGCTTTAATTCCTGGAACATCTAGGTCAGGTGCTACAATACTTGGAGCTATTTTAATTGGTACATCAAGAGAGGTTGCAACTGAATTTACATTTTTCTTAGCAGTCCCTGTAATGTTTGGTGCAAGTGCATTAAAACTTGTAAAATATGTACTAGATGGAATTGCTATGACTAGTACAGAGATAGGTGTCTTAATATTTGGAACTATAACTGCATTTATTGTTTCAATATTTGCAATTAAATTTTTACTAAATTATATAAAAAGAAACGATTTTACAGCATTTGGATGGTATAGAATTGTACTTGGTGCGTTGGTATTAATATTTTTCTTTATATAATAAAAATGCTTTATTTTTTTAAAAATATATAATATAATTAAAAAAAATAAGGAGATTGATTTTATGGTTACATATAATGAGTTAATAAAAAATATAAATATTTTACTAGTTGATGATGATGAAGATTATTTACTTATGACAAATGCTTTTTTAAAACAATTAGGTTATAATATAGATACAGCAAAAAATGGTAAAGAGGCATTAGAAAAATTAAGTAAAAAAGATTATCAAATATTACTTCTTGATTACTTTATGCCAGAAATGACAGGAGAAGATGTTATAAAAGAAATAAGAAAAACAAATCAAGAAATTATAATTATCTTGCAAACAGGCTTCTCTGGACAAAAGCCACCTATTGAAACAATGCAGGCATTAAATATTCAAAATTATTATGATAAGACTGAAGGAATAGATAAACTAAATCTTGAAATTATATCTGCAACTAAAATATATAATCAACAAAGTGAGATAGAGCTTTCAAAATATAAAACAAATGTAATTGGAAATTTAATATTTGGTGTTGCACAGGAAATAAAAGCAAATTTACTTTCTATAAGTGCTGAAATCGAAGTAACAAATATGTTAATACAGGATAAAAGTTCAAATATAGAAAGAGAGAATCTAGAAAAATTAAATAAATCATATATTGGAAATAAAGAATCACTTGAAAAAGTTGATAAAGTACTTACTGCTATAATAAATCAAACAACAGAAAATCAAAATTATGTTATGCTTGATAAGGATATAGTAGATGTAGTAAATTTAATACTAAAAAATACATCTCTTGATACTGGCGTAAAATTAAATACTAAGATTGCTCTTAAATCTAATAGTTATTTAAATGGAAGTGTTAATGACATTATATTTATAATTTGTGAGATTATAAAACAGTTGATGGAATTACAAGAAAGTGGAACAAGTATTGATTTTGTTTTAACAGAAGATCAAGATAATTGGTATTTTAACATTACTAGTGATAAAATAAACAATTTAAATTCATCTAAATTTTACTTAATAAAAAAACTAATTATAACAATGAATGGAATTGAAGTAAATAAAAATGAAAATAAACTAATATTATCATTAAAAAAAGTATAAATAAAAAGATAGGAGAATAGCTTTATTCTTCTATTTTTTTTGTCAAAAATATACTAGTTATGTCGAAAGTGTAATATTTTAAAAATACGTATTTACAAATCTTAAAAATGAAATTATAATCTTTTTGTTCATAATTTTTTTAATCATTGGATTTTAATCATTTATTTTTTTCAAAATATTCTATATGTTTATTCCTTTTATTCAAATAAAGTATAAAAATAAAATGTAATTTTCTAAAAAACATTGATTATAAAGATATTTTATGGTAGAATAGGAGGTGAGAAGATGTATAATAATACAAAACTTTCAATGAAAAATGATTATATTTTTAAAAGAGTATTTACAAAAGACGGAAATGAAGAGTTCTTAAAAGATTTTCTAACTGGTCTATTAAAAATTGAAATAAACGAAATAGAGATACAAAAAGATGTGACACTAGAAAAAGATTTAATAGATGGAAAATTAGGAATACTAGATGTAAAAGCAAAGATAAATAATAAAATATTAGTAGATATAGAATTACAAGTTCGTGATGAAAAGAATATAATAAAAAGAGCAGAATTTTATGGTTCAAAAATATTTGATACTCAACTTTATAAAAATCAAAATTATAACGATTTAATGAAAGTATATGTAATAGTTTTGCTAGATTATAAATTTTTAGATAGAAAAGAATATTTAACAGAATCAATTTTAGTAGCAAAAGATAATAGAAATGTAGAGCTTGTAAGTAATATAAAATATTATTATATAGAGTTGCCAAAGTTTAGAAAACATGAAAAAAACTTAGATGATAAGTTAGAGCAATGGTTAATCTTTATTGATGATGAAAAGGAGATTGATGAGGTCATGCAAAAAAATGAAAAAATTAAAGATGCAAAAAAAGAATATGAGTATTTAACAGGAGATGCAAGAGAGAAAAGACTTGCTGAATTAAGGGAAAAATATGAATTAGATATGGCTTCAGCAATATGGAATGGAGTAGAAAGAGGAAAAAAAGAAGGTAAAGAAGAAGGTAAAGAAGAAGAAAAAATAAATACAGCAAAAGCTTTGTTAAATAAAAAAATACCATATGATTTTATATCAGAAATAACTAAGCTATCAATAGATGAGATAAAAAAATTAGATAAGTAGAAATATATCAAAAAATTGGTATAACATATTAAAAAATAAATAAAAGTAGATTATAAGTTATGGAAAAAAATGAAAAAATTAAAGAAGAAAAGTATCTAACAGGAGAAGCAAGAGAAAGAAGACTTGCTGAATTAAGAGAAAAATATGAGTTAGATATGGCTTCTGCAATATGGAATGGATTAGAAAAAGGAAAAGAAGAAGGTAAAAGAGAAGTAAAAATAAATACAGCAAAAGCTTTGTTAAATAAAAAATTTTCATATGATTTTATATCAGAAATAACAGAGTTATCAATAGATGAAATAAAGAAATTAGAAAATTAATTTCTTATTTTAAAAATGCTATTGTAACTCCGTAACTTCCTTCATAATATCCACCAAGTCTATGTTCTTTTACAAGTGGGTTAGTATTTAAGTATTTGTTAACTTCACGTCTTAGTATACCGCCATTTTTTCCATGTATTATTTTTATTTGTGATATGTTGTTACATACAGCGTTGTCAATAAATTTTTCTAAATTTGATATTGCCTCATTTACTGTTTGATGTCTAATCATAATTGTATCTTCCGGTTTGCTAGATATATATAAGTTATAATTTTTTTTGTCTGAATTTTTATTTGTTACTTTACAGTTTTCTATCATATTTTTATTTACTATAACAGTTTTATCGTTTATATTTATATAATAAGTTGTATTTTCTTTATCAGTTTTTATCTTAGTTATAATTCCACATAAATTACTATTTGTTATTTTTACATAATCACCAATATTAAACAATTTTTTTCACCTTAAATATTATACCATATTTTAATAAAAATTAATAGTAAATAAATTAATCTACTTGAATGTTTACGTAAAAATTGATATAATTACTAATTGTAAAATGAGGAGATTTTTATGCAAAATCAAGAAAGAATAAGAAATTTTAGTATAATTGCACATATTGATCATGGTAAGTCAACACTTGCGGATAGATTGCTTGAACTTACTGGAAGTGTTGATGGAAGAAAAATGCAAGAGCAATTACTAGATAATATGGATATAGAAAGAGAAAGAGGAATAACTATAAAATCACAGGCAGTAAGAATGAAATATATAGCAAAAGATGGTAATGAATATATATTAAATTTGATAGATACCCCAGGGCATGTTGATTTTAATTATGAAGTTTCAAGATCTCTTGCAGCTTGTGAGGGAGCAATACTTGTTGTAGATGCAACTCAAGGTGTTGAGGCTCAAACACTTGCAAATGTTTATCTTGCACTTGATAATAATTTAGAAATAATCCCAGTTATAAACAAAATAGATTTACCTAGTGCAAGAGTAGATGAAGTAAAAAAGGAAATTGAAGATATAATAGGAATTGATACAAAAGATGCCCCTTGTATATCTGCTAAAACAGGTTTAAATGTTGGAGATGTATTAGAGGCAATAGTAAATAAAATACCTGCCCCTATTGGTGATATAAATGCTCCAACGTCTTGTTTAATATTTGATTCTATTTATGATAATTATGAGGGTGCTTTGGCTTTTGTAAGAGTTATGGAAGGTGAAGTAAAAAAGGGTGATACTATAATTACTATGTCTAATTCAAAAGAATATGAGGTAGTAAATGTAGGATATTTTAAACCTGGTGGCTATATAAAAGCAGAAAGTTTAAAAGCAGGAGAAGTAGGTTATATAGCTGCAAGTATAAAGAATTTATCTGATATATCTGTGGGAGATACAATAACTTTAAAATCAAATCCTGCAAGTGCACCATTAAAAGGATATAAGGAAGTAAAATCAATGGTGTATTGTGGAATATTTCCTGCTGATGGTTCTGATTATGAAGAATTAAAGGAAGCAATAGATAAATTAAAATTAAATGATGCATCATTAAATTATGAACTTGAATCATCTAATGCTTTAGGGCATGGTTTTAGATGTGGCTTTTTAGGTCTACTACATATGGAAATTATTGAAGAAAGATTAGAAAGAGAATATGATATAAATCTAATTACTACTGCTCCATCTGTAATATATAAGGTACATAAAACAAATGGTGAAGTATTAGAGTTATATAATCCATCTGATTTACCTTCAGCACAAGAAATAAATTATATGGAAGAACCTATTGCTAAAACTGAGATATTAACTCCAAAAGAATTTGTTGGAAATGTAATGGAGCTATGTCAGGAAAGAAGAGGAGAATACATCAATATGAGATATATTGATGATAAAAGAGTAACTTTAGAATATTATCTACCTTTAAATGAGATAATATATGATTTCTTTAATAGTCTAAAGTCAAGAACAAAAGGTTATGCCTCATTTGACTATGAATTATGTGACTACAAAAAATCTAATCTTGTTAAGTTAGATATACTTTTAAATGGTGAAGTGGTAGATGCTTTGTCTTTTATAGTCAATAGAGAGAAAGCTGAAACTAGAGGAAGAAAAATAGTAGAAAAATTAAAAGATATTATTCCAAGGCAACTTTTTGAAGTGCCAATACAAGCTGCAATTGGTGGAAAGGTTGTTGCAAGAGAAACAGTAAAAGCTTTGCGTAAGGATGTACTTGCAAAATGCTATGGTGGTGATATTACAAGAAAGAAAAAGCTACTTGAAAAGCAAAAAGAAGGAAAAAAGAAAATGAGGAAAGTGGGTAGTGTAGAATTACCACAAGATGCGTTTATGACAGTATTAAAGCTTGATGAATAGGAGGAAAATATGGGTATAGTTTATGGTAAGAATCCTGTTAAAGAGGCAATTTTATCTAATCAAACAATAAATAAAATTTATACGCAGGGAAAAACTAAAGAGTTATATGATATTATAAAATTGGCAAAAGATAGAAAAATTGTTGTAGTTGAATGTGATAAGGTAAAACTTGATAAAATGTGTGATGGGAAAAATTCACAAGGCATTGTTGCCTCTATAACTGATTATGAGTATTTTACAATAGATGATATTTTAAATGAGGCAAAAAGTAGAAATGAATCTCCTTTTGTTGTGATACTAGATAAAATTGAAGATCCACATAATTTGGGTGCTATTATTCGTACTTGTGAATGTATGGGTGTTCATGGGATTATAATTCAAAAAAGAAATGCTTGTCAAGTTACTGATACTGTTCAAAAGGTATCTGCTGGTGCATGTTCTTTTGTAAAGATTGCAAGAGTTACAAATATTACAGAGAGTATAAAATATTTAAAAGAAAATGGGCTTTGGATATATGGACTTGATATGAATGGTGAAAATACTATATATGATACAAAATTTGAAGGTGCAATAGGAATTGTTGTTGGAAATGAAGGTAGTGGTATATCAAGGCTTGTTAAGGAAAATTGTGATTTTATGGTAAATATACCTATGACTGGAAAAATAAATTCACTTAATGCTTCTGTAAGCACTGCAATAAGTATATATGAGGTAGTAAGACAAAAAAATCTTAATAATAGATAAAGAAGGAGTTTTTAAATAATTCCTTCTTTCTTTTATCAAGTTATGTAATGTAAAATATATTTTCTTGACAAATTATTGGTAAATTGTTAAAATTATATTGTATAAAAAGGAGTGCTTATGAATAAAGTAGAAATTTTAGCTCCAGCAGGAAATTATGAAGCTTTTGTTTCAGCTTGTAATGCGGGTGCTGATGCAATATATATGGGCGTTGGAAAGCATAATGCAAGAATGATGACAAAAAATTTTACAGAAGAAGAATATATAAAGGCTCTAGACTATGCTCATTTGAGAGGAATAAAAGTATATCTTACACTAAATACATTAATATATGATGATGAAATAAAAGAGGCTTTAGAACTTGTTTTAAAGCTTTATTCTTATGGCCTTGATGCTGTTATTGTGCAAGATATTGGTATTAGTAGACTAATTCATAAGTTGTTACCAAGTTTAAGTATTCATGCAAGTACCCAGATGAGTGTATATTCACTAGAACAAGTTGAATTTTTAAAAAGTATTGGATTTAAAAGAGTGGTTCTTGCTCGTGAGCTTACTTTAAGTGAAATAGAAAATATTTGTAAAAATGTAGATATTGAAATAGAAGTATTTGTTCATGGAGCTTTATGTGTTTGTGTTTCAGGTCAATGCTTGTTAAGTCAAAGTATTGGTCAGAGAAGTGCAAATAGAGGTAGTTGTGCTCAACCTTGTAGAATGAAATATACTCTTTTAAATAGTAAAGATGAAAGTATAGTAAAGGATAGTTATATTTTAAGTAAAAAAGATATCTATGGACTTGATAATATAAAAAAATTTGTAAATTCTGGTATTACTTCACTAAAAATCGAGGGTAGGAATAAAAGTGCAGAGTATGTAGGTCTAGTTGTAAGTAGATATAGAAAGTATGTGGATAAATATTACAATAACGAAGATACAATTGTAGAAAAGCAAGATGAAAAAGATGTGATGCAAATATTTAATAGATCAGGAAAAAGCTTTGGATATCTAAATGGAATAGAATATAAAAAGAGTATTACAGATATATCACCTAAAAATACAGGTTTATTTTTAGGTAAAGTTATAAGTCAAAATAAATTATTTATTAAAGTAAAACTTGAAGAAAATATAGATTTACATGATGGTATTGAAATATATGATGGAAAAAATATAGTATCAACTCTTGTTACTTGTATAAAATCAGAAAATGGAAGTATTATAAATAGTGAGGCAAAAAAGGGTGATATTATATTAATTGGTGATATACAAAAGAAGGTAAATATTAATTCATTAGTGTATAAAACATCATCTTATACTTTAAATTATAATATAAATAAAAAGTATGTTAAAACTAATTTAAGAAGAAGAAAAATATATTTAGATATATCAATTTTAAATGATTGTAATGTAAAAATTAGAGCATATGATGATTGTAATTTAAATGAAAACTTTGAAATTTTATACATTCCTGAAAAGTCTTTAAAAAAGGCATTATCAAAAGAGGATATAATTAATTCCTTTTCAAAAACTTTAGATACTGCTTTTGAGTTTAATATTCAAAATATTAATTTAGATGATAATTTGTTTATACCTGTTTCAAAATTAAATGAATTTAGAAAAGATGTAGTAAATAAATTAGAAAATATATTTGTTATAAGAAACGACATAGAAAACATAGATATAGAAAGTGTTTTAAAAACTTATGAAAAAGATATAAAAAAGATAGATAATTTACACATTAATTCGTTATTTTTGTATAGTTATGACAATAATATAGATTATACAAAGGAGTATAATTTTGATAGACTTGATATAAATATTTTAGATTTTCTAAAATATGAAGATGATATATTTAAAAAATATTT
>CANQPW010000024.1 GCA_947625855.1 uncultured Clostridia bacterium | reverse complement strand
TATTACAAGAAGATAAGTATTTATAAAAGTTTGGAATTTTTATTTCAAACTTTTTTCATATATTTTTTTAAAAATCAAATAATATTATTATGATATATTTTATTAGTTTAATAACAGGAATACTAAATGGAGTATTTGCCTCGGGTGCTGGACAAATACTTGTTATATATTTAGTATTTATAAAAAAAATAGATACACATATAGCTAGAGCACTTAGCGTATCAGTCCTATGTATTTCAAGCGTTTTTTCAATTTTTGGATATATGAATTTTATTGATTTTGAAATAAAATATGTAATAACTTTTGCAATTATTTCTGCTATAACAGGTATGATAGGAACAAAACTTATGAAAAAGATTCCAGCAGATATATTAAATATTATATCAGGTGTACTTATAGTATCACTTACACTATATAAGTTTATAGGAGGAAAATAATATGATAAAAGCAATTCTAATAGCAATAGTAAGTGGAATTATAGCAGGAATGGGTGTTGGAGGTGGAAGTATATTTATACTACTTTCAACTATATTTGGTCTTTTTTCACATAAAGAGGCACAAAGTTATAATTTGATAATGTTTATAGTAGTTGGAATTTTTGCAAGTATTATAAATTTTAAAAATAAAAAAATTGATATAAATTTATTTAAAAAAATTATAATTCCATTATGTATTGGTAGTATAATTGGAGTTTTAATTGCAAAAAATATTAATGAAGATGAAATAAAGCATACTTTTTATATTTTTATGCTAATTATTGGTAGTTATGAAATAATTACAAGTTTGAAAAATTTATTAAAATCAAATAATAAGAATAAGGAAAGGAGTTGATTTTAATGAATTTTGTAAAAGGTACAGTAATTGGTATTATGGCTGGTACAGTTGCAGGAATGGTTATTGGCGTTATGAATGATGAAAGTATTATGCAAATGTATAGAAAAGGAAAAAGAGAAGTAAAAAGATTGAAAAAGAAATATTCTTTTTAGTAAAGTTACCATATCTTTTATTGATTTTTTAATTATATTAATATATACTTTTATTGATAAAAGAGGAGGTAATTTATGATAGATAAAAATAATGTTTATTGGAAAGACTTTGAATATGGTGTTTGGTGTAATGAAATAAATGTAAGAGATTTTATTAGATTAAATTACACTGAATATGATGGAGATGATAAATTTTTAAAAGGACCAACTGCTAAAACACAAGAACTTTGGGATAAAGTATCAAAACTTATGAAAAAAGAAAGTAGCAAAGATGGTGTCCTTGATGCAGATACTAAAATTATATCTACAATAACTTCACATGATGCAGGTTATGTTGATAAAGATTTAGAAATTATAGTAGGTCTTCAAACTGATAAACCTTTAAAAAGGGCAATGATGCCAAATGGTGGTATTAGAACTGCAAAAACAGCACTTGAAGAATACGGATATACTATGGATAAAGAAGTAGAAGAAATATTTAATAAATATAGAAAAACTCATAATCAAGGAGTATTTGATGTATATACACCTGAAATGAGAAGTTGTAGAAGAAACGGTATTATAACAGGTCTTCCTGATGCTTATGGTAGAGGAAGAATAATTGGAGATTATAGGAGAGTAGCACTATATGGTGTTGACAGATTAATTGAAGATAAAGAAAGTCAACAAAAATCATTAGAGCTTGATACTATTGATGAGGAAACTATAAGGCTTAGAGAAGAAATAACAGAGCAAATTCATGCTTTAAATGAATTAAAGGAAATGGCATTAAAATATGGATATGACATATCAAATCCTGCAAAAGATGCATTTGAAGCAATACAATGGACATATTTTGCATATCTTGGAGCTATAAAAGAGCAAAATGGTGCAGCTATGAGTATTGGTAGAATATCTACATTTTTGGATATTTATCTTGAAAGAGATATAAAAAATAAAAAAATTACAGAAGAAGATGCACAAGAATTAATTGACCAGTTAATAATAAAACTTAGAATGGTAAGATTTATGAGAACAAAAGCATATAGTGCTTTGTTTGCAGGTGATCCAAACTGGGTTACAGAGTCTATTGGTGGTATGTCTAGTAATGGAAAATCTTTAGTAACAAAAAATTCTTTTAGAGTTCTTAACACTTTATTTAATTTAGGACCAGCACCAGAACCAAACTTGACTGTTTTATGGTCTGAGAATTTGCCTGATGGATTTAAAAAGTTTTGCTGTAAAGTATCAGTTAAAACTAGTGCAATACAGTATGAAAATGATGATTTAATGAGAAACTATTATGGTGATGATTACGCAATAGCTTGTTGTGTATCAGCAATGAGAGTTGGAAAGCAAATGCAATTTTTTGGTGCTAGATGTAATCTTGCAAAATCTTTACTTTATGCAATAAATGGTGGTAAAGATGAAATGAGTGGTGAACAAGTAGGCCCTATATCAGAACCTATAACTACTGAATATTTAGATTATGATGATGTAATGGCAAGACTAGATAGTGTAATGTCTTGGGTAGCAAAAGTATATATAAATGCACTTAATATTATTCATTATATGCATGATAAATATGCATATGAGAGACTTCAAATGGCATTACATGATAAAAATGTATATAGAACAATGGCATGTGGTATATCAGGACTTTCAGTTGTTGCAGACTCTCTTAGTGCTATAAAATATGCAAAGGTAAAGCCGATAAGAGATGAAAGAGGTATAGCGGTTGATTTTGAAGTAGAAGGTAGTTATCCATGTTTTGGTAATGATGATGATAGAGTAGATGAAATAGCATTAGATATACAAAAAAGATTTATGGATAAATTAAGACAATACAAAACATATAGAAATGCTGAACCTACAATGTCAATTCTTACTATAACTTCAAACGTAGTATATGGTGAAAAAACAGGAACAACACCAGATGGAAGAAAAAAAGGTGAACCATTTGCACCAGGTGCAAATCCTATGTATCATAGAGAGAAAAATGGTATTGTAGCAGCTCTAAATTCTGTTGCAAAACTTGACTATGAGGAAAGCATAGATGGTATTTCATATACATTTTCATTTGTTCCAGCTGTTCTTGGAAAAAATGATGATGAAAAAGTTGATACTTTAAAAATTTTACTTGACGGTTATTTTGAAAAAACAGGACATCATATAAACATAAACGTAATAGATAGAGAAGTATTACTTGATGCTATGGACCATCCAGAAAAATATCCACAACTTACAATTAGAGTATCAGGTTATGCAGTAAAATTTGTTAATTTATCAAGAAAACATCAGTTAGATATACTAGCAAGAACATTCCATGATAAAAGATAATGATAAAATACACTTCTAAAAAAGGAAGTGTATTTTTTCTAAAAATATTTTATTTAATCTAGATATATGTTAAAATGTAAGTATAAAAATTTAGGAGGATATATGAAAGGTAAAATTCATTCAATAGAAAGTTTTAGTAAGGTAGATGGACCTGGTATTAGGTTTGTTGTTTTTATGCAAGGATGTAATTTAAGATGTGCATTTTGCCATAATCCAGATACTTGGAATGTTGCATCTGGTGAGGAAATTGAAGCTGATGAGTTAGTTGAAAGGATACTTAAGGCAAAGCCTTATATGAAAAAATCAGGTGGTGGAGTAACTTTTAGTGGTGGTGAGCCATTACTTCAAGCTGAATTTTTAGTAGAAGTATGTAAAAAGTTAAAGAGGCATAAAATTCATATAGCAATAGATACTGCAGGAAATTTTGATGTTGAAGATAAAAATATAAATGAGCTATTTAATTATGTTGATCTATTTTTATATGATATAAAGCATATTGATACTAAAGAACATAAGTTACTTGTTGGTGTTCAAAATGAAAATATACTTAAAATGGCAACTTATATTTCAAATGTATGGAAAATTCCAATGTGGATAAGAATTGTATATTTACCAGGAATAACTGATAAAAATAATGCACTATATAGGCTTAGAAAATTTATAAAAACATTAAAAAGTGTAGAGAAAATAGATGTTTTGCCATATCATGAATTAGGAATTTATAAATGGGAAAAATTAGGAATAGAATATAGACTTAAAGAACAAAAAGTTCCAACACAAGAAGAATGTGATAAGGTAGAGGAGTTCCTTTTACAAGATAATTAAAGTTAAAACGAGTAAAATATGACATAAAAATACCATTTTGTTAACTTTTTTATATTATTAACTTGATATTTTAGAAGATTTATAGTAAAATTAATATGTGATTTAAACTGAATTTGTGAGGTAATTAATTATGGTTTATAAAAATATAACAATAGTAGCTATTATCCTTTCAATAATTGCTGCTATAACATGTAATTTCGTATTAGGAATAGAAGTTGATGAAAATTTAGGTATAGATACACCTGAAATGTTAAATAATTCAACTTTACAAGTATTAATTCTTATTCAAAGATATTCATGGCCTGTGGCTACATTAGTATTTATATATGCTATGTATCAATTTTATGTAATAGGTTCTGAGGTCTTGGATCATAAAATATTAGGACAAAGACTTATTGTTGGTGTTTCTATATTTATGGTAATTATTCAATGTTTACCACTAATGTATGCCTTTTTATTGGTATAAAAAATATAGAAATTTAGAAGGGAAATGAAATATGAAGGTACTTTTTGGAATTAGTAACGATAATACGGTTAAAGGAATAGTTCAATTTTATGAAGAAAAATATGGTGAGAAATTAGAGTACAAAAATGTCTATTATTTCAAGCAATTTATTCAAGAATTAGCAAAAGGTGAGTATGATAGGGCTATAATGTTAGAAGAATTAGAGAAATTTCCTACTAACAATTATGCTCAAATAGATGATTACTTATTTAAAATAATAGATAATGTAACTGATACATATGATTCTAAAAATTTAATATATATTGCATCTGATAGGAGAAAACTTGGTGATGAATTTTTATCTAAGTTATTTAATTTAGGTATTTATACTGTACTTACTGGTCAAGATAGAACAAAAGGTAAAGTAACTGCAGCTATAAATAAACCTTATCTTAAAAAAGATGTAAAAAAATATTATGATAATGTTTCTTCTGAAAATGTATATAGTTCAACTGAAGTATCCGAGCTTGAAATTCAACGTATAATAACATATTATAAAAATCAAAATGGAAATACAGAAAGATATTCAGAAATATTTGATAGAATTGCTGCACAATATACAGCAGATCAATTAAGAATAATTATAAACTTTTTACCAAATGATGTAAGAACATTTTTACAAGAAAATAATGAAAAATATAAAAGTTTGCTTGTAAAAATTGAGCCAGTACCAATTCAAGTTATAAAACAAGAAGTTAAAGAAGAAGTGCCACAACAACAACCAAAAGAAGTAAAAAGTGAAGAAAAGCCAAAAACAGAAGTAAAACAAAATGATAATAAAGATGAAAATAAAGTAGAAATAAAAATTGAAGTAAAACAAGAGTATAAGAAACCAAAAGAGATTTTAAGCAAAGAAAATGATGCTAAAGTAATTGAAATAAAAAAAGAACCTGACATTATAAAACAAATTGTTGTAAAACAGGCACCTGTTGAACAAAATGTTGTAACACAAGTATTAGAAAAAGAAGTTATAAAATCAGTATATGAAGTACCAAAAGATTATAAAAAAGCAATATGTTTTGTTGGTGCTCCAAAAGTTGGAACTACATTTTGTATTAATGCAATTGCAACTACTTTAGCTAAAAGAAAAGTTAAAACTGCAATTGTTGATGTTACAAGAAAAAGAGATACATATACTATTTATACATATGATAATTCTGGAAAAAGAGGGATTGCAGCAGAAAGTTTAAGATATGCATCAAACGGAATGAATGAACCTCTAATATATGAAAAACTTAGTATATATACAGCTATGCCTGGTGAAGATCGTAAAATGTATAATGCTTCTGTTGTGTTAGATACAATAAAGCAACACAATAATATAATTTTAATAGATGCTGATTTTAGTACACCAATAGATTATTTTAAATTATGTGAAGAAATATATTTAGTACAAGATATGAATGTATTAAATATAAATCAAATTACAATGTTCTTAAGAGAACTAAAATCTCGTGGTGTAGCTATGAATAAAATTAAAGTAATTATTAATAAGCATGTAAAATGTGCATTGACTGCTAAAGATTTAATTGATGGAATAGCAACATATACAAGTTATGATTTGAAGATGTATGATGAATTGTTTAATTCTTCTAACATTCCTTATTATATATTACCATTTGATGTAGAAAATTATAAAAAATATATAGAAATGGTATATAAATATTCAAATAAGTTTGCAACATTTTCTGAAGATTTCCAAGAAAATTTGAAAAAAATTATGAATACTATTTATCCTACTGAAGGTGGAGTAAATGTTCAAAGCAAAACATATACTACTACTTCAAAGAAAAAAGGTATATTTGGTAGAAAATAAAACATACTCTAAGTTGATAAATAAACATTTATTGACTTAGAGTTTTTAATATCCAATTTATTTTTAAATTAATTTTAGCTTCTTGATATTTTATATATTTTATAGTAAAATATAAAATATACAAAAGAGAAAAGGAGAAAGTATAATATGACTGAATTAATGCTATTAATTTTAGTAATATTATTTGTAGTAGTAATCATATTATCATGTATGTTGGTAAAAGGAAATAAAACAAAAGATATAGAATATGTTAATGAAAGTCTTTTACAAAAAATATTTGATATTATGGGGGCAAATGATACAGCAGATGGAAAAATTGAATGTTTAAATAAAGCAATAATAACTAATTATAATGCAAAATATTCTTCTATTGTATTATTTGATGGAAATAAAAATGTTGTAAAAGCGTCAAATGTGGAAAAAACATATATTTCTAGTATTTGTAATATAGCATCTGATAACATATTTAAAAGTAATATAAGTAGAAATGCTCCAAAGTTTGTAACTACAAATAGTGATGCAACTTTGCTATATTCAAGTGCTATTGAAAGAAAAATTAAATCTGCATTGTTAATACCAATATATTATAAAAATTCATATTTAGGTTATGTTTTTTTAGAAGATGTTGAAATTAATAAATTTGAGCATATAAGAGAAAATGAAGTAAATACTTTGAAAAAAAATATAGCTATATTTTTAGAAAATATAAATTTTCAAAGTACAATTGAAGTAGCAGAAACAATAGATAAACAAACTGGATTTTTAAATAATATGTATCTTTATTCTGATGTAAGAAACATTTTAAATGAATATGATGATAGTGTTATAGCAATAGTTTATTTAAAAGGACTTGCTGACATAAATGAAAAATATAATAGAAATATTGGTAATGCTTTGCTTGTAAAACTTGCAAATGTTACAAAAAGTATATTTCCAAAACAAACAATATTTATACGATATAGTGGTCTTAGATTTTTAATTATAATACCTGGGTATACAGCAGAAAAATCTCATTCTTTGTTTGAAAGACTATTATCTATGTATAAATTACAATGTGAATATTATAATGATGAAAAGGTTACTTTAGATACACAAATAGTATTACGTAATTTTAAAAAGCAAGGTAATATTGAGGCAGAAGTTCAAAACTTATCTTTAAGTTTTAGTAGAATAAAAGATGTAAATATTATAAAAATAATGTAGTAACATTATATGTTATAGTATATAATAATTATAAAGGAGTGATTTTATGGAACAAAATACAACAGTATTTAAACCTCAAAAGGATGAATCTAAAAGAGTAAAAGAAATAATGGAGCAAGTAGTTGTAGCTTTAAAGGATAAAGGATATGAGCCAGTAAGTCAAATTATAGGTTATATTTTATCTGGAGATCCTACATATATAACTTCTCATCAAAATGCAAGAGCTTTAATTTGCAAAATTGAAAGAGATGATTTGCTTCAAGAAATGATAAAAAAATATTTGGATTTATAATATGAAAAGAATACTTGGAATTGATTATGGTGATGTAAGAGTAGGACTTGCAATTTCTGATGAGTTAGGCCTTACAGCACAAGGTTTAGATACACTTATAATAAATGGTAGTGATAAAAAGTTTATTGCTGGTATAAGAAAGATAATAGATGAGTACAAAGTTGAGGAAGTAGTAATTGGATATCCTAAGAATATGGATGGCTCAAAATCTGAAAAAACAAATAAAGTTGATGAGCTTATTCCTTTGATAGAAAAAATAGGAGTTAGTGTTCATAAATGGGATGAAAGACTTACAACTGTTTCTGCATACAAAACTATGAGAGAGTTAAATATTTCTCAAAAAAATAAAAATAAAGTAGCTGATAAATTTGCAGCAACATATATTTTAGAGGGTTATCTTAATAGTATAAGTCATAAATAATTACCTTAAGTAAAAATTAAGGTAATTGTTTTTATCAATATTTTTTCAAAAAAACTGTACAAAAAGCTATAAGTATAGTATAATAGATACATAATATTGTTTAAGGAGGAAAAAAATAATGTCAGAAGAAGAAATAAAAGGATGTAGCTCAGGCTGTGCTGGTTGTTCAGGTTGCGGACATGATGTTATGGAAGATGGAGAATCACCAATTTTAAATTTAACTGATGAAGATGGAAATGAAGTTAAATTTGAGATAATAGATGTTGTAACTTTAGAAGATGAAAGAACTTTCTTTGTTGTAACTGAGGCAACTGAAAAAGAAGTTGAAGGTGACGTTGAAATTGTAATTCTTGAAGTAAAACAAGAAGGCGAAGAAGAAGTATTAGATACAGTAACAGATGAAGAACTTGCAAATAAAGTTTTTGAAATATTTAAAAAACAACAAGAAGAATTAGAAGAATCAGATGAAGAAGAATAACAGGGGTTTCCTGTTATTTTTTATGTTATATTTTTTATCATTTTAATTGAATTTTACAATATTTTATGATATAATCATAAAGCATCATATGTTTTGCTTTTGAAAAATTTTTCAAAAGATGAAAGGAGATAAATTAATGGAAATAAATTCAAAAATTGTTGAATACAATCAACTGATTACAACTGAAAGTGATGTCTTGTTTTTAATGCCTGTATCTAGTATAGATAATACAAATCAAAGATATAAAGAATTTTTTTATGATATGGGGAAGATAACATTAAAATATCGGTCTTCAAATATTGAAATTAAAAGGACAATATGTGAAGATTTATTAGTTGGTACTTGTAATAAAAAGTTATGTTTTGTAAAAAATAATTTTTCTAAAAATAGCGTATTTGGATATGTTACAGAAAGTGTTGAGAATAGAAAAAGCATTGATTGTAAAATAATAACGTATGAGAATAAAAAAATATCTTTAAAAAATGAGAGCATAGAAAATATTGTAAAAATAGAAAAAGTTGAAAATAAGACATATATTATATATACATCTGAATGTGTATATGTAGTAAAACATTTGAATTTAAAAGAAGTTGTATTGGCAATTTTGTGTGGGACAGAAATACCTAAAGTAGGTAAAAAGTCTTCTATATCAAAGCTTTATCTACTAGATAATAGACCATATGAAGCATATAAACTGACTTCTGATATGGTAAAAGTAGTAGAAAAAGAAAATGAATATATTTGTGATACAGAAAATACAAAGTATATTATATTAAAATCAAGAATAAATGATGTTTTTGGAATTTGTAGTTATGAGCCACACCTTAATCAAAGATTGAAATGTAATGTAATAGAATTTATGGGAACAAAACCATATTTTACAAATCATATTACTGAAAATATTGTAAAAATAAAGAGGCTTGGTGACATATATGTTGTGTATACTATGTCACATATATATTATTTAGAAAAGAGATTTAGAGCAATTTAAAACATAAAGACAGTATATCAAATTTTGATATGCTGTTTTTCTATGAATTTATGGTGAAATTTTGGTGAAAAAAGATGTTTTATGTTCACTTTTGAAATGAATTGTGCTATAATAAACAAGGTGATAAGAAAATGGAAAGTAGTTTTAAATTATTTGGTATAAATGAAAATATCGAGGAACTGTCAAAAAAAGTTGAGAAAAAATACAGTGATACTTTTGATAAAATATCTCAAGTAGCGTTATATAATCAAGCTAAAGTTTTAAATGCTTTTAGAGATGCAAAACTATCGCAAGTACATTTTGCAAAATCAACTGGATATGGTTATGATGATGTTGGTAGAGAGGCAATAGAAAAAATATATGCAAATGTATTTAGAGCTGAGGATAGTTTAGTTAGAATACAGTTTGTAAATGGTACACATACTATTGCAACAGCACTTGAAAGTATGCTTTTACCTGGAGATAGAATGCTTGCTATAACTGGTAGACCATATGATACATTGTGTGAAGTAATAGGTATTACACCAAATAGTTTGTCTTTAAAAAGTTACGGCGTTTTATATGATGAGATTGCATTAAAAGATGATGGAAGTTTTGATTTTCCTAAAATAGAGGAATACTTAAAAAATAATAAAGTAAAACTTGTGCATATACAAAGGTCAAGAGGATATGCTTTAAGAAAAGCTTTATACATTTCTGATATAGAAGAAGCTATAAAAGTTGTAAAGAGTATAGATAAAGATATAATTGTTATGGTAGATAATTGCTATGGTGCATTTGTTGAAGAAAGAGAACCAACAGAAGTTGGTGCAGATTTAGTTGCAGGAAGCCTTATAAAAAACATAGGTGGTGGACTTTGTGAAACAGGTGGATATATTGCAGGAAGAAAAGATTTAATAGAACTTTGTTCACAAAAATTAACTTGTCCTGGAATTGGAAAAGAATGTGGTGCTACTCTTGGTCAAAATAGATATATTATTCAAGGACTATTTAATGCTCCATCAGTAGTTAAAAATGCCTTACATACAGGAGTGCTTGCAGCTGGTATGATGCAGGAATTAGGATATGAAGTATACCCTAAAGCTGATGAAAAAAGAGGAGATATTGTTCAGGCTATAAAAATTAATGATAAAGAAAAATTAATAAAGTTTATACAAGGAATACAATATTCAAGTCCAGTTGATAGTCATGTTACACCATATCCTTGGAATATGCCAGGATATACTGATCAAGTTATAATGGCAGCTGGTACTTTTATAGAAGGTGCATCTATTGAACTTTCAGCAGATTCACCAATGCGTGAACCATATGTTGCATATATGCAAGGAGGACTTACTTATGAGTCAGCAAAACTTGCTGTATGTTTAAGCATACAAAATATGTTAGGAGAAAATTAATGAAGGTTATAGTAATAGGTGGAGGAGCTTCGGGAATGCTTGCAAGTATTACTTCTGCAAAGCTTGGAAATGAAGTTTTAATACTTGAAAAGACAGCAAGTCTTGGAAATAAAATTAAGCTTACTGGAAAAGGAAGATGTAATTTAACTTTTGCAGGTAATATAGAAGATTTTAAGAAGAATATAGTTAAAAATTATAAATTTATGTATAGCTCTTTTTCAAATTTTAATAATGATGATGTAGTATCTTTATTTGAAAGCCTTGGTGTAAAAACTAAAATAGAAAGAGGGGCAAGAGTATTTCCTGTAAGCGATAAAGCAGAAGATATAGTAAATGCCTTAAAAAGTGAAATTAAAAAATACAATGTATGTGTAGAATATAACAAAGAAGTTTGCAAATTGAATGTTTCAGATGGTAAAATAAAATCAGTTGCAACAAAAGATGGAAAGGTATATAATTGTGATAAGTGTATTATTGCTACTGGTGGAGCAAGCTATAAAACTACTGGAAGTAGTGGAGATGGATACAAGCTTGCAGAAAGTATAGGACACAGTATTGTTGATATAAAACCAGGTCTTGTACCATTAAAATCACAAGATAATATTTGCAAACAGTTACAAGGATTAACTTTAAAAAATATATCTTTTAAGTTGTTTGATGAACAAAAAGAAATATATAACGATTTTGGAGAAATGTTATTTGCTCATTTTGGTATAACGGGACCAGTAGTATTAAGTTCTAGTAGTAAATTAAATAGAATTGAAAATATAGAAGAAAAACTAAAGAACAAAAAAATAAAAGCAGTAATTGATTTAAAACCTGCATTAGATTTTGAAACATTAGATAAAAGAATACTAAGGGACTTTGAAAAATATACTAATAAAGAATTCAAAAATAGTTTGAATGATTTATTACCTCAAAAAATGATACCAGTAATAATAAAATTATCTAAAATAGATGAAAATATAAAAGTGCATCAAATAAGTAAAGAAATGAGAAAAAATTTAGTAAATATAATAAAAAATTTTGAAATAAATATATCTGGATTTATGCCACTAGATATGGCAATAGTAACTTGCGGTGGTATAAATGTAAAAGATGTAAATCCAAAGAGTATGGAGTCTAAAATTGTTTCAGGTGTATATTTTGCTGGAGAAGTTTTAGATATAGACGCATACACTGGTGGATATAATTTACAAATTGCGTTTTCAACAGCAGTGTCTGCTGGAAATAATTAAAAAGGAGAAGAGGTTTTATGGAAGAACAAAAAATTTATGTTGAAAAGAGGAAAAAAAGAGTTCCTCAAATATTAGTAGTTATTGTAGTTGCAATAGTAACTAGTTTTATAAGTACAGCACTTACATATACTTTACTAATAAATAAAAAATTAGATAGTACTACTGGAGTAGAAAACATAAAAAAAGTTGAAATTGAAAAAACTGATAGTCCAGTAGTTGCAGTAGCTGATAAAGCAAAGCCATCAATTGTTGGAATTAAAGTTAATTCTTTAGTTCAATCATTTATAGGACTTAGTCAAGCAACATCAGAAGGATCTGGAATTGTTTATAGTTCAGATGGTTATATAATAACAAACTATCATGTTATTGAGGATGCAATAGACAATTCTAGTGCAAGTATATATGTAACTTTTTATGATGATGATAATGAAGTTGAAGCAACAATAGTAGGCGGAGATGAAGTAACTGATTTAGCTGTTTTAAAAATAGAAAAAGAAGGTCTTGTTCCTGCAGAATTTGGTTCATCAAGTGAATTAAAAGTAGGAGAGCTTGCAGTTGCAATTGGAAATCCATTGGGTAAAGAATTTGAAAGTACAGTAACAGTTGGTTATGTATCTGCTTTAAATAGAAAAGTAACAACTGATGGAAGAACATACAAATTAATACAGACAGATGCTGCTATAAATTCTGGAAATAGTGGTGGTGCATTACTTAATTCTGAGGGAAAAGTTATTGGTATAAATTCTGTAAAAGTTAGTCTTACAGGAGTAGAAGGCTTAGGCTTTGCAATACCTTCAGATGATGCTTTACCTATTATAAAAGAATTAATAGAAAATAAAAAGATAGTAAGACCATATATAGGACTTGCAGGAATTAATATAGATGCTGCTACTGCAAGATTAAATAATTTAGAAGAAGGAATTTATGTTCAAGAAGTATATAATGATACACCTGCTCAAAAAGCTGGTATAAAAAGAGGAGACCTTATTGTATCTATTGATGGTCAAAGAGTAACTACAATGGAAGAATTAAATGAAATAAAAAATGCTAAGAAAATAGGAGATAGTGTAGAACTTGGAATAATACGTAATGGAAGTGAACAAAAAGTAGATATTGTTCTTGAAGCAGACGGAGATGTTGAAACTTCTACAACAAATTAAAAAAATAAAATAAACAAATAAATAAAAGCTGAATTTATATAAATCTAAAAATGGTTTATAAAATTCAGTTTTTTTCGATTAAAAAATTGTTGAATTATGTCTTTTAGTATAGTATAATATATACGGAGATGTTTGATATGTATGAAGTACGAACAGCAGTTTTAGAGAATAATAAAAAGACAAGCATTATTACTATTGTATTGTTTTTAATAATAGTTGCTTTAGAAGCATTTTTTTTATATATTACTTTAACTGGTAATAGTATAGCAGTAGAAGCATTTGCTCCAATTGAATTTTCAGAAAATGTAACATATAATAACAATAAATTGTATGATAAAGAAGATTTTTTTGCATATACAATTCCACAACCTATATATGAAGAAGGAATACCAAGTAAGGAAATTATGGTAGCTTTAACTTTTGATGATGGCCCATCATCATATACATCTAGATTGCTTGAAATATTAAAAAAATATAATGCAAAGGCTACTTTTTTTATGGTAGGTGATAATGTAGGATATTATCCTGATGTTATAAAACAATTATTAGATTATGGATGTGAAGTAGGAACTCATACTCAAAGTCATGCTAATTTGAACGCTTCATCAAATGATCAAATTGATTATCAAATAGGTAATGGTAAAAAGGTAATTGAGGATATAACAGGTCAAAATGTAAAATTTTTAAGACCACCATATGGAAATAAAAATCAAACTGTAATAGATATATGTCAGTCAAAAGGTTTATCACTTATATTATGGAATGTTGATACAGAGGATTGGAAAAGTAGAAATACTGATACAATTGTAAATAAATTTTTAAATGATACTGATGATGGAGATATAGTTTTAATGCATGATATTTATGGGACAACCATAGATGCTGTTGAAATATTACTTGAAAGATTAACTAAGAAAGGATATCATTTTGTAACTGTATCAGAGTTATATAAATATAAAAAGGGAATTTCTTTAGAGCCTGGTAAAGCATATTATGGAATGTAAAAGTTGAATATTTAATCAAATAATGGTATAATATTTATGTAAAAAAATTATTATCTAACAAAAATTTGAAGGAGATTATTATGGAAAAATTTTTAGAAAATATTATCGATTTTTTGGACCGGAAAAGTAAAAAATATTCTTTTTTATTTCTTATAACAGCTAGTTGTTTATTAAGCTTTTTAATGGGATTTTTTGATGCATCAGGTTTTACATTTTTCTATATTATAGTTTCAGCATTCTTTTATGTTTTTTCTGCAATATTATTTTATAAACTATATAAGTGGACAGAAAGTAATTTTTAAACTAAGATATAATAACATATAAATAGAGTTTTAATTTTTTAAAGCTCTATTTTTATTTATATAAAGTTATAATTTACTTTTTGTATTTTATGTGGTATAATAACATGGCGTTAAATATTTTTGATATATATAATTTAGTATCAGTAGTTTTAAATCTAATTAGAATTTGGAGGAATTATGAAAAAGCGGAGAGCAGTAAAAACAAGACATATGAGTGGAGTTTTAAAATTTTTCTTAGTAATTCTTTTTATAACTATTGTTATGATTATTTGGGGTGTTTTGTATATATATATAAATAATCCGTTATATAAACCACCTAAAGTAGAAAGCGAAATAGAAAATCAAGCTACAAGTCATGTATATGAAAAGGAAAGTAATAATCAGGTAGATATTTTGTATCCTACTTTTAATATTTTGTATTTTGATAAAATAATAGAGAATATGATAAATGAGAAAAGAGAAACATTTGATCAAAAAAATGAAAAGTATAAGGAGCTTACTGATACAACAAAGGCTGATTTAAAAATTGGATATAAAAGTTATAAAATAAGTGATTTCTTAGTAAGTGTGGTATTTGATATATCTGAGAGAGAAGCATTTGATACTGAATATGAAAATAGATATGTTACATATAATTTTGATTTGAAAAATGAAAAACAAATTTCTTTAAATGATTTGTTTAAAGGAAGATATCTAAATTATATTTCAAGTTATATTGAAAATGAATTAATTAATAAAGAGGGGCTTGATTACGAGAAATTAAGACTTGCGTTATACCCATCTGAAGAAAATTTCTCTAATTTTTTACTTAAAGATGATAGAATACTTTTTTATTTTGATAAATATAGTAGTGTAGGTATGGACTTGTGTGTTGAAATTCCATATGAGGATATATCTGAGTATATAAAAAGAGGATATTTAGAATCAAAAGTAAAAAAAGAGGACTATTTATATGACAATATTTCTGGACCTATTGATGATAGAGTTCCTACTGTTGTATTAACATTTGATGATGGTCCTTCTAAAAATACTGATGATGTGGTAGATATTTTAAGAAAATATAATGCTGTTGCTACTTTTTTTATGGTGGGATATCGTTTAGATACAGTAGAGGATGATGTACTTAAAAATTTACTTGAAGAAGGTTCTACAATAAATAGTCATAGTTATGATCATACTAGTTTTACAAAGCTTTCAGGAAGTAAAATTCAAAAACAAGTTGAAGATACTGCAAATTTAATTTATGAAAAAACAGGATATAATATTCGATTTGTTAGACCTCCTTATGGAAGCTATAACGATAAAGTAAAACAAAACTGTGAGTATCCATTAGTAAATTGGAGTGTAGATCCTAGAGATTGGGATACAAGTGATCCTGATGTTGTATATGAGAATGTTATGAGTGTAGTTGAAGATGGTGATGTTATTTTGCTTCATGAAACTCATGATTCGACAATTGAAGCTTTACCAAAAATTTTGGAAAAGCTAAATGAGATGGGATATCAAACTGTTACTATGGAGGAAATGGTTGATAATTTGAGTGATAAATTAAAAAGAAGAGTTGTTATTGAATAAAAAAATACACCAGTCGATATATTTTTCGATTGGTGTGTTTTTCTTGAAATAAAGGTAGAAATATTATATAATATGGCAGTAAGAGGGAATACATATGGGTAAAAAAGTAATAATTGCTGAAAAGCCAAGTGTGGCAAGAGAATTTGCAAAAGTATTGAAAGTAAATGGAACAAATAATAATGGATATATTGAATCAAATGAGTATATAGTTACTTGGTGTGTTGGTCATCTTGTTACTATGAGTTATCCTGAAAAATATGATGATAAATTAAGATATTGGAATTTAAGTACATTGCCTTTTATTCCTAAGGAGTTTAAATACGAGGTTATTGATTCTGTATCTAGTCAGTTTAAAATAGTAAATAATATATTAAATAGAGAAGATGTTGATGCTATATATGTATGTACCGACTCTGGAAGGGAAGGGGAGTATATATATAGGTTGGTTGATACAATGGCAGGTACTCCTAAGAAGGAGAAAAGGCGTGTTTGGATTGATTCTCAAACTGAGGAGGCAATACTTAATGGGATTAAAGAGGCAAAACTTTTAGAGGAGTATAATTCTTTATCTGATGCTGCATATCTTCGTGCTAAGGAAGATTATCTTATCGGTATTAATTTTTCTAGGCTTTTGTCACTTATATATTCTAAAGATTTAGCTAAAAAGTTAAATGAGGATAAAACAGTAATTTCAATTGGTAGAGTTATGACTTGTGTACTTGGTATGGTTGTAGATAGAGAAAGAGAGATAAGGAACTTTAAAAAGGTGAATTTCTATAAAATTCAAGGTAGTTTTGGTGATGAAAATAGTGCTTTTGTAGGTGAGTGGAAAGCTACTGAAAAATCTAAAGTTTTTGAATCACCTAAATTATATAATGAGAGCGGTTTTAAGAGGAAAGAGGATGCTCAAAAATTTATAGATTATTTGAACAATTGTGCAAATAAGCCAATTGTCGAAGAAGTGAATAAAAAGTCGCAAAAGGAGAAGCCACCTTTACTTTTTAATCTTGCTGAGTTACAAAATGAGTGTACTAAAAAATTTAAAATAAGTCCTGATGCTACTTTACAAATTGTTCAAACTTTGTATGAGAAAAAACTTGTAACTTATCCAAGAACTGATGCTAGAGTGCTTTCTAGCTCTGTTGCAAAAGTAATATCTAAAAATTTAAATGGTCTTGCAAAGTCAAATATTGATGATAGTATAAAAGCATATATAACTAAAATGATAAAGGAAAAATATAGTATAAAACTTGAAAAGACAAAATATGTTGATGATTCAAAAATAACAGACCATTATGCTATAATTCCAACAGGGCAGGGATTTGAAAATTATGATAAATTGGAAAAACTTCAAATGGAGGTATATCATTTGATTGTTAGAAGATTTATCGCAATATTTTATCCTCCTGCAGAATATAGTAAAATTTCTGTTACCATTAATGTAAATAATGAGTTATTTTTTGCAAATGGAAAGGTGTGCACAAAGCAAGGTTATTTGGAAGTTTCAAAAAATGATAAAGATGATCAAGATGTAAAAAAAGATGAGGATAGTACAGAAAAATTAAATAATTTAGATATGTTAGCAAAATTAAAGAAAGGGCAAATTATTAATTTGTTAAAATTTGATATTAAGGAGGGAGAGACTACTCCACCTAATAGATATTCTACTGGTTCAATGATTCTTGCTATGGAAAATGCTGGAAAATTGATTGAAGATGAAGAATTAAGAGAGCAAATTAAAGGCAGTGGTATTGGTACTAGTGCTACTAGAGCTGAGATTATAAAAAAAATTGAAAAGATTGGGTATGTAGAATCAAATAAAAAGACACAAATACTTACTCCTACAAAAAAAGGAGAAGCGATATATGATATTGTTTTAAAAAGTATGCCTGATATGTTAAATCCAAAACTTACTGCAAGTTGGGAAAAGGGACTTACAATGGTTGCTGAAAATAAGATACCTGCAGATGAATTTATGGATAAACTTGAAAGCTATATTAGAAATAAAGTGGTAAAGTTTAAAAAAGCAAGAAATGAATTTTTATATGGGTATTAAAAAATAATAAAATAATAAAAATAATAAATAAAAATATACAAATAAAAAAATAATATTTTTTATTTGTATTGAATAATTTGTCAAAATTTGCTAATATATAATTATAAAGAAAAAAGAGGTAAAATTATGGAAACTAAAACACGCAAAAGTATGATTGAACTACACACACACACACACACAAATAGTA
>CANQPW010000023.1 GCA_947625855.1 uncultured Clostridia bacterium | reverse complement strand
ATAAGTAAAGTAAATGTTAAAATACCATTTTCTTCTATGATTGAGCTTGATAATATACATGATACATCAAAATTTGATATAAAATACATATTGCAAGATTTAGATATTAAAGCTAATCCAGATATTGAAGCAAAAACATTGAATGCAAGTTATCAAATTGAAGCAGATGTTACAATGTATGAAGATGAAGAAGTGGAATATGTTGAAGATTTTTATAGCCAAACTAGAGATTTAAAGTATACTGAGGATAAAGTTGAGGTAGTAAAAAAAGATATAAGTGTGTTAAAGAGGCTAGATATAAAAGAAAGTATTAACAATATCATTCCTGAAGATATGAAACTTATAGATTATAATATAGATACTAGTTATGTTACAACAGAAATAACAAATAATGTTGTCAATGTAGGTGGTAATATTAAATTAAATTTATTACTGCAAGATACAAATACTTTTGAATTAGAAAGTAAATCAGTTGATGTAATAATAGATGAAAAATTTGAACTTGAAAATGTAGATAGTAATAATCAAAATGTATATGTGGATATAGTGGATAAAAATGGTGAAGTAACACAGAGTGGTAATGATATTGATATGAGGTTAATACTTGATGTAAGTAGTTATGTGGAAGATATAGCACAAATGAGTATTATTGATAAAATAGAAGATATAGCTTTAGATTTTAGTAATATTAATAGTATAAATATTTATATTGTAAAACCTAAAGATACATTATGGAGTATTGCTAAAAAATATAAAACGAGCGTAGATAAAATTGTTATGACTAATAATATTGAAAATCCTGATGTTATAGATGTTGGAGATAAACTATTAATAATAAGATGATATGAGACTTAAATATTATCTGGTTACATTAAGACAAATGAAAATAAAAAAATCATTTGTCTTTTTTTATATTTTGCTATTTAGTATAGTAGTTGCAACATCTATTCATTATAGGAGTATTAAAGATACTTTTGTTAAAATATGTAAATCAAACGCTCATTCAATAGCATTAAAATGCACTGAAGATGCAATATATGATAATATAGTAAATATTGAATATTCAAGTATTATAACTATTGATAAAACTGAAGATGGAAAAATTGTATCTATTACATCAAATGTTAATGAATTAAATAGGCTTTCAAATAGTATTGTTACTTCAATAGAGGAAAATTTACAAAAAAATAATACTAGTAAGATAAAAGTACCAATAGGTGCAATTCTTGGAAGTGATGCTTTTGGCGGTTATGGAATTGATATAAATATAAAAACATTGCCTGTTGGTGATACATATATAGAATATTTATCTAAATTTGATAGTGTTGGAATAAATCAAACTAGGCATAGAATAATACTTAGAGCATCTTCTAAAGTTGAGGTAGTTGCCCCTTTTAAAACAGAAATTGATGAATATACAAAAGAAATTGTTTTAGCTGAAACAATTATTGTAGGAGATATTCCTAATTCATATTATAATATATCTGGTGTAAGCGATATAAGTGCAATGGATGCAACAGCAATTGGAAGTGATGAGTAATTTGACATAATTATATAAAAATGGTATAATAACCAAAAAAATAAAACCAAATATAATTATAGGAGGAGAATATGAAATTATTAATGGATGGATTAGAAAAAAAAGATGGCTTTTTTGAAATGCCATTTGAAGGGTATGGTATTTTAGGTGATGATGAAAATAAAGTATATATCTTGGGTGATGACATAGATGGAAATTATGAAATTGCTCAAAAAATAGAAGATGGTGAAAATCCTAGGACTCGGTATATGATTTTTGAAACACCGAAAAATTATCAATATAATACATTGGGATATATTACTATTACTCCTTGTTTTGATATAAATATTTTTTCAGGAGACAAAAACTTTATTTCTTTTGTAAGTAAAAATGATGTAGATAAAATTGAGTTATTAGCAATAGAAAATAAACTTGATGAAAATAATATATTAAAAACTAGATATATATTAAAGATAAAATTATTATCACCTGATGACTATGTTAATATATGTTTTTTTGATGCTAAAGCAAATAGTGAAAAAATATATAGGTATTCAGTATCTGGTGTAAAAGAGGAGTGTGTAGAGTATTTTGATAGAAGTGATTATATACAATTAAATTATATAAATTATTATAAAATGGATAAAAAATTAGATAGCTGTATACCTGATTAAAATAAAATCTTGGAATTTTCCAAGATTTTATACTTCTATTTTTAGGACTTTATTTTTTAAATCTATTTTTTGTATATCCATATTTTTTATACTATCGTCAGCATCATCACTTAATCCACTATATATTATATTATCGTTTTGTTTTACCTCAATGTTATATTTAAGTATTTCTTTTATTTTCATTTATATCACCAAACTTATTATATCATAAATATAGTTATTTGTATATTAAATTTGAAATATATATTTATATTTGTGTCTCATTTTTATACCAATAATACACAAATGTAAATAAAATAGAAATACAAATTAAATTTTTTTTAAAGAAACAGATACTTGTAGAAAGTTTTTAGAGCAAGTAAATGAAATTATTACTACACAATTTGAAAATACATCTATAACTCTTGAACAAGGTACAGAAGATACTTATGTTCCAAGTAAAGATGAATAAAAAAATAAATAATACCCGCCATTTTAAATAATAGCGGGTATTTATAATATAAATTGAAAAACTCCAAATTATCTCTTTGAAAATTGTGGTGCTTTTCTTGCTTTCTTTAAACCATATTTTCTTCTTTCTTTTACTCTAGAATCTCTAGTTAAAAGACCGTTTCTTTTTAATGTAATACGAACATCAGCATCAGTAGTAGCAAGTGCTTTAGCAATACCATGAGCAATAGCTCCAGCTTGACCAGCAATTCCACCACCTGTTACAGTAGCTTCAACGTCATATTTTTCCATCATGTTAGCAACTTTAAATGGTTTTAAAATGATAGCTTTTAATGTATCTAATGTAAAAACTTCATCCATATCTTTTTTATTTACAGTTATTTTTCCAGTTCCAGGAATGATGTTAACTCTAGCTATTGAAGATTTCCTTTTTCCTGTTGCGTATATGTATTCTTTATTTGCCATGTTTAATTCCTCCTAAAATTCCCATTTTTCTGGTTTTTGAGCTTCATGATTGTGCTCTTGACCTTTAAATACTTTTAATTTTGTAAGCATTTCTCTTCCTAATGTATTTTTAGGTAACATACCTTTTACAGCTAATAATAAAGCTTTATCTGAGCTTTTACTCATTAAATCTTTATAAGGAATTTCTTTCATTCCTCCTATGTAACCTGAATGATGTCTGTAAATTTTATCATTTAATTTATTACCAGTTAAAACTATCTTATCTGAGTTTATAACTATAACATAATCTCCACAATCAAGATGTGTAGAGTAAGTTGGTTTGTGTTTACCTTTTAGTAATTTTGCAGCTTCTGAAGCAACTCTACCAAGAGGTTTGTTTTCAGCATCTATCACATACCATTTTTTTTCAATTTCGCTAGCTTTTACGCTATGTGTAGTATTATTCATAATTGAATTTCCTCCTAAATTTATTTGATGTAGATAGTTCAACTTTTCCGGGGTATTAGTTGACTAACTATAATACTCATATATTATACATTTAAAATACCAAAAAGTCAACTATAATCATAAAAAAAGTAAAAAAATCAAATGATATTAGGGAATTTACATCCTTAAATAATATATTTGTATTGCAAAATCTAAATATTTATAGTATTATTAGTGTGTAATTTAATTAATTAGAAAAGAGGTTGTTTTATGGGTGAATATGAAGGATATGAGGGCGTATTTGATATGGATGTAGCAGATATATCTGCTAGCTTAATGGATGCAAAAGAACTTTCAAGAATAAGAAGCATAATATCTAGTTTAAAGCTATATGATGAAAATCCTCATATGCTAACTGAAGTATATACGAATATTTTATGTGATGATAATGTAGCATTTATATTAACAAAAGTAAGTCAAGATCCAATTTTTAAGAAACATTTTCCTGAATTTTATGTTGTTAATCAATATGGTGAGAATGTTATAAATTGTCAGCAAAATTCAAAATATCATAAATATGGTGTATTTAAACATATACTTACAACAATTGAGTCAGTAGGAAATCCACAAATTCCTATTGGAGACTGGCAAAAGAAAGTATTAAAGTGGACAATGTTACTTCATGATATTGGAAAGCCTTATGTAAAAGCTATATCAGAGGAAGGAAATGAAAGCTTTATAGGTCATGATGAAAAATCTGTTGAGCTTGCTAAAAATATATTAGATAGATTTGAATTTACAGAAAAAGAGAAAAGTGTAATATTAAAGCTTATAAAATATCATGACAAGTTTTTAAATGAAGGCGAAATAACATATGATAATATGAAATTTTTAGCACAAGAGCTTGATGAAAGTAAAGAGCTTTTTTATCTTTTGATTGATGTAAAAGATTCTGATGCAAAGGCAAAAAGTCTAGAAGTATATAATAAATATAAAATAACAAAAAATAAATATATAGAATTTATAAATTCATACTTTAATTCTACTGCTAATGTTACAACTGAAAGTCAGAAAAAAGATACAGAAGAAAATAAAGAACAGAATTCTCAATTTGAAGAAATGACACAACTTGAACTTGATAATCTTATAAATGATGTAATTGATAAAAAGAAAATTAAGTCAGTATATCAACCTGTAATAGATCTTCAAAATAGTAATGTTTATGGTTATGAAGTATTTACAAGAATACAAAGTAGTAAAAAAGTTGATATAATGGAAATATTAAATTATGCAATAGAAGCTGGAAAAAATGAAAGAATACAACAAGTTTTATTTATAAATGGTGTTGAAGATTTTGAAAAAATCGTAAATAAAGAGTCAAATATATTATTTGTAAATACAGATTTAGTAAGTTATGAAAAATATATTAATAAACCTAGATTATATGATATGATGGCAAAAAATAAGATAGTTGTAGAATTTCACAATTATGAAAAACAGGACTTAAATAAACTCGAAAATATAATACAGTCAATTCATGAACATAATGGACTTGTAGCCTTAGACCAATTTGGAACAGGTACACTTACAATAGATGATATTAATTACTTAAATATTGATTATATTATACCAGATATGTCATTAATAAGGGGAATAATTGATGATACTGAAAAACAAAAATATATAAATGATTTAGTTACTTTTGGAGTAGTTCAAGGATCAAATATTATAGCTGTTGGAGTTGAAACAAAAGAAGAACTTGATATGTTAAAGAAATTTGGTGTAAAATTAGTACAGGGATATTATTTTAGTAAGCCATCAAATACTATTGATATGATAAATTCACGTATATATAAATTATTAAATCAGGAAACAGATGAATCAATATCATAAAATTTAATTTTATTTTTTAAAATTAGTTGACAAATAATTTTTTTAGTTATATAATCATATCGAACAAACGTTTGAAACGTTAAGAGGAGGAAATATTATGATATCTGAAGAAAGAAAAAAAGCACTAGATATAGCAATGGCACAAATTGAGAAAAATTTTGGAAAAGGTGCAGTAATGAAACTAGGAGAAGTTGGAAATGTGAGCGTTGATTCTATTCCATCTGGAGCATTAAGCTTAGACATTGCTCTAGGAATAGGAGGATTTCCAAGAGGTAGAATAGTAGAGATATTTGGACCTGAGTCATCAGGTAAAACAACAGTTGCATTACATGCAATAGCCGAAGCACAAAAATTAGGTGGGATTGCAGCATTTATTGATGCAGAGCATGCCTTAGATCCAGTTTATGCTAGGAATCTTGGCGTAGATGTTGATAATTTAATTGTAGCTCAGCCAGATACAGGTGAGCAAGCTTTAGAGATAGCAGAACAATTAGTTAGAAGTGGAGCAGTTGATATAATAACTATCGACTCTGTTGCAGCTTTAGTTCCAAAAGCTGAAATTGATGGTGAAATGGGAGATTCACATGTTGGATTGCAAGCAAGACTTATGTCACAAGCTTTAAGAAAATTAACAGGTGTATTAAATAAATCAAATACTGTTGCAATATTTATAAATCAATTGCGTGAAAAAGTTGGTATTATGTTTGGAAATCCAGAAACAACTCCTGGTGGTAGAGCACTTAAGTTCTATGCTTCTATAAGACTTGATGTTAGAAAACAAGAGGCTATAAAAGTAAATGGTGAAGTAGTAGGAAGTAGAACTAAAGTAAAAGTAGTAAAGAATAAAGTCGCTCCTCCATTTAGAGAAGCTGTATTTGATATAATTTATGGAAAAGGAATATCTAATGAAGGTTGTGTTCTAGATTTAGCAACAGAAATGGATATTGTAGAAAAAAGTGGTGCATGGTTTGCATATAATGGTCAAAAAATTGGTCAAGGTAGAGAAAATGCAAAAGTTTATTTAAAAGAAAATCCAGAAGTTATGAAAGAAATAGAAGATAAAGTTAGAGAAAACTTTAATGCTGCTTTTGAAAAGAGTATGGGAGAGATACCAGAGGCAGGAGATTCTGAAGAAGAAGTTATAGAAATGGATATGGATGAGTAATTATGGAATTTGAAGTTGCAAAAGAAAAAGCAGTAAAATATTTAATGACTGCCAAAAAAACTGAATATGAAGTAAAACAAAAGTTAAAAAAATCTAACTTTTCTGATGAAGTTATTTATCAGGTTACTAAATATCTTAAGGAATTAGGATATATTAATGATGAAGATTACATAGACGCATATATAAGACAGTGTATGCGTCTTTTAACTTATTCTGGATTTGAGATAAAACAAAAACTATTGCAAAAAGGTATAAAAAAAGATATAATTGAAAAAAAATTAGAAATTTTAAAAAATACAGATTATGAAAAAAGACTAATAGAAAAACTTATAAATGGTAAGTTAAAAAATATGGATGAATTAGATAGAAAGAAATATTTATATAGAAGAGGACTAGGCAATTTTGATGATATTTATGGAGAGTGATTATATGAGAATAGATGTTCCTACACCTCATAATGAGGCAAGACTTGGTGATATAGCAAAAACTGTGCTTATGCCAGGAGATCCACTAAGGGCAAAGTATATTGTAGAAAATTTTTTTGATGATTATACATGCTATAACAATGTTAGAGGAATGCTTGGATATACTGGTCATTACAAAGGTGTAAGATTGTCAGTACAAGGTAGTGGAATGGGTATTCCTTCAATGGCTATATATTCAAAAGAGCTTTTTGAAGGTTATGATGTAGATAATATTATAAGAATTGGAAGTGCAGGCACACTTTCAAATGATTATGCAAGCAATATTACAAAAAGTGTAAATTTAGGTGATATAGTGGCAGCAAAAGATGCGGATACTGATTCTAATTATAACATTAGTTCAAGTCTTGATGAATTATATCCAGTTGCATCTGAAAAGCTATTAAGTTATGTACCACAAAATGTTAAAATTGGAACTATTTTTACAACCGATGTATTTTATAAAAGTATGGAAGAAAATATAAATCTTTCAAAGAAAGATATACTAGGTGTAGAAATGGAAACAGCAGCATTATATTTAAACGCTTTATCTGCTGGTAAAGATGCTATTGCGTTATTTACTATTACAGATAATCCTGTATTAAATATTGGTGTTGATTCTAATACACGTCAAAATGGACTTAATGAAATGATAAAAATTGCATTAGATATTGCACTTAAATGTGAAAAAGAGGATTGATATAGATGTCAGAAGTTTTAATTAATAAAAAACCTAAATATAAATTTGTAATAGATAATTTTGAAGGACCACTTGATTTATTACTTTTCCTTATATCAAAAAATAAGATGAATATATTTGATATTTCTTTAAATGATTTGACTGATGAATATATAAGATATCTTGAAGAAATGAATGAAAGTAATATTGAGGTTGCCTCAGAGTTTATAGTAATGGCTGCAACTCTTCTTGATATTAAAGCAAGAAAATTACTTCCACAGTTAGAACCAAAAGAAGAAGAGGAAGAAGTATCAGAAGAAGATATTATAAATAGAATTATCGAATATAAAAAATATAAAGAAGTTGCTGAACAAATTGCTTCTATGTATAGTAGTAATTTTGGATCATTTGCAAAACCTTTTGAAAAAATTAATTTTAATTCTAAAATGGGATATATGGGTGAAAGATTTTCTGCACAAGATATATTTGAAGTGTATAGTCAAATATTATATAGAAATGAAAATAAAATAAATAAAAAAGCAGAAGAATTAAATAAACTTGCTGTGTATGAGAGAATAACTGTTCAAGATAAAGTAAAACAAATTGTAAATTATTTAAATACTAATAATAATATGGTATTTAATTCAGTATTTAATCCAAATACTTGTGATAATATAGAAGTAGTTACTGCTTTTTTAGGCGTTCTTGAATTAAGCAAGCTAAAGCAAGTAGATATAAATCAAGAATATTTATTTTCTGATATAAATGTTACAAAAAAAGATGAAATAAAAATAAGCCTAGATTTAGATAATATAAATGAATAAGATAAGACACCGAAAAAAATACTTTCGGTGCCTTTAATTTTAAGCTACTGCAATTTTCTGGGACATTGCAGATAGCTCTTTTAATGTGTGGCAGCTTTCAAACTGCTCAACATCTTCCTCGATTATGTTGGTCCAATATCTTTCGATATTTACCGAGAAGATGCATCCACACACGTTTCCGTTGATTTGATATACCAAATCACGGTCGGCGTTTATGCCTTTTATCCGGATGCCCTCAACTTTGAATTTGCCATTTTTAATTGACTCCCTCAAAGCGAGTTTTTCGTTAATTCTTGAAATTTGCTCCTTAATTCTTTTTTTGGAACAGAAAACGTCAATAATGGTCATACTCAGACCCTCCTTTATAAATAATATAATATTATTATATCATATTTTTAAAGTTATGTAAACAAAAAAGAATAATTTTTATGCAATTAACATATATTTTATTGTATTTATATTTCATATTTTGACGACTTTTTAAAACTTTTGTAAATAACTTGAAATTGCAAAAATGGTGTGATATAATATGTTAGCACTTGAAAGATACGAGTGCTAAAAAAAGAATGGAGGCGATTTTATGTTGAAACCATTGGAAAATAGAGTAGTTGTAAAAATGATTGAAGAAAAAGAAACTTCAATGGGAGGAATTTTACTTCCAACAACTGCACAAGAAAAATCTAGTGTAGCAGAAATTGTTGCAGTAGGACCAGGAAAAAATGTAGATGGTCATATTGTTCCTTTAGATGTTAAAGTAGGAGATAGAGTAGTAATATCTAAATATGCAGGAACAGAAATAAAATTTGAAGGTGTTGATTATTTAATATTAAAACAAGATGATATTCTTGCAATAATAGAATAGGAGGTAATTTTTTATTATGGCAAAAGAATTATTATTTGGAAGAGAAGCAAAAGAAGCTTTAGAAAGAGGAGTAGATGCTTTAGCAGATGCAGTTAAAGTAACACTTGGACCAAAAGGAAGAAATGTTGTTTTAGATAAATCATTTGGTTCTCCTCTTATAACAAATGATGGTGTATCAATAGCAAAAGAAATAGAGCTTGAAGATAAATTTGAAAATATGGGAGCAGAGCTTGTAAAAGAAGTCGCAACAAAAACTAATGATGTAGCAGGTGATGGTACAACAACAGCTACAGTTTTAGCACAAGCAATGGTAAAAGAAGGATTAAAAAATGTTTCTGCTGGTGCTAATCCAATAATTGTAAAAAAAGGAATAAGTAAAGCAACTGATATAGCAGTAGAAGAAATAAAGAAAATATCAACTCCAATAAATGGAAAAGAAGATATTGCAAGAGTTGCAAGTATTTCTGCAAATGATACAGAAATAGGTAATTTAATATCTGAAGCTATGGAAAAAGTAACTAAAGATGGTGTTATAACAATAGAAGAATCAAAGACTATGAATACTGAACTTAATGTTGTAGAAGGTATGCAATTTGATAGAGGATATATATCTTCATATATGGTAACTGACACAGATAAAATGGAAGCTGTACTTGATGAACCATATATTTTAATAACAGATAAAAAAATATCTAATATTCAAGAAATTTTACCAGTATTAGAAAAAATAGCAGAACAAGGTAAAAAATTGATTATAATAGCAGATGATGTTGAAGGAGATGCACTTGCAACACTTGTTTTAAATAAATTAAGAGGAATATTTACTTGTATTGCAGTAAAGGCACCAGCATTTGGTGATAGAAGAAAAGCAATGTTACAAGATATTGCAATTCTTACTGGTGGTGAAGTTATTTCATCAGAGCTTGGTATGGAACTACAAAATACTGATATTTCACAACTAGGTCGTGCAAAACAAGTAAAAGTACAAAAAGAAAATACAATTATAATAGATGGTTATGGTGACAAAGAAAAATTAGATGCAAGAGTAAAAGAGGTAAGATCAGAAATTGCAAATACTACATCAAGTTTTGAAAAGGAAAAAGCAGAAGAAAGACTTGCAAAATTAATTGGTGGAGTAGCAGTAATTGGTGTTGGTGCTGCAACTGAGACTGAAATGAAAGAGAAAAAGTTAAGAATTGAAGATGCATTAAATGCTACTAAGGCTGCAGTAGAAGAAGGAATAGTAGCAGGTGGAGGAACAGCATATATTAACATTTTAGATAAAGTAAAAGAATATGCAGACACACTTGAAGGAGACCAAAAAGTAGGTGCTAAAATAGTTGAAAAAGCATTAGAAGCACCTATAAGACAAATATCATATAATGCAGGTGTTGAAGGAGCTGTAATAATAGATAAAATAAAAAATCTAGAAAAAGGCTTTGGATATGATGCTTTAAATGATGAATTTGTAGATATGAAAAAAGTTGGAATAGTTGATCCAACAAAGGTTACAAGAACAGCTTTACAAAATGCATCATCTATTGCTTCAATGATTATTACAACTGAAACACTAGTTGCTGAGAAAAAAGATGAACATTGTAATTGTAATTCAAATCAAAATGCATCACCTATGGAGATGTATTAATAATAAATAGAATAGAATAGATGTTTTTTGACATCTATTCTATTTTTTCTTGCAAATTATGGTAAAATACTATATAATAGTATAGTAATATTTAGGAGAGAAAATGGAAGAATATTTAAAAAAGATAGATTTGCAGACTGTCCCAATGCAGACATTAGCTTTTATTGGAGATGCAATATATAACGTATATATAAGATGTTATTTAGCAGGAAATAGTAATGAAAAAACAGGGCTGTTACATAAAGAATCAATAAAATATGTTAGTGCAAAAGGTCAATCAAATATTATAGAGGAAATACAAGAAAAACTTACTGATGAAGAAAAATTAGTGTATAAAAGGGGAAGAAATACTAATATAGCAAATGTATCAAAAAATGTTGACGTTATAAGTTATAAAAGAGCAACTGGATTTGAAGCATTACTTGGATATTTATATGTAAAAGGAAATAAAAAAAGATTAGAAGAAATTATAAATATATGTATAAGTAAATTTAATTAGGGGGTACAAGATGTCTGATAATAATAATGATGAAAAGGTTAATAATAATGAGGTATTACAAAATAATGTAAATAATAACATAATTGATGAAAATTTGAAAGAAATTTTAAAAAAGATAAAAGATGAGAAGAGTGTATCTAAAGAAGAATTAGAAAAATTAAAAAAAGATGCTTTAGATAGTGTTAACTTTGTTGAAAAAATTGAAAAAATCAATTTAGATTTTGATAAATATGTAATATTTACAGATGGTGATATACAATTAGTATACGAAAATGGTGAGTTTTTTGTAGTATCTTCAACAGATATATATTCTAAAAAAGAAAAAAAAGAAAAAGAAGAAGCTAAAAATATGTATCTTGAGTATTTTATAAGATATATTTTAAATCCAATAATTAAACAAAGAGAAAAATCTGTACCAACTAAAGAGAGAAAAACACCAAAAATTGAAAAGAGTTTGAATAAAGAAAGAAAATCAAAAGAAAAAGAAGTAGAAATAAAAGACAAAGAACCGGAAAAAGTAAAAGAAAAAGAAAAAATAAAAGATGAAGAAGATAAAATGTTAGAAATATAAAAAATTAACTGATAATAGAGGGAGTATCTATTATCAGTTTTTTCATTATTTTATACTATTTTTTACTTCATCAATATCAGCCTGACCTGCTGGTGCTGCTGGTATATAGTATCCTTTTTCTTTATTTATTAAATATATTTGCCATTGTAAATTTTCTAAAGTATTTCTTGCTTGAACGATTGTGTCTCTAAAATTTTTATTATTTGCTTGTTGTATAGTATAATTTAAAAGTGTTATTGTAGAATTTGTGCATGAAAGCACATCATCTAAAGCTACTTTTTCTGTCATATTGATACACCTCCTATAACATTTGTGTTAGCTCTGTCTTTAAACTATTTAGCTCTTGACATAGGCTATCTAATAGATCAATTACGTTTTGATCTTGAGTTAAAGTTTTGTAATATGTGATTTTATCACAAAAATTTGTTCCGTGACCACAGATGTGTCTTATGTTTTGTATTTCAATTTGATTTAAACTATTCATAAAAAATCCTCCTTTTAAATCACACTATTATTATTTGTAAAAATAAAAATAATATTCTAAATATAAATAGATTAATATGTTATATTTTACAAGCTTGATTTTTAATGAGTTATATGATAAAATAGTTTACAATAAATTTTAAAATCAAAATATAATTAGGAGGATAAAAATGAAAGCTTTAATTTTAAGTTTTGTTGGTACTATGACAAAAGAAGTTAAGGATGTTATCATTCAATATGATAAAAGTATAATAATTGATAGTGTTAGTAATACACTTGATGCTGCAACAAAAGTTATGAAAAATTATTATGACATTATAGTTATAGATATGATGATTCAAGAGAACAATAAAGACTGGAAAACACCTGCAATAAAATCAGGGCTTAATTTTTTAAAAACACATATAAGTAAGCAGGATATAAAATTACCAAGAAAGGTATTTGCACTATTTGATAGATGGGAAACAAGTAATAATGTAAAAGATATTGTAAAAAATCTAGGATATGCTTATTCATATTATGATGGTATGTCAGATGATTGGAAAAGAGAGCTTGTTGAATATTTAAAAAGTTAAAAATGGGAGTTGGCTAGATTTGCCAACTCCTTTACTTTATCGTAGGTTTTGCAAAAAGAGATGCTAAAAATCCAAAAACTATTGCTGCACTAATACCTGCTGCTGTTGCTTTTATTCCACCAGTAAAAATTCCTAAAAATCCAACGTTATCTACTTCTTTCATAACACCAGTTGCAAGTGAATATCCAAATCCAGATATAGGGACTGTGGCACCTGCTCCTCCAAAATCTACAATTGGTTTATATATACCAATTGCAGTAAGGATAACTCCCATAGTTAAAAACAAAACTAGTATTCTTGCAGGAGTAATTTTTGTTTTATCTATTAAAATTTGACCAATTACACATATAAGGCCTCCTACTACAAAAACTTTTAAGTATTCAATAAATATATCCATATTACGCCTCATTTTCTATTGCAACTGCATGTGCAATACCTGGAATAGACTCACCTTGTTGTGATGATAGAGTACTCATGAGTGCTCCTGTTGCAATGATTAGAATTTTATTCATTTTTTTAGTTTTTAGTTGTTCAAAAAAATATCCACTAAATACACTTGCCATACAACCACAACCACTACCACCACAATGTGTGTCTTGCATGTCATGGTTATATATTAAAGCACCACAATCTGCATGTATACCTTGTAAATTTATTCCATCTTTTTTAAATAAATCAACTATTATTTCTGAACCAAGTACACCTAAATCTCCAGTTACTATTGCATCATAATAATCAGGTGTTCTACCTGTATCTTGTAGATGTGTTGCTAAAGTATTATAGACTGCCGGCACCATTGCTGATCCCATATTTGTCATATCCGTAATGTTATAATCTACTACTTTACCAGGAGTAACATATGTTATATATGGACCGGAAATAGAAAAATCTTTTGGTACAACTATTGCAGATCCTGCTGCTGTAACAGTACATTGAGCAGTAGGACTTTTTTGATTACCATGTTCAAGTGGCATTCTAAATTGTCTTTCTGCACTACAAAAATGTGATGAAGTAGCAGCAACTACTTTTTGTGCATAATTTGCATTTACAAATAAAGAGGCAAGTGTTAAAGATTCACAAAAAGTAGAACATGCACCATATAATCCAAAAAATGGTATACCTAGATTTCTCATACAATATCCAGATGATATACATTGATTAAGCAAATCACCTGCAAAAATATAGTCTACATCTTCTGCTTTAGTAGAAGATTTTTTAAGCAAATTTAGTATACAAAGTTCTAACATTTTACTTTCTGCTTTTTCAAAACTTTTTTCACCTAAAAATATATCCTTTGTATCTAAATCAAAATATATACTTAGTGGACCTTGTTTTTCTTTTGGACCTACCATACTTGAAGTTTGAAGTATTTTTGGTGTATTTTCAAGTTTTATAGTTTGTTTTCCAATTTTCATATCTTTTACCTCCTACATAAAAAGTTTTATTAACCAGTAAATAAATCCTACTGCAACAGAGCTTGAAATACCATATACTAGGACAGGACCTGCAATTTTAAACATATTTGCACCAAGTCCTAAAATATATCCTTCTGTTTTAAATTCAATAGCTGGAGCAACAACAGAGTTTGAAAAACCTGTAATAGGTATTATAGAACCAGCTCCTGCAAATTTACCAATTTTAGAATAAAGATTAATTGAAGTTAAAAAAGCACCTAAAAATATCAAAGAAATACTAGTTATAATTGCTGTATCATCTTTTGAAAAACCAAAGTTTTTAAATATATCTGTTATTAATTGACCTATCATGCATATTATTCCACCAACTAAAAATGCAAGTGCAACATTTTTTATAATAGGGCTATTTTTAGCTTTTTTATCAACATAATCTGAATATTCTTGATTTGTCATATTAATATTTGTATTCATAAATTATCACCATAAATATTATTAGTAAAATATATTTTTTTATACAATAAGAAAATTTGTGAAAAAAATGAAATAAAAAAGAAATGAAAAAAAATAAATTAAAACAATGAAAGAAAAAGTTAAAATATTGATTAAAGTCTGATTAAATATTGATTAAATTTTTAATTCACTTTTATTGTATAATATTGAAATAGTAAAAATTATTTGATATAATAAATTCAAACATTAATAAAGCAATGGAGGTAGTTATAATGGAGAATGAGAAGAAATTTGGAAGCGAGATGTTTGGATACGATAAAAAAGAAGTAGAAGAATATGTTAAAGCTCTAAAGGCTGAATATGAAAGTAAATTACAGGCAGAAAGATCTGATGCTAATAGAATTGCAAATGAACTTACAATAGTAAAAAAGAAACTTGAAAAATATGAGTTTGACTATGTCCAAAGGCAAGAAAAAGTAGCAAATGCTCTTATAACTGCTGAAGATCAAGCAAAGAAAATAATTGAAACTTCAAGAAATGAAGCAATGCAAGAAAAAGATAGAATTGAACATTTAATTGAAATGGAAAAGGAAAAATTGCTTGATTTAAAAAAGGATGTAATAGACTTAAAGGAGAAAACAGTAAGATTACTTGATCAATATAGTCAGGAAATGAATAATTTACTTGATTAGTAATATATAATTAGGAACCGTAATAGAATAAAACAGGAGATGTTTTATGAAAGTTGCGGTTGCTTTTTTAGGTAATAAAAACAAAAAGTATGTAATGAATTTTGTAAATAAAATAATTATGAATGTGTATTTGATAGTATGTTTTGCATTTTTTGTGACTATACTATATTTTGTTTTAAATAATACAAATATTTTAAATAAAATTTTAATTTTATCAACAAATTTTAGAAAAACAGACAATAATGAATATAGTATATTAGAGCTTGCAACATTAAATGGTGTGTTTAATGAAAGAAATTATAACTTTAGTGAAATAGTGGAAGAAAAGGAACCTGAAAATATAGTTCAAGTAAGTATTAGTGAGAATATAAGCGAATATGAAGTATTTGATATGGTAGCAAATGAGTTTGAAGATACAAAATCAGTTTTTGCAAATATACCAACTGCAGTTATAACCGCAGAAAATTTATCACTTCAAAGAGTTACATTTGGTGACATTAATATTTTAAATTATTCTTCTAAAAGAGATTTAGATTTTTCTGCTTTAGCCTCAAAATATATTTTTTTGACAAAACAGACTGATAAAATATTGTTATATCATACTCATACTTCAGAAACATACACAAATAGTGAAAAATATAAATTTGATTATACAGGTACTATGAGAACAACTGATGCTGAGTATAATATGTTAAAAGTTGGTAAAGAATTTAATGAAAGTTTAAAATCAAAAGGCTTTAATTCAGTTCAAAATACAACACCACATGATTATGGCTCTTATTCAAGTGCATATACAAAGTCACGTATTACAGTAACTGATGCTTTAAATGATATGAGTGGTGCTTCAATTTGCATTGATGTTCATAGAGATGCAATTGAAAATTTAGAGTATAGACCAATAGCAAATGTTAAAGGAATTGATGTAGCACAACTTATGCTTGTTATAGGAGTGGGATATGACTCCTCAGAAAATCCATATTATGCAGATAATTTAGCACTTGCATTACAAATACAAATGCTTGCAGAAAAAGTGTATCCAGGACTATTTAAACCTATGATTATACGTGATGCTACATATAATCAAGATTTAAACAAGTATTCCATATTAATTGAAGTTGGGGCTACCGGAAATACATTAGATGAAGCAATTTTTGCAACTCGTTGTTTAACAAATTTACTTAATATATTATATAAAGATTGATTGTAATTTTCTAATATGTTATAATAAAAAAACAGTAAGAAAGGTTTGATTAAATTGGCAAATAAATTAGTTATTGTTGAGTCACCTTCTAAAGCTAAAACTATAAAAAAATATTTAGGAAATGATTATGAGGTTATAGCTTCACAGGGACATATAATAGACTTACCTACAAGTAAAATGGGTGTAGACATAGAACATGACTTTAAACCAGAATATAAAGTTATGAAAGGAAAAGCAAATATAGTAAAACAAATAAAAACAGAGGCAAAGAATAAGGAAAAAGTATATCTTGCAACCGACCCTGATCGTGAGGGTGAGGCTATTGCTTGGCATATAAAAAATGTATTAAATATTGATGATAATGATGAGTGTAGGATTGAGTTTAATGAAATAACTCAAAATGCTGTAAAAAAAGCTGTAAAAAATCCACGAAAAGTAGATTTGAATTTAGTTGATGCACAACAGGCAAGAAGAATACTAGATAGAATAGTAGGATATAAATTATCTCCTTTATTATGGAAAAAAATAAAAAAAGGACTTAGTGCAGGACGTGTTCAATCTGTTGCATTAAAAATAATAATGGATAGAGAAAGAGAAATAAAAAATTTTGTATCAGAAGAATATTGGTTAATTTTTGCAAAACTTTCAAATGGAAATGACATTGTAACAGCTAAGTTTTATGGTGATATACAGGGAAAAATTGAATTAAAAGATGAAAAACAAGTAAAAAGTATTATAACTAAGATAGATAAGAAAGAATATAAAGTAGTAGATGTAAAAAAGAGTGAGAGAAAGAAAAATCCTCCACCACCATTTACTACATCTTCACTTCAACAAGAGGCTTCAAGAAAACTTGGCTTTGGTGTTAAAAAGACTATGATGATAGCTCAGAAATTATATGAAGCAGGTAATATCACATATATGAGGACAGATTCTACAAGACTTTCTGAAGAAGCAAAAGAAATGGCTAAGAAATATATTATATCTGAATTTGGTAAAAACTATTATACAGATAGAGTATTTAAGACACAAGAAAATGCACAGGATGCACATGAGGCTATAAGGCCAACGCATGTTGATGCAGTACTTCAACTGGAAAAAGATGAATTAAAATTATATGAACTTATAAAAAATAGATTTTTAGCATCTCAAATGTCAATTGCTTTGTATGATACCACAAAAGTAAAAATACAAGTAGAAGATTATATATTTTTTGTTAATGGTAGTGTTATAAAATTTGATGGCTTTATGAAATTATACATAGAAGGAAAAGATGCTAAAGCAAAAGGAAAAGATACTGAAAATGATGATGAAGATATAGAAAATGATAATATACCAATATTGAATGTAGGAGATGTTTTAATTCAAAAAGAGTTAAAACCAGAGCAAAAATTTACAGAACCACCTCTAAGATATACAGAAGCAACACTTGTAAAGGTCATGGAAGAAAAAGGAATAGGACGTCCTAGTACATATGCTCCAACAGTTTCTACACTTGAGGATAGACTATACATTGAAAAAGAAAACAAATATTTAGTCCCAACAGAACTTGGGCAAATTGTAGATAATATGGTAGAAGAAAACTTTAAGGATATTGTAGATGTAAAATTTACTGCAGATATGGAAACAAAACTTGATATGGTAGCAGAAAATAAGCAAAACTATGTTGAGATGTTACATCAGTTTTATAACCCATTCATAAAGAATTTAAAAAGCGTTGAAGATAAAATTCAAAAAGTAGATATACCAGATGAAGTAAGTGATGAAAAGTGTGAATTATGTGGAAGAAATATGGTTATAAAGCAAGGAAGATTTGGAAAGTTTTTAGCTTGTCCTGGATATCCAGAATGTAAAAATACAAAACCTATTATAGAAAGTATAGATATTCCTTGTCCAAAATGTGGTGGTAAAGTATTAGTTAAAAAGACAAAAACTAGAAGAAATTTTTATGTTTGTGAAAATAATACAAATAATGAAAATAGTAAATGTGATTATATTTCTTGGAATAAACCAACAAATAAGATAAAGAAGTAATAAAATGGTATCAATTTGATGCCATTTTTTATATTATAGGAAAAATCGATTTTAAAGATAAAAATCAAAGGTAAAAGAAAGCATGATAAAAGAGCATACAT
>CANQPW010000022.1 GCA_947625855.1 uncultured Clostridia bacterium | reverse complement strand
ACTAGTGACTTGCTAGGTCTTTCTAGGTTTGAACTTGCATCAAACTAGATATTGTACACCGAACTGGCGCACCTCCAATCATCTATTATAGTATTTTACACGCAAAAAGAGCTGGTACTACTTTTAGTATCAGCCTATATATTCTAGGGCATAATTATCCCTTGTTATTTCATTACTTAACTTTATAGAACTAACTTGTGTGTGTGTGTGTGTGTGTGTGTGTAGTTTATTCATACTTTCACGTGCATTTGTTACCATAATCTTACCTCTTATTTCTGTAATTTTTTATTACATTATTATCTTATCACTTTAACAAACTTAATTCAATACTAAATTAAAATCAAATAGCCATTTTTTAGTAAAAAAAAAGAAGAATGCAAATCTCATTCTTCAATATTTGTTTTCACAACTTTTTTCTTTTTATTATTTACTGCTTTTTTAACTTCATCTTTTATATTATCTTTATTTTCTTCAATTCTTGATATTATTACTCTCCTTATTGCAGTAAAATTATTTAATAGTCTTCCACTAAATACAATTACTGCTGCAAGATATATATCAACATTTAATTTTGTACCTATAAATACTAGAAATATTGCTATGATGGAGTTACCAAAAAAACCAGTTAAAAATATATTCATTTTAAATTTTTTATTCAAATTAGCATTTAAAGCACCAAAAACAGAATCTAAACAAGCAAGTATTGCAACTGCTATATATTGTGAAGACGAATATGGTATATTAACATTCATACCTGTTAAAATACCTGCTAATATAAATAATAAAACGATAATAACACCTGGCATATAACTCCCTCCTATTCCTCTGATGAAACACCATATTTAAAAGTAAGTGAACCTTCATATTTTGGTATATCAACTTTATCTTGTCTTGTAATATTTATACCAACACCAAGTTCCTTTAATACATCAGCAACACCATTTTTTATTGTTAAGGCACTTTCTAAATATTGAGCATTTCCAATAGCTTTTATTTCAAAAGGAGCAGCAACTTTTTGATAATTTACTTGTATTACTGGTCCTACACATCTAATAGCAGAAGTAGAAATAATCCTTTGATTATTTACACAAATTGCTTCAGCACCTGCTGCCTTTAACTCATTTACAACAGTTAATACATCACTATCATGTACTAGAGAATCTGTTTTTTGTCCATCTGATAAAGTAACTATTATACCCTCACCAGATAAATTTGAAGTACCAGCTAAATTATTTAAATCTTCTATTTCCTTTTTCATTGAAGATATAAGTTCATTATTACTTGCTGCATTATTTTTATATTCATTAACAACTTTTGAACTATCTTCATATTTTTTCTTTAATTCATTATATTCTTGTTGCAAATTTACTAAATCATCAGCAAGTTGTGCTTCTCTTTTTCCCTCCAAAACAGCCTCATTATTACTCATACTATTTACTTGAGCTGCAAGTAACATTGATAAAATGAAAAGAGGAATTCCAATTGCCACATATGCAATTACAGAATATTTTTTTATAAACTCTTTAAATTTTTGTCCTTTTACTACGTTTTGGCTTTCATCTTTAGACAATGTTATCACTCCTTAATATATAGAATAAACAGGATTTTCTTTTGTCATATCAATAACTCCCTGTAAATCACCATTTCTTTTTAATATGCTATTTAATAAATCCAAATTATACTCAATATTAGTATCATTTGGAAGTATCACATTAAGTTTATCATTTAAAGTAATGGTTGTCAAGGAATTTTCAAAATTAACTTGAGTTATGTCACCAGCAATTTTACTTTTTTTATATTCTTCAGCAATTTTCTCATAAACTGCAAGCTTATCTAAATCAATTTCATTTATCTTACTTCCAAATACAATTTCATCATCAAAAGTAATTCCATATACAATCATTTCTTCATCTTGTTTATCTTTTTTTTCTACCTCTTCTAATATGTAACCTTCATTATCAAGTCTAAAAAATTTATTTTTTTCTTTATCAAAAGCAATATATTTTGAGCTTCTTTCTATAACATCTAAACAAATCTCATCAGGTAATACAATTTTTACTTTAACCTTTGAAATATATGGTAATTCTTTAAAATCATCATCTTTATATTTTAGATATTGTATAAAAATATTTTCATCCATTTTGTAATTACTTTTATATATAATTTCATTACTTGTATATTTACTATTACCACTTACCACAATATTTTTTAAAGAAAAAGTATTTAAAGTCAAAGCAAGGTATATAAATGCTACTATAATTCCAATAAATAAAAATATACAAACAATAACAGTTCTTCTTTTTTTATTTACTTTTTTCTTTTCTTTTTTTATCTTCTTTTCAACATCTTTTTCAACAGGAAATCTTTTTATATTATCCTTTTTTTCTTTAATTACTTTATCCTTATTTTTATTACTTCTTTTACTGTTTTGTTTTATATTTTGCTTTATATTTTCCTTTTTATATACTTCATCATTATCTGGAACACGCACTTTTTTATTTTTTACATTCTTTGGCTCAATTTTAACATTACCTTTTTTTATATTTTTCTTTTTATTACTTGTCCCACTATTTTTTGTATTTTTTTTACTCATATTTTCACCTACTTATTTTTTAGTGAATCTTCAATACAATTATATATTTTTTCCTCTACATTTCTTACCACTACACTATTTAAACTATCTGACATCTTAGTCAAAACATCATCTTTAATCATTTCATTTATAGTATCGTTTAATAACTTTTCAGTTAAATCTTTTTGTTCAATAATTTTTGCACCGCCTACATTTTCTAACACTTTTGCATTATATAACTGATGATTTTCAGCAGCAGTTGGAAGTGGTATTAAAATAGATGGCTTTTTAGCAAGAGAAAGTTCGGTTATTGTCATAGCACCTGCTCTAGTAACACACATATCAACTACTTTATACATTTCATCCATATTATATATAAACTTTTCTATTCTAATGTATTTTGATAAATCAACATTTAATTCTTTTTCAATTTTTTCTTTTTGTAATATTACATCATCATAATTTTTATCACCAGTAACAAGTATTATATATATCTTTTCATTTAAGCAGTTTTTAATCATATTTAATATAACTTCATTAATCTTTATTGCACCTTGACTTCCACAAGTAACTAAAACTATTTTTTTACTAATATTTGAAAGATTTAATTTTTCAAGGCACTCAACCTTATCTAAATTTTTAAAAGTTTCCTCACTAAATTTTGCTGGAGTTCCAGTATATACAATATTTTCTCTGTTTTTAAGCCTTTTTCTTGCATCTTCAAATCCAATCATAACTTTAGTTGCTTTTTTAGCAAGAAGTTTTGTAGCAACTCCTGGAAAAGCGTTACTTTCATGTAATATATATGGTATTTTATATTTTCTTGCAGCAAGCATTACAGGACCGCAAATATATCCACCTGTACCAATTACTAAATCAGGTTTAAACTCTTTTAAAATAGTTTTTGCCTCTTTAATCCCTTTAAAATTTTCAGTTACAGCTTTTATATTACTAAAAGTAAAAGCCCTAATTATCTTACCAGTTTTTATATGTTTTATCTCATATCCTGCATTTTTTACAAGTTTATTCTCAAGTCCTGTATCAGTTCCAATAAATAAAATATCTGCTTTAGTATAATTTTTTTTAATTATATTTGCAATTGCAATCGCAGGATTTACATGCCCACCAGTACCAGCACAAGCAAAAACTACCTTCATATTTTACTATGTTAGATAAAGCTAACATATCCTCCTCTCTTTACTTATTTTTTAAATATTCTTCAAGTATAGTCTGTGATTTTTTTACATTAAATTTTATATCGTATAAATCTTCTGCATCATCAATATCTAAATTATCATAGGCAAGAGCAACAATAGATAATGCTCTATCCTCATTTACCCAATCAATTTTTACTCCATTAAAAATCTCATCTTCAGTATAATTTTTCTTCTCATTATACTCTGTAACATTTGCTAAAAATACATAAGAAGTCTGTTTAAAAAGTTTTAAAAACCTTTCTTCCTCTATTGCACCAATTATTTTTTCGACATCTACTCTACATCCAAGTTGCTCATACATTTTATCCATAAAAGCAGACCTATAATCAATATTTTCAGAAATAGCACCACCAGGTAATAAATAATATCCTCTATTACTTACATTAATAAGGGCTATTTTATCATCTCTTTTAACAATTCCATAAGCTGCACATCTATTACTTAAATCATTGAAATTTACACATCTTTGTCCTATATTTTCATCTTTTATTCTACTTATAACATTCATATATTACTACCTCTCTTACATTTACTTCCTACAATTTCTTGATATACTCAATAATATACCCATGGCACATAAATTTATAAACAGAGCTGTTCCACCATAACTAAAAAATGGAAGTGGCATACCTGTAACTGGCATTGAAGCAGTTACAACCGCAATATTTATAATTATCTGTACTGCAAATACACTAGTTATTCCGTGTTGCAACTAAAGATCCATACATATCTTTACAAGTTATTGCAATTCTAAATCCTCTATATATGAAAAATACAAATAATAAAATTACACTTATTGCACCAACAAATCCTAATTCTTCACCCAGTACAGAAAATATAAAGTCATTTTGAGCCTCTGGAAGCCAAAGATATTTTTGTCTACTTTGACCAAGTCCTCTACCAAACATTCCTCCTGAAGATATTGCATACATACTTTGCAAAGCTTGCCAGTTGTCCCCCGTAGGATCTGATTCTATATCTAAAAATGCAAGTACCCTTTTTACCCTAAACGGTTCTGCTATAACAAAAGAAATTCCAACTACTAGTACTAAAAGTATAAATGCTAATACCCATCTTACTTTGAGTTTAATTCCACTTGCAAATATTACTGAAAGAGACGCTGCTACCATAATAATTGTAGCACTCATATGTTTTTGTAAAAACAAAACTCCAACAACTAATGCAAGTAAAATTATAGGAACAATATATATTTTAAAAGATTTTATTTTTTTGTAATTTATAGCAAGATATGCAGATGTTGCAAGAACTAACATAAGTTTCATAATTTCTGATGGTTGAAATCTTAAAGTACTTCCAAATCCTAGCCATCTTTTAGCACCATTTACAGTTATACCAAGTGGCGTTATAACAAGAATTAAAAGTACCAAGGCAATACCATACCCCCAGAAACTTAATCTTTTATATCTCCTATAATCAATTCTTGAAATTACAATCATAGCTATTACACCTATGATTGCAAATATAAGCTGTCTTATTAATAAATAATTACTTGTTCCCCATGTACTTAGCGCATAATATGAGCTAGCAGAAGAAACCATTACAAGACCGATACATAAAAGTATTATAATTACTACAAACATTCCAAAGTCTATACTTTTGTTATCGCTCTCTTTTATATCAACTTCTCTTTTTTTCATTTTACTCTCCTAATTTTAAATTATATAGGCTAGTATACAAAATATTAGTGTAACTATCCAAAATAAAAATACGACATTTGTTTCTTTCATTCCTGATAGTTCCAAATGATGATGAAAAGGAGCCATCTTAAATAATCTTTTTCCTTTTGTTAATTTAAAATAAATTACTTGTAATATTACTGATAATGTATTTATAATACAAACAAAAGCAACTATTGCAAGATATAATGGCATTTTCATAATAATTGCTATTGCAGCAACTGCACCACCAAGTGCAAGAGAGCCTGTATCCCCCATAAAAACTTTTGCTGGATGAAAATTAAACATTAAAAATCCAACACAAGTACCTACAACTGTTGAACCAAGAACAATCATATCTTGTTCTCCATTTTTTATTGCTATAATTGTAAAGAAAGTCATAATAATTGCTACTACACCAGTTGCAAGACCATCAAGTCCATCAGTTAGATTAACTGCATTACTAGTTCCAAGAAGTATAAACGCTGTAAATACTATAAATACTGGAAGTGATAATGCTAAAGGTTGATCAAACATAGGTACTATAATATCTGTTCCCAAATTAAATACTTTTAAGTATAAAAATATAAATACAGCAGTAACAATAAAAAGTCCCAACATTTTTTGTTTTGCAGAAAGTCCTTTTGTACTTTTTAATACTAACTTTTTATAATCATCTATAAATCCAATAAGTCCAAAGCCTAGTATTGACACAATAGCAAGTAATAATACTGGATATTTAAAAGAATTTATAGCAAGAATTATTACTGCTACAATAATCATAATTATTCCACCCATTACAGGTGTTCCACTCTTTTTTAAATGAGATTTTGGTCCATCATCCCTTACAATTTGACCTACTTTTAATTTTTTTAATATAGGAATAACAATTATTCCTAGTGCTAATGTTGCTATAAATGCAATAATTAAATTTAACGTTTGTGTATTCATATTTTTCTCCTCTAAACTATATTATTTTTTTCTTCCATTTCCTCTGCTAATTTTTTTACTACTTCACGTTCATCAAAATGAATTTTATTATGATCTTTTAATTCTTGATAAGTTTCATGTCCTTTTCCTGCAAGTATAATAATATCATTTTTCCAAGCAATTCTCATAGCAAATTTTATTGCTTGACGACGATTTTCAATAATTTTATAAAGTCCTTTTGTATTTTTTATACCAACTTCTATATCTTTCATAATTTTCATTGGTTCTTCATCTCGTGGATTATCAGTAGTTATTACTGTAAAATCAGCAAGCCTACCAGAAATTTCACCCATCATACTACGTTTTTCTTTATCTCTATTTCCACCACAACCAAATACGCATATTATTCTACCCTTAGCATATTTTTTTGTATTAGCAAGTATTGCTTCAAGACTTGATGGTGTATGTGCATAATCAATTATTACCGAAAATGTTTTGTTTATATCTACAACTTCACTTCTTCCCGGTACTTTAACATTTGCAAGTGCAAGTAATATATCTTGCATTTGACAGTTAAGAAGACTACATACTCCAATTGCTGCTAAAGCATTATACACAGTATACCTTCCTGGTATATTAACAGTTATTGTTTCAAGCATTTTATTTATATACATTTTAAATTCAACATATGAACCGTTTATTTTAATATCAGTTGCTGTAAGATTTACAGAATTATCAAGTCCATAAGTTGCAATTTTGCATTTTATCTTTTTTAATAATTTTGGTGCATAAATATCATCACCATTTATAATTGCAAAATCTGACATATCAAAAAGTTTTGCCTTTGCATTCAAATAATTTTCCATAGTTTTATGAAAATCTAAATGTTCCTCAGATAGATTTGTAAACACACTTATTATAAACTTAAGGCCATAAACTCTATATAATTCTAATGCATGTGAGCTTACTTCCATTACAACATATTCCATACCTGCATCTAACATTTCTTTTAATAAACGTTGCAAATCAAGAGATTCTGGTGAAGTTCTTGTTGCCTCAATTTGTTTATCTGCATATGTGTTATATATTGTACCTATCATTCCTGTTTTCTTTCCTGAGGCATTTAATATATCTCTTATCATATATGCTGTTGTTGTTTTTCCTTTTGTTCCTGTAACACCAATAAGTTTTAGACTAAGTCCTGGATTTCCATAGTATGTTTGTGCCATAACTGCAAGTGCAATCCTTGAGTTATCCACCTCAAGCACAGTTACATCATCTTTTATACTTGAAATATCATAACTTGATTTTTCTAATACAACTGTTTTTGCACCAGCTTTTATTGCATCTTCAATAAAATTATTACCATCTTGCTCAAATCCTCTTATTGCTACAAAAACATCTCCCTCTTCTATTTTATTTGAATCATATTCAATTTTATTTATTTCAATTTTATTATCTCCTGTTATATTAACATCAGTTAAATTTTCAATTAAATACTGTAATAGCATAATTTTGCCTCCTAAACTTTTCTGATATATAGTAATTATATCATATACATATTATATTTGTAAATATAACAATAATTAAGGAAGTTCTATTGTATCTACACATTTTACTGTAATTATAGAACCCTTTTGTACCACATCACCTGGAGTTACATCTTGTGTTAAGACAAAACCTGAACCCTCAATTCTAATATTAAGTCCTACACTTCTAAATTCTGCCATTGCATCTGTATGTGACCAATTTCTTACATCAGGTACAGCTACTGTTTGCTTTTCATTATCATCAATATATGCTCTAACAGTAGAACCTTCCATAAGTGATGCTCCCACTTTTGGTATTTGACTTTTTATTACATCTTCATCTTTTAATTCAACATCACCAACAAGCTCAAATCCATGTTCTACTAATTCTTGTCTTGCTTGTGATACAGTCATTCCTGTCAAATCAGGTACAATTGTTTCTTTAATACCATTTTCTTCAACAGTATAGTCTGTTGGTATTTCTAAATATCTTAATACCTCATCTATTATAGATCCTACAACAGGTCCACAAAGTGTTGCACCACCATGTCCTGATGGTCCTTTAGGATCAAATAAATTCATTACTACTACAACCTCTGGTGAACTAACAGGAGCAATACCTGTAAAACCTGCTAAGAATTTTGTATTATCTCCTCTACCATTTTCACCTGTTGCTGTTTTACCTGCAATCCTATAACCATTTATTTTTGCAGATTTACCAGTACCAACTGTTACAGTATCTTCTAAAGCACTAAGTATTTCACTTGCTGTCTTTTCAGACATTATTTGTTTTACTACTTTTGACTCTACTTTTTTGTCATAATTTCCACTATTATTTTTTATTTCTTTTACAACGTAAGGTTGAATTAAATAACCTCCATTTGCTACTGCAGAATAGTTTACTGCTGTTTGTAAAGTAGTTATTTGTATTGTTTGACCAAATGAAGTTGTTGCAAGATCTACTGGTGTCATAGTTTCAGGATCATGCATAATTCCTGGCATTTCACCTGGTAAATCTATACCTGTTTTTGAATCTAAATTAAATGCAGAAATATACTTACAAAAAGTTTCTATTCCCATTTTTTGTGATACTTGCATAAATACTGGATTACAAGAATTTAAAATTCCTTCTCTTAAAGATTCTGAGCCATGTGGAGAGTAATATCTCCAACACTTAATTGTCCATCCTCCAATTTCCATATCACCAGTACAATTAAAAACCTTATCATCTATTCCTACAATATTTTCTTCTAATGCTGCTGTTGCTGTTACTACTTTAAAAGTTGAACCTGGCTCTTGTGTATCAGATATAGCCTTATTCCTCCACATATTATATAGTTCATTTGTTCTTTCTTCTTTATTTAATGAATCCCATTTTGCCTTTAATTCCTCATCATAAGGTGTAAATGGATCATTTGGATTAAATGTAGGATAATTTGCCATACCCAAAACTTCACCAGTTGAAGGTCTTAAAATAACTATCATACCATATTCTGCTATATTTTCTTTTACAGCTTTAGATAAATATTTTTCTGCTATTGATTGAATTGTAGAGTCTATTGTTAAAACAATATCTTTACCTTGAATTGGAGCTATATACTGTTCATTTGTAAAAGGTGTTTCTCTACCTTTACCATCAGTACTACCAACAATTTTTCCAGGGATACCAGAAAGATCATCATCATAATAACTTTCTACACCATAAAGACCTTGATTGTCAGTACCAACAAACCCTAAAACTTGAGCAAGTAACTCATTATATGGATAAACTCTTAATGTATCTTCATCTACTCTAATTCCAGATACATTATCCTCTTCAATATATTTTAAAACTTTTTCTGCTTTTTCTTGATTTACCTTACTTGCAATAATTTCAGTAGAAGAATTTTTACGAAGTTTTGTTAAAATTTCTTCTTTATCTATTTCCAAAATTTCAGCAAGCTTTGTTGCTACTAAATCTTTATCTTCTTTTTCTATACTATTTGGTACAGCAGTAATTATACTTACAGAAATGCTTTGAGCAAGTATTTTTTCACCTGTTGCATCATATATTGTTCCTCTTTTTGCAGAAATTGTCCTTTCTCTTGTTTGTTGTTCATATGCCTTTTCTTTAAAATTATCTAAGTCAAGAATTTGTATAAATATTAATCTTATAAATAACAAACCTAAAAATATACTTGATAAAATCATAATTATACTTATTCTTTTTTGATTTTTTAATGTGACATAAGACACTCAATTCACCTCTTTTTGCAATTATATAATAACACAAAATAAATAGAAAAAAAATACCCAAGACCAATTTTTTTGTATACTACATAATACTTATAATTTGGCTTGGTTATTCATAATTTTTTCTTAAAAAATATCTTTTATTGCATTTCTAATAAAATTTATAAGCCTTTCTAATATAGTAGTATCTTGCTTTGTACTAACAACTCTACTTGCTTCTGATGTGTCAACATATATAGTTTGATTTTTTCCAGGCTTTTGCATACCTAGTTGCTGTTTAGCATAAGCTTCAATTTTATTTAGATCTGTATTTTGTTCTACTTGCATCTGTGCACTTGCAACAGATGACTCTACTTGTTCTAATTCTTTTTTTAATGATTGTGACATTAAATTTTTTTCATTAATTATATTAAAGCGATAAATAATAATCATTGACATAGCAAAGCCTGCTAAAATAAATGCTACCGTAGAAGCGTTATGTCTTCTTATTTTTGCTTGCATCTTTTTACTTTGCTTTTTTTTATTTTTTGAAGTAACTTTTTTTACAGGTTCTGCCTTTTTACGTTCTGGATTAAGCTTTCTTGCAGCAGATCCATCTTCGTAAAAATCAGAGTATCTCCTACTTGATGGCATTTATTTTTCTCACCTCTTCTTTTTATTTAATTTACTTCATTTATTACCGCATTTAAAATATTAATTTTACTATATCTTTCTTTCAAAAACTCTAAGTTTTGCACTTCTTGCTCTAGCATTTTCCTCTAGTTCTTTGTCACTTGAAATTATAGGTTTCTTATTTATTATTTTTCCATATGACTTATAATTACATACACATACTGGAAAATCTTTTGGACAAGTACATCTACCTTCCATTTCCTCATATGTATGTTTTACTATTTTATCTTCTAATGAATGAAATGTAATTATAGCAAGTCTTCCTTCATTATTTAATGACATTATTGAATCTTCTACTGCTTGCTTTAATTTAGTTATTTCTTCATTTACTTCTATTCTAATTGCTTGAAAAACACGTTTTGCTGGATGTTGTTTTTCATTTAAAGCTTTCTTAGGCATTGAAGCCTTTATTATATCTACTAGTTCAAATGTTGTAACTATATCTTTATTCTCACGAAACTTACATATATTTTTAGCAATATTTTTTGAATATTTTTCTTCTCCATAATCAAAAAAAATTCTTTCTAATTTTTCTTCACTATATTTATTTACAACATCATAAGCAGAAAGCTTATCTTCTCTATTCATCCTCATATCAAGAGTGCTATCTTGCATATAACTAAATCCTCTTGATTTTTCATCTAATTGATATGATGAAACTCCTAAATCCAGTAATATACCATCAACACCTGATATTTCTAAATTTTTTAATATATTTAAAATATTTGCATGATTATCATGAACAATGTATAAATTGTCAAATTCTTTTAGATGTTCTTTTGCAGCACTAAGTGCCTCTTTATCTCTGTCAATACCAATTAATTTTCCTTTTTTACTTAGTCTTTTTAGTATTTCATAAGAATGACCGCCACCACCAAGTGTTCCATCAACGTATATTCCATCTGGCTTAATATTTAAGTTTTCTATACACTCATCTAACAAAACTGGTTTATGTTTAAATTCCATTTTTACCTCATCACATTACTACATATAATTAAAAAATTTATCTTTTGTATATTAAAAATTTTATCATTTGTACATTATATATTTATCTTTTGTATTTTAAAAATCTTTTGTATAACTAAATGCCTAAATTTGACATTTGGTTTGCAATATCATTTAAGTCCATATTTTCAGGACTAGTATAGTTTTCCCATGATTCTTTATTCCATATTTCAACTCTTGTTGAAACGCCAATTATATATATATCTTTATTTAAAGAAGCATAATCTCTTAAATTTTGTGGTAAATTTATTCTTCCTTGTTTATCTAATTCACACTCTGTTGCACCAGAAAAGAAAAATCTAACAAAATTTCTTGTTGCTACATTTGTCATGGGTAATGTTTTTAACTTTTCTTCGAATTTATGCCACTCATCTTTTGAATATACAAACAAACAATTATCTAATCCTTTAGTTACTATAAAAGACTCACCTAAGTCTACTCTAAACTTTGAAGGAATGATAACTCTACCCTTATTATCAAGAGTATGTGTATATTCACCAAGTAACATAAAAACTCACCTCACTTTATACCACTTTGCTCCACATTACACCACTTACTACAATTTTAGTATATAATTTTTTAAAAATCAATACTTTTTCAAAAAAAATATATAAATATTCCTTTAAAAATTATTATAGGTTTACTTAAATTAAAAGTTTTATGTAATTTAATACATTAAAAAAAAGCAAAAATAATTATGCAATATATAATATAAAAAAATATATATTGCATAACAAAAAAATTAATTATTTTTTTAATATATCTAAGTTTTTCTCTATAACATAAACAATGTATTCTACATCATCTAGTGTATTTTGATCACCTAGACTAAATCTAATAGAAGATGATGCTCTTTTTGTGTCACATCCAATTGCTGTAAGAACATGAGATGGAACTGCTACATTACTATTACATGCTGATCCTATTGATACACATATTCCATTCATATCAAGTATTAATAACATATTATTATTATCAATTCCATCAAAGCATACATTTAGATTACCTGCTACTCTATTTTCAAAATTTCCATTTACACTTACCCTGCAATCAAGTTTTAAAAGTTTTTTATACAAATAATCTCTTATCATTCTAATTTTATTTTCTTTTTCTTCAATATTTTTTGTTGCAATTTCTATTGCCTTTCCCATACCAACAATTCCTGCAACATTTTCTGTACCTGCCCTTCTACCACATTCTTGATGTCCTCCATTAATTAAATTTGAAAATACTATATTTTCACTTATGTATGCAGCACCTACACCTTTTGGTCCATGAAATTTATGTGCTGACATTGAAAGTGCATCTATATTTAACTTTTTTGCATCTATTGTTATATTTCCAACAGCTTGAACTGCATCAGTATGAAAATATACATTATGTTTTTTTGCAATCTTTCCTATTTCTTCAATTGGCTCAATTGTTCCTATTTCGTTATTTACAAACATAACACTTATTAAAATGGTATCCTCTCTTATACTATTTTCAAGCTCTGAAATATCAATTCTACCATTTTTATCAACCTTTAAATATGTTATATCAAAACCTTCTTTTTCAAGGTACATACAAGTATTTAAAACAGCTAAGTGTTCAATAGATGTAGTAATTATATGTTTTCCTCTATCTTTATTTGCCATAGCTATTCCTTTTATAATCATATTATCTGCTTCACTACCACCGGCAGTAAAATATATCTCATCTGCTGATACACAAATTGCATTTGCTACCTTATTTCTTGCTTTTTGTATTGCTTCTCTTGATTTTATTCCAAGTAAGTAATTTGATGATGCATTTCCATAATATTCATTTAAGTATGGCATCATTTCATTTAATACTTCTTTTGTAAGCTTAGTAGTTGCACTATTATCAACATACACAAATTTTTCCATAAAAATCACACCTTTATCACAAAATAATATATTTTATACTATGCTTTTTTTAATTAATTTGTTATCACTTTATTAAAAAATAATTATAATAGTTATATTACAATATATTTATTATATAAATTAAAGTTTTAGCATTATACATTACATAATATTTGATTTTTCTATTAATTTATGATAAAATTTTACTGATAATTTTATGGCTAAAATATAACTATATTTAAGGAGGATAAAATTGAACGTAAAAACGATTAATATTATAGATTCTAAAACTGCTTTTGAGCATTTTTTAAAGAAGAATTTAAGTCGTATTTTATCTATTACTATACAAACTTCAACATCAAAATTTACAAAGAAAACAAAATATAAACTTACATATTCTTGTGCTGATTATTATAATCATGACTTTACGATAAAAAACTTTTTATCTTCCACAGTTGCATCTTCTACACTTTATATAGCAGGATATCCTACAATATATGTCTATATATCAAGTTATGATAATGAAAATATTGCATCAGAAATAGACAATAATCTTCCTATCTCACTTAAGCCGCTCAAACAGACTATTATTCAAAAAAGTTTTTTTGCGATTATAACATCAAAAAAAAGGTATAAAGCAAATGTTAATTTAGGTGATATTAAAAGAGGAGTTATGGCATATATTAATTCCAATCCATATAATGCTGATTTTTTAGATTTGTTTATTTATGATAAGATAGATATACAATATATTGCATATATTTTTAAAAGATTTTTACAAACATATGGAAATGTTGCATTCTCACTATCTGAAATTAATGACTTTAAAACATTTTATGAAGTATTTTTAGATGTACAAAAAAAGCCTTATACAAATCTTGATATTAATGTTAAAAATGTAAAAACAAATATTAGTGATGATGTTATGGAAGTATCTTGTAATGATGATATACGAATATATATTGGTAAAAAGGATACAGAATATATTATGGATACATATGGTAATGAAATATTATATAAAATAAAACAAGAGAATATTCTCTTTATTCCTCTACCTGATGATATAATTATAAAAATATATCAAAAATATACGATATCTCATTCAAAATATAAATAAAAAATAATCTATTGTTTCAGGAGGAAAAATGCCAAGAGTCTATATTAATCATAAAAAGAATTTTATAGATTTTTTAGAAAAATATATTTCAGATATTACAGATGTTAAAATCTCATCAAATATTTTAGGTAGCTTTCTTGATATAACTTGCAATAACACAAAAAAAGAAGGTGCTCTATATGTCGTTGCAGATACAAAAGTATTTGTAAATAGTAATAAAGATATTATAATCTTGGTAGTAGAAAATAAAAATAAAAGTGATTTTTATTTTTCATTAGTAATTTATTTTCTACTAAGATACGATTATTTTTATTTGAGCACTACATCAAATGTTATTGAAGGTAAAGATTTTTCTGCAATCATATTTTTAAAAAATAATCAACTTAAAATAGATAAGGTTATAAATACTTCATTTCCTTCTTTATTTGCTATAACTGCAAAATCTAATGAAAAAGAATATATTGAAATTATACTCCCACATGAAGAACTTGAGTATCTTAGCGTTACATCCCTATTTCACAAAATATTAAAAAAATGTGGAAATATAGTCTTTAATAAAATATGGGAATATAATAGTCCTGTTAAAAATAACGTATTTACAGTATTTGTTTTTGAAATAACAAAAATATCAGATATTTCTGAAGAATTACCTATAAAACATCCGGCGGGTGGTTTATATGAAATTTCTTATGCTGATGAGCTTGCAATTTTTGTTGGTAATTTTTCTACATTACACATTATGCAAACATATGGTGAAAATATAATACAATCACCATCTCAGTCACTTAAGCTAAATGTTATCTACAAAAGAACTTCAATTATAGACAGTACTAATGCTATAAGTATATATATTTATCAAAAAAATGCTCCTTATTAACAAATAAAAATCCCAAAATTTGGGATTTTTATTTATGTCTATTTTCTTTTTATTTTATAACTTTTACATCTAAATCTAATGTTTCATCATTTATGTTTATATTAGTGTAATCTACATTTTGTTCACCATAAAATACATTTTCAGATAAAGTTTCACGTTTTATTTCAGCTTCATGTTTTTTTACAATATCTTCTAGTTTACTATTATTTGCAATATATAGATTTATTCTATCTAATACTTCAAATCCTTTATCTTTTCTCATATTTTGAACTTTAGATAATATTTCTCTTACATATCCTTCTTCTTTTAACTCAGGAGTTATATGTGTATCAAGTACAACACCTATTTCACCTTCACCTGCAAATACAAAACCTTCTTTACCTTGCATTGTAATTAATAGATTATCTGCATTTAATTCTATTTCTACATCATCAATTAATATGTATTCTGATTTTCCAGATTTTACTTTATTTGCTAAATCCATTTGATTTCTATTTGCAATTTCTTCTTTTATTTTTGGTATTAGTTTTCCATATTCTCTACCAAGTACTGGAAGATTTGGCTTTATTTCAAAGTTTACATACTCAGACATTTCTGCACCTAATACAACTTCTTTTATATTCAATTCATCTTTTACAATGTTTCCATAATAGTCTGGAAGTGTATCAACAGAAATTAACATCTGTGATAGTGGTTGCCTATTTTTTATATTCTCTGCATTTCTTGCACTTCTACCAAGTTTTACAATTTCATATGCAAGATCCATTTCTTTTTCTAGTTTTTTATCTATTTCTTCATCATTTGATGTAGGGAAATAACATAGATGCACACTTTCAGGTACATTTTCTTGTAAGTTGTATACAAGATTTTGATAAATTTCTTCTGTCATAAATGGTACAAATGGAGCTGCTACTTTAATTAAAGTTGTAAGAACTCTATAAAGAGTTACATAGGCACCTATCTTTTCATCATCTAAATCTTTTGCCCAAAATCTTTCTCTATTTCTTCTTACATACCAATTTGAAAGCTCATCAGTAAATTCTTCTATATCCATTCCAGCACCAGTAATATCATATTTATCTAATTTATCATCCACTGTTTTTACTAGTGTATTTAATTTAGATATTATCCATTTATCCATTACATTTTTAGATTTAAAATCTTTATACTCTAATGGATTAAATTTATCTATTTCAGCATACAATACATAGAATGAATATACATTCCATAGAGTGCTTAAAAATCCTCTTTGACTTTCTTGCACATTTTCAATAGATAAACGAGAAGAAAGCCAAGGTGCACTACCAGTGTAAAAATACCAACGTGTTGCATCTGCACCAACTGTATCAAGAAGTACAAGTGGATCTACACCATTTTTCTTAGACTTAGACATTTTTTGTCCTTTTCCATCAAGTACGTGTCCTAAAACTATACAATTTTCAAATGGTGTTATATTAAATAACGCTGTTCCTAAAGCAGTTAAAGTATAGAACCATCCTCTAGTTTGGTCAATTGCTTCAGAAATATATTGAGCTGGGAAATTATTTTTAAACATTTCCTCATTTTCAAATGGATAATGCCACTGTGCAAAAGGCATTGAACCAGAATCAAACCAACAATCTATAACTTCTTTTGCTCTATTCATTTTCTTTCCACATTTTGGACATTTTAAATGCACATCATCTATATATGGTTTATGTAATTCAATATCATCTGGTACATCAATACCTTTTTCTTTTAATTCAGCTATACTTCCTATACATTCTTGATGTCCACAATTTTCATCTTCACAAGTCCAAATTGGAAGTGGTGTTCCCCAATATCTATCTCTTGATATACCCCAGTCTATTACATTTTCTAAGAAGTTACCAAATCTACCTGTTCTTATAGTATCTGGATACCAATTAACTTTATTATTATTTGCTACAAGCTCATTTCTTAGTTTACTCATAGCAACAAACCAACTTTCTTTTGGATAATAAAGTAGTGGTGTATCACATCTCCAACAATGTGGATATGAGTGTAATACTTTTTCTTTTGAGAATAGTTTGTTTTCATTTTTTAACCACTGACAAATATCTTCGTTACAATCTCTAACAAATCTACCATGCCAAGGTTTTACTTCATCTACAAATTTTCCATTTTTATCTACTAAGTTTATAAATGTTATACCATTTTGTTTTGATACAATACTATCATCTTCACCATATGCAGGTGCAATGTGTACTATTCCAGTACCATCTGTTAGAGTAACATAATCACCATGAATTACAACAAATGCTTTTCCTTCTACTTTTCCAAAAGGCATTAACCTTTCATATTTTGTTCCAAGTAATTCTTCTCCTTTATACTCTCTTAAAATCTCATATTGCATATCTTTTAAAACAGTTGGTACAAGAGCTTTTGCTAAAACATAAATTTCATATTTTGGCTCTTCAGGACTTCCAACATTTACTTTTACATCACAATACTCATATGCTTTATTTATACATAAAGCTAAGTTTGATGGTAATGTCCAAGGTGTTGTAGTCCAAGCAAGTATATATTTATCCTCATCTACTACTTTAAATTTTGCAACACAAGTTAAATCTTTTACATCTTTATACCCTTGTGCTACTTCATGTGATGATAAAGCTGTTCCACATCTAGGACAATATGGCATAACTTTATGACCTTCATATAACAACTTTTTATTCCAAAGTTCTTTTAAAGCCCACCAAACAGACTCTATATATTCATTATGATAAGTTACATATGGATGTTCCATATCTACCCAATATCCAACTTTTTCAGTCATTTCTTCCCAAATATGAACATACTTAAATACACTTTCTTTACATTCTTTAACAAAATTTTCAACGCCATATTCTTCTATTTGTTCTTTTCCAGAAATACCAAGTTTTTTCTCAATTTCAAGCTCAACAGGAAGTCCATGAGTATCCCATCCAGCTTTTCTTACTACCTGATAGCCTTTCATTACTTTATACCTTGGAATTATATCTTTCATAACTCTTGTTATAATATGTCCTGCATGAGGCATACCATTTGCTGTTGGCGGTCCATCATAGAAAGTAAAATATCTTTTTCCTTTATTCATGTCAAAGCTTTTTTTGATTATATTTTTATCATTCCAGATTTTTGCAACATCTCTTTCTATGCCAACGAAACCATCTTCTTTTAATTCAACTTTTTTATACATAAATATTTCTCCTTTCTAATACACTCCATCTAAAAATAATGGATAAAAATATTATACAAAAAAATCGCACATACCTGTATAAAAAGGATGTACGATTATATTTTCATAATTAAACCTTATTATACAACATACCAACATATGTGCCCTTTATAACGTAAGGAATACGGCGACGCTTACTATTTATTTCAGCTAGCAACTCAGAGGTGATTTTCATTATATCCTACTTTAACTAGGCTCACACCCTCCCTAGCTCGCTTGGTATTTTGTAATATAATTACTCTTCCTCATCATAGTTTTTATATAATATTATTTTTCAAAATATATTTTAATATTTTGTGACTATATTATAGCATAATTAAAATTTAAAGTAAACATTTTATCAACATTTTCATGCTTTTTCATATTTTTTTAGTTACAGTTCAGTAAGAAAATAAAATAAGCATGGCAAAGAGAGAGAGTTTTATCTCTCTTATTTGCTATGCTATAAC
>CANQPW010000021.1 GCA_947625855.1 uncultured Clostridia bacterium | reverse complement strand
GTTAAGATAATAAATCGAATTATATAAGGAGAAGATTGAGAAGTAAAATTTCGCATACCTGTTTCGAAATCGCTCCAAAGACTAATCTGTTCGAACTTTTATATAGAACAAATAGATACAAAATCAATCAGTAAAATTTTTTGTATTATAGGAAAAATCGATTTTAAAGATAGAAATTGAAGGTAAAAAGAAGGTATGATAAACCATTAGATCAGCATAGCATATGGTTTATTTTTTATTTATGTAGTTGCTTATCAACTTGAATCTTCATCTATTTTTAATAATTCAAGATGGTGCTACTAACTTAATTACGACGACACTATTGTCGCAATTGGAAAATAAATATAAAATTTTCTTATTCTTTCTAAATTTTTTATAGAAAAACCTTTTCCAAATCCATTTGTTAACTTTTGTGCTAGTTTTTCAAGCACAGTTTCACCTTTAAGAATATTTTTCTAAAAATTCAGTAACATTCATAATCTCAGGCTTATCAATATCAACATCATCAAAATATTCATCTCCTGTTATAAATATGTCTACATCTTCTATTATTGCTGTATGCAAAATGATATAATCATCTTTATCCATAATATTAAATAGTTTATTATCTACACTAGTTGGAGAATAAACTAAATTGAATGGAAAAATCTTTAAAAATTCATCTAAATCTTTTTGACTTACTTTGAATTTTGTGTCTATTAGTTCTTTAAACTCTTCAACTGTATATGAGCAAATTATTATTTCATGTTCTTTAGAAAGTTATAGATTAGCTCATTCATCTTTTGGCTTTTAAATACAAAAGATGAATGAGAATATTAGTATCTAAAATTACTTTCATAACTAATCCTTCTTTCTATTTTTCCTAAATTCTTTTATCATTTGAACAACATCTTCTTCTGTTTCTAAGCCAAGCCTTTCTGCTTCACCATCAAAAGCATTTTGTATTTTTTCTAAAGCTAACATTGCGGAATTTTGAATAACTATATCTTTCCCTTTTTGAATAAAAAGAATTTTACTTCCTTCTTTTAAATTTAATAATTCCCTAATTGATTTTGGAATAGTTACTTGACCTTTAGTTGTTACTTTTGCTAATTCCATAAAATCACTCCCCTTTCAATATTCCTTACATTCCTTACTAATGTTATATGCTATTTTTATAAAATTATCAATATTTTTATTGAAAAATTTTTATGACCGTAAAAAATTAAAGAAGGATGTGATATGAATGAAAAAAGATATTATAAATGCAGAAATGATTGAGCAGGGCTTACCACAAAATAAAAGACTTAAGAGGCTAAATAAAATTGCAAAGAAACAATTTGACATTTTGCAATATTCTTCTAGTATAAAAAAGATAAAAAATTTAGATAACAATATACCAAAACTTATAGATAATAATAAAAAACAATAATATATTTGCCATTATTAATTATAATGATAAGATAAATGAGTTAATATGTAAAAATTTTGATATATTAAATGAGTTTATGGAAAAGTAATGTTAAAATGCATAATATATAAAAAAAGATATGTTGCATTTTATGTCAATTTATGATATAGTATATGCATCATTTTATTTAATACCTATTTTAATTAAAAGGAGGAAAAGAGCTATGTTTGAAAAAATTATAACTAAGCTTGTAAAAGAAGCATATCCTGGACGGGATGTGAGTGTAGAAAAAATTGGTAAACATTTTTTTATGCATAAGCATGATATCACAGGATGCAACGATTACCTGTTAGAAGGTAAGTATAGTTATGATGATGTAGTAGCATTAAACAATCTTACCGGTTATCATTGTGGATTTGGTTTCTGCAAGGAGATTGGACCTGTTGCATTTATAGGTGTAATTAATACGCACTTTTGCACTACATCAGGGTATTTTGAATATAATGTTCATGAATATGGTACATCAGAAGATGGAAGTGAATATTATTTTGAAGTTTACTCTGATGAGGATGCAAAAAACATAGGTAACTATACTGTATATGGTTTTCGTGGCTTAGAAGCTGTTGCTACCAAAGCACCTATTGCAAAAATAGATTATATCTATGATTCAAGGTATAGGTGCAAAAAGGATATGGGACATAATAAAGATAAAAAGATTATTGAAATGGATTTAAAACTTTCAGGAACATACAGTTTCTATGATGCTCGTTTACTTGCAACTGGTACAACAAAGGACAAGGATAGTTTTGGTGGAGAAGAGCATCCTATTCAGTTTGCAGTTGTAGGTGGTAATCAGTATGTAGGAATTATTAATCTTTGGGAACATGAAGATGATTTTTTGTTTAGAGATGTGTGGGAATATGGATGTAATGAGCCTAAACTTCAAGAGATTCATTTTCTTACAAAAGAAGAAGCAGAAAAAATTGAAGACTTCTCTTTGTATGTTTATGTTTGTCCTTATAGTTTAAAAACAAAAAAATATCCCATTGAAAAGAAAGATAGGACGTTTGACAAAAGATTTAAATTTCAATTACCAGATGGTACTGATTTTCGTTTGGTTTAAAAAATTAAAGATTATAAGTAGTTTTATTTATCTATAATGATAAGTTGACAAAAAATTAAATGGAGGAAAAATAATGTTAAGTGAAAAAACTATTCAAGAAATCGAGAAATATGAGAATGCTGGTATTGGTGTCGTTGCCGTTGGTAGTGATGGAACACTAAAATACTCTAGTCAAGGTATGGGTGGATGCAAATATTGTGACCAGTGTAGTTCTTTTAGATTACTTCCAGATCCTGATCCGTATGATTGGTTCAGAGATAATGATATGAAAGCAGTATGTCTTGAATTAAATGCTGTGATTAGAGGATCTCTTGAAACACCTAGTGAATATACTAAAATTCCAAAACCTCTTTATTGTCCTAAACTTGGTCGCAAGTTAAGTAAAGAAGAAAAGGAAAAGGCAGATGAAATGTTAAGAATAGATAGAGAACTATTTTGATACTAATATAGTTATGATTATTTTTATGTAACTTTTTATATTTAGTTAAAAAATATTAAAACCTATGAAATTTTAAAAAATCTCATAGGTTTATTTATATATATAGTATAGTTTTAACACTTAAGTCACTTCAATTAATTATATTGTATTTTAAATAAAAAAATGATATAATTTTTACATAAAATGACATGGAATTAATATAAAATTATAGAAAGGATGACATTATGCATATTTTTCTTATTCGTCATGGAGAATCAATAGGTAATAATGGAAGTAATTATTTAAAGCGGATACCAGATCATCTAGTAACATTAACTAATACTGGGAAAAAACAAGCCAGGGAAACAGGAATATGGCTTGCAGATTATTGCAAAAAACAAGGAAGTTGTCTTGATAATGCAAGAATATGGCGTAGTCCTTATTGTAGAACAAGACAAACATCAGAAGAATTTAATATATCTCTTGGCATATCGGATATAAGAGAGGATATAACTCTTATTGAGCAGCAATTCGGATTATTTGATGCAATTCCAGAAGAAAAGTGGGGAGAAATTTTCCCTAGAGAATATGAGGAATATAAGCGTCAAAGAAATAATTATGGAAAATTTTATGCAAGGCTTCCTTTAGGAGAAAGTCCATTTGATGTAGCAATTCGTATACATCAGTTTATGGGTACAATTTATCGTGATTATGAAAAGCATGGCAAAGATACATTATTTATTTTTACACACGGAACAACTTTAAGAGCATTTTTATTAAGATGGTTTCATTACTCACCAGAATGGTTTGAGGAAGAAAAAAATCCTAAAAATTGTTGGGTAAGAGAAATAAGAGACCATGAAGACTGTGGCTATATTAACATATAACTAAAAAAAGAACCTTCACTAATATGAGGGTTCTTTTGATTATATAATGTTACCATCACAAGCTTTAATAAGTCTATTCATAATGCTAAGTCCAAGATTTTTTTCATTTAATCCCTCAATAATTGCAATATCACAATTTAAAGTGTCAATCTTTCTTAAACAAGAAAATAAATTGCTAGATATTTCTTCAAGGTTGTTTTTACTTCCAAGACAAATAAATTTATTATCTGGTATATTAATATATTCTTTATCCTCAGTAAATCCAACTACACAACAATTATCATTTTTAGAAAATAGAAAATCATTTACTTTATTTATCTGATTAATATCATTTTTTGCTAAGTAACATTTAGTATTAGGAGAGTAGTGTTTGTATTTCATACCAGGACTTTCAACATTTTCATTTACATCTATTTTTTTTAGTAATTTGTCACTAAGTTTTACACATCCAATTACTTTTTTTATATCATCTTCAGTTATAAATCCAGGTCTTAAGATTACAGGAATATTATCTACAACCTTTACAACTGTGGACTCAATTCCAATATTACATTTACCGCCATCAATTAAAAAATCTACTTTGTTATAGAATTCATCTTTTATATCTTCAATACAAGTACCACTAGGTCTAGTTGATATATTTGCACTAGGTGCTGCAAGTGGAATATTACTTTTTTTAATAACTTCATGTATTATTTTATTATTTGGCATTCTGATTCCAACTGTCTTTCCAAAACAAGTTACTGTATTACAAATGCAATCTTTTTTATTTAGAATAAGTGTAAAAGGACCTGGCATAAAACTATCTATTAGTTTTTCTTCAATTTCATTTGGAGCTTCTGCTATATCATAAATCATATTTTTATTTGCTATATGAACAATTAGAGGATTGTCTTGAGCTCTGCCTTTTACCTCAAATATTTTTTTACAAGCTTTATCTGAGAAAGCACTTGCAGCAAGTCCATATACTGTTTCGGTTGGTAATATTGCTAGTTTATCATTTTTAATAGCATTTATAACGGTATTTAATTCAAATTCATCAATATTTTTTTCCCAATTATATATTTGTGTCATATAAATTCCTTCTTTTTTATAATGTATTATTTTAGCAAAAAAAATAGAAAATGTAAATATAAGATTAGATAAATTCAGGATTTTACTAGAAAATAATTGATTAAAATTATTGAAAAAATTATATACATATAATATAATCAGATTGTGTATTAGGGGGAGATATTTTGAATATTTTAATGATTAGTAATTTTGACGATGATGAAAAATTTGAAGATATTGTAATTTCAAGAGCTTTTCAAGCAGATGGTCATAAGGTAGTTTTTGTAGATAATGATTATGATGAAAGATTAGATGATTTTTTTGATTTATTTATTCAAAGAAATAGTTGGATTTCTGAAACAAAACTTGAAAGCGTAGATAGAAAGAATTATAAATTTAGAAATAGAATAGTAAGAAAAGACTTACCAAGAATTAATTTAGATGGAAAATTTGATGGAAAAGATAAAGAATATCTAGTAGATTTATATAAAAAGGGATATCCTGTAATTCCTAGTATTGATTCACTTAAAGATTTGAGCTTATTAAAAAATACAGATAAATATATGTTAAAATTAAAAGACAGTTATAGTGGAATAGGTCAAAGTGTATTAAATATTGAAGAAATAAAAGAAAAATTTAATGATTTATATATTATTCAACCATATATGAAATTTATATCAGAAGTTCAATTTTATTTTGTAAAAGATAAATTTGAATATGCACTTGAATTTATACCTTGCAAATTACCAGTATGTCCATTACCAAAGGTATATAATTATACAGATGAAGAATTAAAACTAGCAAAAAAAATGGCAGGATTAAATGGAGAGTATTATGGTATTCAAAGAATAGATTTTATAAAACTTGAGGATGGTACATTACTTCTTACTGAAATAGAAGATACAGCGCCTTATTTAGATTTACTTAATTTAGATAAAGATGTAAGAGAAAAATTTATTTATGATTACAAAGAAATGGTATATGAATATTGTAAGTTGAAAAATAAAAAATAAAAATATAGATAAATGTATGAATAAAATTGACAATATGTTATTTTTATGATATTTTATAATAAGAGAGGCACAAGTAGTTCCTAAATTCGAATTTTTTTACTACTCGCCTCTTATTTTTATATAATTTTTATATATAATTTATATTATATCTTGAGGTGTTCAAAATGTATGATGAAAAAGAGGCAATTATAAGGCTTTTTAAAGCGTATTTAAAAAATGGCGAAAAAAATAATATAGTTGAAGTAGATAAAGAGGCATTAAAAGAAGGAATTTATATAAGTGATAAAGCTCCAAAAAAAATAATAGATTTAGCATGTGAAATTTATGGAAAAAATGGATATTTGTTAAATCAAACATTTCATAAATCTTTAAAGACAGTAGTAGACACAAAGGATGAAAAATTAATATTGCAACAAATTATTCATTATTTATCTACTTATGGTCTTCAAATGGTTGGAATGTATAGTGATGATTTTATCTTTATTCCAAAAGAAAAATTAAATATAGTAGATTTAAAAAGTGATATAAAGCTTATAACAATAAAAAGTATAACTAAAAAAGAATTAAAAAATAGATTACTTAATCTATGTGAAAGCAAACTTCCATTATCAAAAGATACTATTATGTGTATAGAAGCATTAAGGGATTATTTAGATATTTCAAAAGAAAATATAGATAATATAACAAACAAAGAAGTAAAAGCAATATTTTATGAAAAACTTGGAATTTCACCTCAAAATCCAGAAGAATTTTTAAGATATATGATATATGTTTTAACAAAAAGAACTTTACTTATAAAAGATAAAGAGACAATAGAATGTTTAAATAGGAGTGATAGACGAATAGTTTTAAAACTATTAAGAGAGTATAATAATCTTTATACTTTACGTCCTTTAGCTGAAATATTTAATAGATTTAAGCCTTTATTTTTAGCATTAAAACAGGATCACTATTTTTATTACAACTATATGTTAGATAATGAAAAAGAGGAAAAGGAATTAAATGCTTTGATAAATAAAATATCACATTTAAGTAAAAAATATCATAAACCTATGATAAAAAATGATTTAGATACATTTGTAAAATGGTGTATAGAAAATGAAAAAGAAGAAAATTTCAAGGAAAAATTGCAAGAAAAGTTAGAGAGTGCAGGAATATTTAGAGTAGTAAAATTAAAGAATTATTTAGAATATAAAAAGACAAATGCTATTGAAAAAGTATATAAAATAAGGAATGGAAAAACTTGGATATGTAAGAAAAATCAAAAATGTGATTATAATTTTGATCTTGTTATAAATATATTAGATGATATGATAGTAAATAGACTAAAAAATAATGTTTCTTTAAAGAAAGTATATATGGAAGATATGATAGATTATGCTATACCAAAATCAGAGAAACAGTTTGTAGAAAATATACCTTTTGGTTCAAGTATAACATTAAATAAAGATAGTATGTCATTTGCTATACAGTGGTATAACACTTCAACATCAACAGTAGATTTAGATTTAAAATTAATTTCACAAAAATATTCAATAGGTTGGAATTCAAGTTATAATGAGGGTAGCGATTTGATTTTTTCAGGTGATATTACATCAGCTCCATATCCAAGAGGTGCAGTAGAATGTATTTATGTAGATAAAAGTATTGATGATAGTGTTTTAAGCCTAAAAGTAAATAATTTTACATCATATGTAAGAGATGTAGAATATAGCTTTATAATATCAAAATGTGAAAAAAGGAAATTAAAAGCAGATTATGTTATAAATCCAAATGATATTATATTAAAAATACCTAAGATAAAAATTGAAGATGATAAAGGAGAAAGTACTATTGGAGTAATTGTAACTCAAAAAAAAGAAATAAAGTTTATATTTGTTGATTTGGCTACATCTAACAGAAGAGTGTCATTTGAAAATAATCTTGAAGATATTTTAAGAAAATATATTTTAAATGAGCAAAAATGTGAATGTAGATTAAAAGAATATTTAAAAAAAGCTGGTGCAATATTTGTAGATGATGAAAAAGATGCAGATATAAATTTAAGTATTGAAAAGTTAAATAAAGATACTATAATTAGTCTATTTAATTAATATAATAGTTTTAGTATAGGTAGTAGTTTTACTACTTATATTTTTTTATCGAAATTTTTACTAATTTGTGCTTTTTGCTTGTTATGTGTAGAAAAATGTTGTATAATTGCTCAAACGATAGGAGTGATGTAAAATGAAGAAAGAAGAAATAACTTTAAAAAACACAAAAGCAGAAATTTTAGATGCACTAAATGCTGCTTTAGAAAGGGAAAAAAGTGTTGAACAAATGAAGTATGAACCACAAAAGGAAGAAAATGCAAAAAAAGTAGAAAAGGCAATAGAGGTAACTAGAGAAAATGTTGAAAAGAAAATATTTTCAGAAGAATTAAATAAAAAATTTTGTGATTTAGAAATTGCCGTAAAAGCAGAAGAAGAAAAATTAAAAAATTTGTATGGTATTGAAGAAGAATTAATGAATTTAGTAGTTGTTGTAAATGCAGGAAAAGATTATATTATTGAGTTAGAAAATAACAAAAAAATGAAACTTGAAGAATTAAATAATACTATGAGAAGTATAGAAGAAGAATACGAATTAAAGAAAAAAGACTTAGAAAAAGAATATGAAGTAAGAGCAAGAGAATTAAAATTAGAAAGAGATAGAGAAGCAGAAGAATATAAATATAAAATAAATAGAGAAAGAGAAATAAGTAATAATAAATGGGAAGATGAAAAGTCACAAAGAGAAAATGAATTAAGTAAAAAAGAAGATGAAGCTCAAAAAATTTTTGAAGAAGCAGAAGCAAAACAAGAATACATAAAAGAACTTGAAACTAAAGTAAATGATATACCATCACTTTTAGAAAAAGAATATTCTAGAGGAAGAAAAGAAGCAACTTCAGAAATAGAAAAAGAAAATAAATATGCAACTGAATTATTAAAGAAAGATTATCAAAATATGATTGATAGACAAAATGATAAATTAGAATCTATGCAAAATGATGTAGAAAAGATAAATAAAGAAAAAGAAGCATTACAAACTAAATTAGATCAAGCATATTTACAAATTAAGGAAATGGCAACAAAAACTGTTGAATCAACAGGTGGTGTAAGAATTATAGGAAATAATGCAAATGATATAAATAATAATAAATAAAAAATAAGAAAAAAGTAAAATAAAAAAATAAAGAAAAAACAAAAAATGTTTACTAAATTTAGTAAGCATTTTTTTCTTTAAAAATAAGCATTTTTACTGTTGCAAATTGTCATAATATGTGCTAAAATTATTACAATAATTGTGTGTATAAGGGTGAAAATATGAGAAAAAATTATAAAAAAATATTAATTGCTATTATTTTAATAGCTATAATTGTTGCTTTACTAATAGTATTGTATTTTGTAGCTAATAAATTAATTGAAACAGAAAAGATAAAAGAGATATCTTCAGGATATAATGAAAAACAGAGAGTATGTAATATAGTTGGAATTACAAATAATTATATATATTTAACAAGATATGAAGATGAAGAAAAGGTAGAGGGTGCTACATATGTAGTTAAAACACCAAGTGGAGATATATTATATGAATTTAAAACAAATGGTGAAGGCTGTGGAGGAGTTGTAGGCCTTGATTTTGGCGAATATTACATAGAAGAAGTATCTGTACCAGAAGGAGTTACGTTAAAAGAGAATAAGTATAAAGTGATTATATCAGCACTAGATACTTCATATTCCATTGAGATAAAGTAGTTATCTATGAAGAAGAGTAGTTTTTGTATAGGGGGAATAACATTGAAAAAATATGTATATAGATATTGTATAATAGTAGTAATTTTGGTATGCCTAATAATATCTGTTATATCATATAACTATGATATATTAAATAGTACAAAATTTAGTACAGAAAATAATATTTTTTCAGCAAATGGTGATAATTTAATACCAAGATATGATGAGATAAGTATTACACAAATAGATGATTTGAATATGCCATATCCATTAAATAAAATGTATAAGGTAGGTAATGAAAAAGCATATTTGTATTCTCTTTCATATGCTGATAATACTTTAGATATAGGTGATACTTTAAAACTTGATGAAGATATGTTAGCATCAGATCAGTTATATATGTTATTTAGAGAATCTTATCCAAATATATCTTTAGAAGAAATGGGACTTGAAACTGAAGAAGAAGCATATCAGGCTGTGCAACTTGCAATTTATGAGATGGCATCAAGAACAGGGGAAGCAATGTATGGATCAGAACTTAGTAGGATTGATTCAATAAGGGGAGATTTAGGTGAAAAAAATATAAATGCAAGAGTGTTTGAAAAAGCAAGACAACTAGTTGATACTGTTATAAATTATGATTTTGTAAATAACGAAGAAATAAACTTAATACCAACACTTATAATAAATACAGAAAGCGTAAGAAATGAAGTTATTAATTATGATTCATCATATCTTATAGGACCATATAAATATAGAGTTGAAACTGGAATTATAACAGCTGCAAATATTACAATTTCAGAAGAAGGCAAAGAAGAAACAAGCGCTGTATTAGTTGATAAAGAAGGTAAAGAAGTAAAAGATTTTACAGCTACAAAGGAAGTATATATAAAAATACCAAGAGACTATGTAGGAAAAATGTATATTACATTTGAAGTTAAAGTAAAACGTTTAGAGCCTGCAGTGTATAAAGTAAATAATAGAGATTTTCTTGTAAATTCATATGTAGAAAATGAAATTTCAAACTTTGTAACAGCAAATATTCAAAAAGGAGGTTAAATATGAAGAAAAAAATAATATGTATAAGTATATTGTTAATTTTAGCTATTTTAGTTTTTTCATTTATATTTTCTCTAAAATTAAAAGAAAATAAAATAGATTTTGATTATAGTGAATATGAAGATAAAGAAATATTTTATCAAAGATTAGATGATATATTTTTACCATATGAATCAAATTATTTAATAGATAAAAATAGAAATGTCAAAAATTATACAAGGTTTTTATTTATAGATAAAGAATTAAATCCAATACCTGAGGCAAGTATTGAAGTATATGATGATGAAGATAATAAATATATATTAACAGCAAGTGCAAATAGCAAAGGTGAAATTGCAATAAATAACTTAGAATTAAATACAAAATATAAGTTTAAACAAACAAAAACTAGAGATGGTTTAGTAGTAGATAATACAGCTTATATTACAACTGTATCAGATACTGTAAGAAGAGGATTTCAGATAATAGTTAATTCACAAGAGGAATTAACAAAAGAAGAAAAAGAAGAAATTATACAAGAATATAAAGATAGTATTATAGAAAAAAATACTACTTATAACATTGAAAGTGATCAAAGAAAAGATGAAAAAATTAGAGTAGCAGATAATGAATATATATTATTAAAAGACAGATTAGAAGGAAAAACATTAAATATATCACTTGACTATCCAATAAAAAAAGATGAAAAATTTTATCATAAATGTAGTGTAAGAATTACAGATGCATATATTTTAGATTGTAAAGTTGAAGTATTGTATAACGATTTTGACAATGTCAAAATATTTGATTTAGATTATAACGAAAGATATGATTTTAAAAATGGTGAAGGCTTTTATATTTGTACTTCAAAAGTTAATACTTTTTATAACGTAGATTTTAAGTTTTACATAACTTTAAAATATGAAGATAAAACATATAAAATTTGTAAAACAGTAGCATTAGAAAGTCCAACAGTTAAAAGAGGAGAAAAAGGGGAAGTAAAAGCAACTATATATAGTCCAGATAATGAAAAAGAATTTTTTAATGGTGGAAAGGTAATATTTGAAAGAGTATCAAATTCTGGTAAAATTACATATATGGGACAAGTAATACTAGGCTCTGATGGAAGGGTAAATTTATACAATGTACCTGAAGGAAGATATAATTTAATTAAGGTAGTAGATAAAAAGGCAGTACAAACAAAAACTATTGAAGTTACAAAGAATAAAATTACTCAAGTAGAATTTTAAAAAAGGAGAAAGAAAATGGTTATAGAATCATTATTATTAAAAATATTTTCATATATTATATTTGAAAAAGTAGCAATTGGTGAAAATGGATTAATACTTTCTATTGGATATTATTATTCAAATGTAGTACTTGGATTTATAACTTTATTTACATTAATAACTAGCATAAAATATTCAATTTTAAGACTTAGTATTCAAAGTAGAAGTAAGTATAAAAATGTATATTCAATATTTATAATTATAGCAACATTTTTATTCTTTAATTTAGTAAATATTTTTGTGGATAAATTTTATACCGTAGGAGAGTATTATATAACAAAAGAGGTATTAGATTTATTATTTGTAACAAAGTATTATAAATTCTTAAATCTTGATATATTGAAAATGACATTACTTGATTTAGTATTTTCACTAGTATTAGTTGTAATTTCAATAATAAGAGAAAAGACAAAAAATGGAAATTTAGGATATATATTAGAAAGAATTTTAAAAAGATGTTTTAGATATAATGTATTATTTATATTCTTTATATATACATTTACTGTTTCAAATAAATTTTTAACTGTTGCAATGGTTAAAAATATTGGAATTGCACTATTTTTTGTAAGTGTAGTTATATTTAGCATAAATAATTTCTTAGCTCTTAGGAGTTGTAGTAAAAAGAACAAAGAAAAATATGGAAAAGAAAATTTAATAATTACTATTACGCAAGTAAATGCTAAATTTTGTTTAGCAGATGAATATATAAATCCACTACATATATTTAAAAAGTATAATACAAAAGGTGAATCATCATCACTTTTAATTTCAGGTAAAGATTCTACTTTTGTTTCATATGATGCAATAAAATATGGGCTTATTGATGAAAAACAATACAAAAATATAGCTTATTTAGTTGTTTTACCAAAAAATCCTTTTATAGTGGCAGAAAATCTAGATGAGAATGGAAAAATTATTTTGGAAGAAATAGTAAAGAGATTTTCAAAAAATGGTACTAATTTTATAATATCATCTTCTAAAATCTCAAGATTTATGCTTTTAATTGCAAGAGATTTACACCAAAAATATCCATTTAGATATAGAGAAAATCTAAATGTAAAAGACGTTTTAGATATAGCAACCCTAAAAGAAAATGATGAAAAATTAAAGGTAAAATGCAAGATGGTATTAGATTATATATTTGATGTTGAACTAAGTAATTATGTAATGAAAGAATATAATCTAAAGGGAGATAAGTTTAAAAGAAAAAAAGAAGAAATTAAAAATAAAGTACTTGCAGTAGAAGATGCAATGTTAGAGAAAAATAAAGTTGAAAAAATGATAGAGGATATAAATGAAGATAAAAATACATATATAAAATATGCTTTAAATCAGATTATAAATTCATTTAATTCTGTCGAATATTTCTATAATTTGCTAAAGATAGGAGAATATATTACTCACTATCTTGGACTAAAAAGTATACTTGATGATAAAGATGATATATTAATGCGTGTAAATGCTGATGATATTAGAATGGGTATGCTTTCAACATGGCGTAATTGTATTAATTTTGATGTAGAATACCTAAATAGTAATACAGAAAAAGTAAATCAAATAGTAAGTGAGAATGAAGTTATAAAATCAATTATAGATTTAAGAAATGTACTTAAAATAAAAAATGAAGAAAAAGAAGTATATACTTTTAAACAAGATATTTGTCAAGTTATAGCTGATATAAGAAATAAAATGATGGCACACGGCACTATAACATATGAAGTATCTGAAAGTATAGTAGAAGATTTATTTAACATTGTATTTTTTGCAATAAAGGAATTTGAAAATATAAATGTTAATATAAGTGAAGATGAAAAAATAAAAGCAATGTTTGAAAAAGAAATATCACTTGCATACAAAAAGGAAAATAAACTATTTTTATACTCATATTCAAATTATAGTAAAAAAGAAAAGAAGGATGTATATCAAGGATATCTAAATTATGAAACAGGAATATGTGAGATAAATAATGATAAAGTAACTCTTGAAATGAATTTAAAATATTCTGTGAAGGATATTGAAACAGCATTAGAAAGGTGGGTAGTAAAATAGATGAAACAAAAAATAACAAAAATTAATTATTTTATATTATTATTTACGTTTATAGTAGAATTAATACTATTAAATATATCACTTAATAGTAATCTTTCTATATCTATATACAATAATATATACAAATGGATTAATATAAATACTTGGTGTATAACAATAGATATTTTGTTTGTACTTTTTATACTAGATTTTAAAAATAATAAAAAAATGCCAAAAAATATATTTAAAATATATAAAATTTGTGTTAATGAGAAGTTAAGAACACTATTTTATGTACCACAAATATTTAAGGCTTTAGTATTATTTATCTTTTTTAATGTCGTAAATATAGAATTTAAAAATTATGCAAATACACTGGCTATATTTGCTATTTCAACTATTATGTACTACATACTTAGTTTAGTATTATCAGAAAATGAAAATCTAAAGAAAAAAATAAAAAGATTAAAAAATAAAGATAATACATTAAGTATTATACTAATAGATGGAAATATAAAAAGCTCATTTGATATAGAAAAAACACAAGATATAATAATTGATAAAAATAATATATACATAGATATAAAAAGAGATCTTAAAAAAATATTAAAAGAAAATAATGAACTAGAAAATTATATTTTAGAAAATACAGTAGCAATAATTCATGAGGTAGAAAATGTAGATGAAATAAAAAATATATATGAAAATGAGAAAATTAAAAAATTTAATATGTATCATATATTTGCTACTAAAGATTATGATAAATGTGAAGAATATAAGTATCAAGAAGATATTAAAATATGTGACTTAGATGCTATATTTGAGTATACAGAAAACCTATTTATTATAAGGCAATCTGAAATAGTAAGTAAAAGACAATATAAAAAAGCATTATCTTGCTTAAATAAAATATCAAAAAATATAGATGATAAAAAATATAATCTAGATAAATCTCAAATGAAAAATATGGAGAAAATATATCAGTATAATTTTAATAACAGACTTAAAGATAAGGTAGATACTGTACCTTGTGAAAAATTTTCTTTAGCATTATACAAAAATGCGTATATAAATAATTCACCATATCAGTCTACTTTGATATTATTTAATTATATAACAGTTATAGGGAAATTAGTAGAATATTATTTGTTCTCAAAAAATAATGTAAATTTTTCAAAAGATAAGATTGTAAATGATATTATAGGAGATAATCCACCAATTTGGAATAATCATATATTGTTAAATATATATAAAAGTAAAGATAACATATTATATGAAAATTTAAGAGAAAAAGAATATAGTCTAACACTTGAAGAAAAGGCTTTGATACAGTGTTATTTAAGTAAAATACTTAATATAGAAATAACAGGAGAAAAAATTACTTTTGATGGTCTAATGGAACTATTTAAAAATTTTAGAAATAAAATAGAGGCTCATGGAATTATAAATGATACAAATGTATATGCTGTATGGAATTTAACTAGATTTTTTGCTAATATGTTAAATAGAATGTTTAAAATATCAGAACTTGAATGTGACTATAAAACATCAGATGTAAAAATTGGATATAAATCAGAAGATAAAGTAGATGTTGGAAGATATATAATAATTATGGATAAAACAATGTGTTTTGTAAAAGATAAGAAAAATTACATTAATTATTTTAACGGACAGATAAGACCAAATACAGTATTTAGAAAGGAAGAAAATGAATGAGAAGTTATGAATTATACCTTGATGAAAGTGGTAAATTTGTAGATGAAAAAAATAATAGTAAAAAGTCTCCTTCATTAATAGGAGGAATACTGGTAAAAAAAGGTGATTTAACAGATGAAAAAGCAAGTAATTTAATGAGAGAAGCTCTAAGCACTGTACCTGGTAATTACGTTCATATAAATGATATAGCAAAAATAGATCTAAGTCTTGCAGGGGATGTTGCATTAGAAGTTATGCAAAAAATAAAAAATATACCAGCATATGTTGTAATATTTCAAAATAATGAATTATTAGAATTTAAAGATGACAAGATGTTATATTTAAATATTATGTGTGAGGGAATTGTTAATTTAGCAGAAAAACTTTCAATTCAAAAGTCCGATCCAGTAGAGTTAAATGTAATAGCTGCAGTAAGACGTGATTTAAGTATAGATGATGATAGAACTTTGATAGAAATAGATGAGTATAATAAAAGATTAAAAGAAAAAATTTATATGAAACTTGCAGAAAAAAATTTGTTTTTATCAAAAAATTGTACTATAAATTTAGAGTTATCATCTGCAAGGCATAATAAAAAGTTAAAAATTGCAGACATTGTTTGTAATTCAAAACTTACTGAAACAAGCTCAAAATTTACAGATAGTCAAAAACAAATTTTAGATGAAATATATAAAAATAGTAAATATATATTTAATGTATTTAGAGATGATTTTCAAAAGAAGATATCTTATTATTTATCACAAAATAACATTGCAGATGCAATATTTTTGTTAAGTGAAGTAGATGATGAAAAGACTAAAAAAGAGCTTGAAAGATTAATTATTGATAATATAAATACAATGTCACTATCAAATCTAAAAATACAGTTAGGACTTTTATCACTAAAAATAAATAGTATGATAGAGGTTCAAAGAAACTTACTTATTTGTGAAAGTTTTTTACTTAACTTACAGCAAAATATAATAAGCAAAATAAAAGTAAAAGATATAATAATTGATAAGCTAAAAATTGATATTTCTCTTTATCTTTTAACAATATATACTCATAGGGGTAATTTTGTAGAAGGTAAAAAACAAATAGAAATAAGTAGAAAAGAGCTTGAAAATCTTAGTGGAGAATGGGAATTTTTACAGTATTATTATATTTTAGTAACAAGAGAAGCTGTATATTATAACAATGCTTTAAATAATGAAAAAACTATTGAAATATTAAGTAAGGCAATAGAAAAGTTTGAAAGTATACTCTACATTATGGAAGAGATAGAAGAATTTGGAAAAATCAAATCTGAAATACTTGCAAAAGCTTATGGGACAAGGCTTCAATCATATATTGCTTTAATAAATAACAATTTAGATGAAAAACAAAAATCTGAGTATTATAATCTAGCATTAAAAGATTCAGAATTTGCAATAAATAATTTTTCATCAGATGCAGATAAAAAAAGACAATATCAGTATAGATGTAGTCTTGAACTTTCAGTAAATAATATAGATGAAGCTGTAAAATATTTGATGAAAATAGCAGATAAAAATCAAAAAGATTTTACACACTTTTTGGAATATGTAAATAATATAAATGATTATTATAGAAACTTTTTATTTAATAATTACTTTGAAATAATGGAATATGCTAAAAATAATGGCTCTGATATAGGAAGAGAAATGTATGAGGCATATACAAAAAATAAAGATGTATATAATACATTTTCTTTAGATAAAACAGAAGATGAAAGTTTATTTAAAAATCAACACAAAGTAGTATTTGAACATCCTTTTGAAATGATTTATTTAAGGCTTGGTAAGTACTTTGCACACGATAATAAAGATATGGCAAATAAATATTTTGATATGGCAATTAAAATATGTGATAATATAGGAGAAGCAGCAGTAGATGTAATTTGTCTTAAAATATGTGCAGAAAAACTGATTTTATCAAACAATATACAAAATGATAAAAGTGAAATTCTTGCAAGATATAATAAAATTATTAAAAATGAAAAATATATGGAAGTATTAAAATATTTAGATAAATTTCAAGATGAATTTATGAATATTGAGTTATCTGATGATGACAAGGTAGTAATAGATGCTTGTATGAAAATTGCAGAAGAAATAAAAATATAGAGGTGTGTTATGTTAAAATTATATGAAGATGATTTTAAAGAGTTAATAAGTAAAGAAAAATATGAAACTATATATAAAAAAATAGTTAATATGTCAGCAAAACTTGTAAAAGAAATAGCAAGCTTAAAGAAAATAAAGCTTCCATTTGAATCAAAGTCTGATTTACTTTTTGATGCAAAATATATTATAAAAGATGAATTCTTTATGTTTTCAGGTGAGGTAGAAGAATTAGTTGATGCACTTAATAATTGGTATGATGAAGGCAAAGATACTTATTTAGATAAAATAAGAGATTATATAAAAAAATATAATGCTTTAAATGAAAAACTAGAAAAATATTATAAAATAAAATCTGATATAAAAGATAAAGGATATGAAAATATACTTGAAAGTAAAAAAGAATTACTAAAAGATTTGTTCTTTAAAATGCTTGAATATAAAAATAAAAAAGTAGATAGAAATGAGAGTTTTGTAAATATTTGTATAAAAGTTGCAAACTTGTATGGAGCATATTCAGATGAATTATACAATATACAAAATGTAATAGAAAATCATGTATTAGTTTTTGATATAGAAAATGATGGTATTTTTTTAAATGATGTTGAAGTAATATACTATTTAGATTATGTATACTATATATTAACATATGAAGGTGATGGATATAAAGAAAATGCAAATATGTATAGAGAAGTTGAATTAGAAAATGGACAAACTTTAGAAGATCTATATAATATTGAAGTTAAAAAATTTGTAAAATTGTTTAAAGAAATACTAGATTTTTTAAATGTAAAATATGATAAATCTGAAAATAATATGGAAAAATTAAAGTCACTTGTAATAAGAAATTATCCATATTATGAATCTTGTTTGATTAACTTAGTATCACATAATCCAAATGTTACATATATAAAGCAATTAGATTATATGGAAAACATATATGATAATATAAAAAACACGTATAAAAATTATGATGAAAATATGAAAAATTATGAAAAAACAAATAATGAAGATATTGAATTTATTGATGATGATGAAGATTACAATGTATCAAGTGAAGATGCATATAAAATTGCAAAAAAATATTTAGTAAAAGATTTTATAAAAAATTCAGAAATAAATATTACATATATAAGATTTACAAAATATAAAATAAAACTTAAAGATGAAAAATATTGGCATATAAAAATAATTGAATGTGATATGTCTTGGGTTGAAAAAGATGGTACTTTATGTGATGGAATAGCTGAAGAAAATGAATTAAAAAAATTACAATGTCTAATTGATGTAAATACAGGTGAATATATCTATTATCCTGAGAGGTGATGTAGTTGAAAGAAAATATAGAAAGTGAATTTTCAAAATATACATTAGATGAGCTTGAAAACTTTAGAGATGAAAATGGTTTTATAGATTTATCAAAAGCAGGAGTTGTACTTACCGATAAATCAAGGGAAAAGATTGGAAATCAAAATAGAATAAAAAACTGGGTTAATTTTAATGGAGTAAAATGCTTAATAAAAGGTGAAAATATATTAGATAATGAAAGAAATTATGGAATATATGCAGAACTTATTGTAGAAGAAATGGGTAAGTCATTAGGTATTGATATGGCACATTATGATTTGATAAAAATACTTGATGAAAATAACAAATATGTGTATGGTGTACTTTCTGTTTCAATGTTAAATGATGGAGAGTGTTTACTTAGTTTAAGAGATATAATAGGTGATGAAGAAGAAAACAGCACTTTTGTTGATACCACAAGTTATGATTTTACCATAAATAAGTTAAATGATAATTTACCTTTATATAAGCTTTCTAAAGAAGAAGTTTTTGATGTTATAAAAGAATTAAAAAAAAGAATGGCATTTTCTCTACTTGTGTTAGAAACAGATAAACATACAGAAAATTATTCTTTTTTAAAAAGCGATAATAGTAAATTAAGATTAAGTCCAAATTATGATAGTGAAGCATCATTATTACTTGATAATGATATTTCTGTTGTTAGTATGTTATTAGATGATTATATAGCATTAAAAAAGACAACTACAAGTATTGCTCAACCAAGAATAGGTAATGTAAGAAAAGTAGAAGA
>CANQPW010000020.1 GCA_947625855.1 uncultured Clostridia bacterium | reverse complement strand
AAAAGAAAATCTAACATAGTATGTTAGACTTTCTATAATATGCACGAAGTGCGCGTGAATTTTAATTCACTTTTTTAGTTAATGTTGTAAAATGAATGAAATTGTAATATAATATGCTTGAAATGAGGTAAATATGCAAAATAATATAATAAATGTAATAGGTGCAGGACTTGCTGGGTGTGAGTGTGCATATATACTTGCCAAAAATGGAATTAGAGTAAGACTTTATGAAATGAAGCCAAGATATAAGTCAGAAGCACATAAAAGTGATAATTTTGCTGAACTTGTATGTAGTAATTCATTAAAATCAGATATGATTACAAATGCTTGTGGACTGTTAAAAAAGGAAATGGAGATTTTAGATAGTCTTTTTGTAAATGTAGCACATAATACAAAAATTCCAGCAGGGCAGGCTTTGGCAGTAGATAGAGATAAATTTTCTTCTGAAATAACAAAAAAGATTAAAGAAAATGAAAATATAGAAATAATATACGAAAAAGTAGATAATATAGATTTTGGAGATGAGATAACTGTAATTGCAACAGGTCCTTTAACTGATAAAGTGCTATTTGAAAATATAGGTAAAATTATAGGAAAATCAAGTATGTATTTTTATGATGCAGCAGCACCTATTGTATATTCTGATAGTATAAATATGGATGTTGCATATATTATGGATAGATATGGGAATTTGGGAGAAGGAGATTATCTAAATCTTCCAATGACAAAGGAGGAATATTTATCTTTTTATAATGCGCTTGTAAATGCTAAAGAGGCACCAAGACATGACTTTGATAAAATTGTATTATTTGAAGGGTGTATGCCGATAGAACATATGGCAAAAAGAGGAGAAAAAACACTTGTGTTTGGACCTTTAAAACCAGTAGGACTTCAAAATCCAAATAACCAAGAAAAATCATATGCAGTAGTGCAACTTAGAGCTGAAAATGAAGAAAAAACGTTATATAATTTAGTAGGTTTTCAAACAAGTCTTACATTTCCTGAACAAAAAAGAGTTTTTAGTATGATACCAGGACTTGAAAATGCAGAATTTGCAAGATATGGCGTTATGCATAAGAATTCATATATAAATGGTGGAGATGTTTTAGATTCAAATTTTTGTATGATAAAAAATAATAATATATATTTTGCAGGACAAATATCTGGAGTTGAAGGATATGTTGAGTCTGCTGCTTCTGGAATGATTGTAGCATATAGTATTATAAATAGATTAAAAGGTAAAAAAATTACATTTCCAGATACTACAATGCTCGGAAGTTTAGCAAAATATATATCAACTAAAAATGAGAATTATCAACCTATGAATGCAAATTTTGGAATATTAAAACCACTCGAAGATAATATAAGAGATAAAAAATTGAAATATCAAAAACTTGCTGAAATAGCATTAAAAGATATAGAAGAATTTAAAAAGAAATTGTGAGGTGAAAAAATGTCTAATATATACTTGTTTTACGGTGAAGAAAAATATGATTTGGAACAAAGACTAGAAAAAATAAAGAGGCAGTTTGATAAATTGGAAGTTGGACTAAACTTGTTTTATATAACAAATGAAAATATTGATGAGCTTTCATCATGTCTTCAAGGTGTAACTTTTTTTGGAAGTGAAAAGTTAATAATTATTAAAGATACAAAATTAAAATTTAATGTAGAGCTTTTAAAAAATGTAGATGAGGATATAAAAGTAGTAATAGTTGAAGATAATGTTGATAAAAGGACGAGTGAATATAAGACATTAAGTAAAATAGCAGAATGTGTAGAGTTCAAATATATGAATGAAGACCAAATGGTAAATTACATTATTAAAATATTAAAAAAGTATCAAATTAATATTAAATATAATGTAGCATTGTATATGCAAAGTGTTTGTGGAGAAGATAAGGGAAATATTATAAACGAATTACAAAAACTTGTTATATATATGGATGGAAAAGGTGAGATTACAACAGAAATAATAGATAAAGTGTGTTCAAAAACACTAAATGCAAAAATTTTTGATGTTTTATCAAAAATTGTTAATCGAAAAAGAGAAGATGCAATTTTAAGTTTAGATGAACTTTTAATGCAAAAAGAACCTATTGTAAAAATATATGTAATGCTATATAAACAGATAAAACAAATGTATATGATAAAATATTTAAAGCAAAAAAGAGAAAATGATATTGCAAAGATAATTGGAATACATCCATTTGTGTATAAAAATTTAAGTGCATCTTGTGATAAGTATACATTAGATGAATTAAAAAATATTATTTATCAATTTGATGAATATGATAGAAAAACAAAAATTGGAGAAATGGATTTTGAAGTAGGTCTAAAGAAAATAATATGTAGTATGTAGTATTCATACTACACTATTTTTAGTATAAAAATATATATTTAAAACATACTAAAAATGAGGTGTTAAGTATGAATAATGAAAATAATATATTTAGAACAGATATGGCTGATGAAAGAGTTGATTTATACAAAAAGGTTCATAATCTCTCTGAAATAGATGGAATAAAAATAGATACATATAGTAAAAATCACATAAAAACTACAAATGTTGAAGTATTAAATGAAAATGGTTCAAAGGCAATATCTAAGGAAATAGGTAAATATATAACTATTGAAATAGAAAATACTAATTATTTAGAAGAAGAAGAAAAAAGAAATATAATAGACGAACTTTCAAAAAATATTTCTGAACTTATAGGGAAAGATAACAAAAAGTCAATTTTAGTATTAGGACTTGGAAATGTAAATGTTACACCTGATGCTTTAGGACCAAAAGTAATAAAAAATATAGATGTTACAAGGCATTTAATAAATTTCGCAAAGGAACTTGTAGATTCTAATACAAGAGCTGTGTCTGCAATAGCACCTGGTGTACTTGGTACAACAGGGATTGAAACTTCAGAAATTGTCTATTCTATTGTAAAAAAAATAAATGTTGATATGGTAGTTGCAATTGATAGTCTTGCTTCTCAAAGTATAAATAGGCTTGGTAAAACAATTCAATTATCAAATACTGGTATAACACCTGGTGCGGGTATTCAAAATAAAAGGGAAGGTATTGATAAAAATACACTTGGAATACCTGTAATTGCAATTGGTGTACCAACAGTTGTAGATATGGCTACAATTACAAATGAAACAATTGATAAAATGATACAAAATACTGATGTATCAGGAAATTTTTCAAATGCTTCTAAAGAAGAAAGATATAGTGTTATAGCAAAAATACTTGATACAGAAAATTATATGGTTACACCTAAAGATATTGATAATGTTGTAGATGTAATATCAAGTATTATATCTGATAGTATTAATATGTCGCTACAAAGTTAAAAAATAAACTGTCCAAAGAGTTTTCTTTAGGCAGTTTTTAATGTGAATTTACTTGATTTTTACAATCATTTAGTATACAATATTTACGACTGGAGGGATTATAAAAATGACTAGAAATTTTTATGTATCTAGAAAAAAATATTTTTTTGTTATAATTAGTATTTTTGCAATATTATTTTTTTGTACTAAAAGTTTATATGCAACTGAGTTAAATAATGAAAATAATACGCAAAATTTATTAAACTTTGACATAGATATAAGTGAAGAATTATATAAATTTAGTGAACATGATAATGTATATTTACCATTTTTGAGAGTATCACAAGATAGAGTTTTAATAGATAATGAAGTAAAGAATGCTGGAATAGTATATGGAGAGAAAGGTATAGAAGTAAATTCAAAAACAGAAAATATCCAAGTTTTACTTTCAAGTGATACTATAAGAGTAAATAATAGTATGGAATATGCAATTATAGGGACTTTGGGTAATGTTATAATTGATTCAAATATTGATAAAACTTTAATTGTTTTTGCAGATGAAAAGGTTACTATAACTGAAAATGCAAAAATCTCAGGTGATGTTATATGTTTTTCTAATTCACTTGATGTAAAAGGAAATGTTTTAGGAAGTGTAGTAGGAGTTTCAAATACTAGTATAGTTTCTGGAAAGATAGAAAAAGATTTTAGAATAAGAACTGGTTATGTAGATATTTTAAGTAAAGATAATATTTTAGGAAATGTATATATAGAAACTAAAAATGAAGATATTAATATTGAAGATAAATATCCAGAAGCAACTATTAATTTGGTTGAGGAAATAGAGGCACAAAATAGTCTATGGAATATTATTATAGGTGCAATAAAGACAGCATTAGTATATACTTTAGCATATATTTTAATATTTAAAATATCAAAAGAAAAATTAATTGAAAATGTATTTTCAGTTGCTAAGAAAAACGTTGGCTATTCTTTTATAAGTGGGGCATTATCAATATTAGTTATGCCTATTGTTATTATGCTAATATTATTTAGTGTATTTATCGGAATAGAAGAAATACTTGTACCATTATTACTATTTTATTCTATTACAGTAATAGTAATTGGACTACTTTCAACATTTATAATCAGTTGTATGGCTCATGAGTACATAATTCAAAATTACTTTTTAAATTGTGAGTTAACAAAGAGATTAGTTTGTGCATTTTTTGTATTTTTATCTATGATTTTAATTAGTAAAATACCTGTTGTTGGTTTGTATGTTAATATGATATATTGTATAGTTTCTCTTGGAATTGTATTTTCTTTGTTATTTAAAAGAGAACCTATTAATAAAAAGAAGAAAAATTAGGAGGATTTCATGAAGGAATATTATAAAGAAAGCGTTGATAAAGTATTAGAAGAATTAAATACTTCATATAAGGGATTAAATGACCAAGATGTAGAAGAACGCTTAAAAAGAGATGGATTAAATAAACTTAAAGAAACAAAAAAAAGAGGATTTTTATTAAAATTATTTGATCAATTTAAAAATCTTATGATAATAATCCTTATAATTTCTGCTATTCTTTCAGCAATCGTATCATATAAAACTTCAGAACCATTTACAGATACAATAATAATTTTTGTAGTAGTCCTTTTAAATGCTTTACTTGGTGTAATGCAAGAAAGTAAAGCAGAAAAGGCAATTGATGCTTTAAAACAAATGTCATTACCATATATAAAAGTAAAAAGACAAGGAGTTATACTTAGTGTAAAAACTGAAGAATTGGTAGTAGGTGATATTGTTATATTAGAAGCAGGAGATTATGTACCTGCAGATTTAAGAATAATTGAAAGTCATAGCTTAAGAATAGAAGAATCTGCTTTAACTGGTGAATCTGTGCCAGTAGATAAACAGGTTGCAGAAATTTCATCTGATAAACAGATACCAATTGCAGATAGAAACAATATGGCATATTCTGGAAGTAGTGTTGTATATGGTAGAGGTGAAGGTGTTGTAGTAGCTACTGGCATGAGTACAGAGCTTGGAAAAATTGCAGAGGCTATATCAACTTTAAAAGCTGAAATAACACCTTTACAGAAAAAAATAAATGAGTTAAGTAAAGTATTAAGTATAATTGTAGTTATTATAGCAGTTATAATATTTATAGTTGGATATTTACAACAAAATGATGTGTTAAATGTATTTATGCTTGCAATATCACTTGCAGTAGCAGCTATACCTGAGGGATTATCAGCAGTTATAACAATAACTCTTGCCTTAGGTGTTCAAAAAATGGCTAAAGAAAATGCAATTGTAAGAAAGTTATCATCTGTTGAGGCTTTAGGTTCAACAGAGGTAATATGTTCTGATAAAACAGGAACACTTACTCAAAATAAAATGACACTTAGAAAAATTTATATAAATGAAGAGCTAATTGATGTTAGTGAAGAAGAAGATATAGATAAATTAGTTCAAAACAATAATATAAAAAATGATTTAGAAAAATTAGTAAATAATATTGTTTTATGTAATGATACAGAATATGGAGAAGAAAATGGATTAAAAGTTTTACTTGGTGATCCAACAGAAACTGCACTAGTAGATTTTGCATCAAAACTTAATGTAAGTAAAGAAGAGTTGGATGTAAAATTTATGAGAATAGATGAGATTCCTTTTGATTCTAAAAGGAAAATGATGACTACTGTAAATAAATTAGATGATGAAAATGCTGTTATATATACAAAAGGTGCAGTCGAATCAATAATTGAAGTATCTGATAGAATTTTAATAAATGGCAATGTAAGAGAGATTACAGAAGAAGATAAGAAAAAAATATTAAAAAATAATTTAGAGCTTGCAGGCTCTGCTTTAAGAGTGCTTGCGTGTGCTTTTAAAGATGTAAAAATAGGGGAAGATATTGAAAAATCAGAAAATAATCTTGTTTTTGTTGGACTTGTTGGAATGATTGATCCACCAAGAAAAGAAGCAAAAAGAGCAGTAGAAAAATGCTTTAATGCAGGAATGATACCTGTTATGATAACAGGCGATAATATAGATACAGCAACAGCTATTGCAAAAGAATTAGGAATTTTAATAGATGGATATGAAACAATAACTGGAATTGAACTAGATAAATTATCTGATGATGAACTTTATAGTAGAGTAGATAGAATAAGAGTATATGCAAGGGTATCACCTGAAAATAAAATAAGAATTGTAAAAGCTTGGAAAAGAAAAGGAAAAATTGTTGCTATGACAGGTGATGGAGTAAATGATGCACCTGCACTAAAGGGTGCTGATATTGGAATTGGTATGGGAATTACAGGAACAGAAGTATCAAAAAGTGTTTCTAGTATGGTACTTGCTGATGATAATTTTGCAACAATAATTGTAGCAGTAAAAGAAGGTAGAAGAATATATAACAATATTCAAAATGTAATTGCATATTTACTAGCATCAAATTTAGCAGAAGTGTTAGTTATTGCAATATCTACTTTCTTAAACAAAACATTACTTTTACCTATTCAAATACTTTGGATTAATTTAGTTACAGATACAATACCTGCAATAGCTTTAGGATTTGAAAAAGAAGAAAAGGGAATAATGAAAACAAAACCACGTGATTCTAAAAAAAGTTTGTTTTCACCATTTCTTATAGCAAGAATAATAATACCAGGTATACTAAAAACTCTAGTATGTTTTGCAATGTATTATTTTATTAGTAAAAATTATAATGCTGAATATGCAGGTGCTTCTGTATTTATTATTCTTTCAATAATTGAAATATTGTTTGCATATATTTGTAGATCAAGTACAAAGTCAATATTTAAAATTGGATTACTTTCAAATAAACCTATGTTATTATGTGTTCTTGGAACTTTAGCATTACAAATAACTATATTTGCTGTTCCAGCACTTTCAAGTTTATTACAAATACCAATAATGCCAAGTAAGATATATATAATAATTGCGTTAGTTTCAATTTTCATGGCAGTATTATTTGAACTTTTAAAATTATTACTTTCAAAAATATTTAAGAAAAAATAGTATCATAAATATATAAATTATGCATAGGCTATACTAGGAGGATGGTATAGCCTATGTTTGATTTTTTAAATAGTTTATTTGGTAGTAATAGAAATCAAAATAACTCAAATTTTTTTAAAAGATTTTCGTATGGTAATAGAAGCTCTTGCAATATGATATATAAGCTAGTTAGCTTTGAAAAGGCAAAGGAAATGATAGAAAATCAAAGTGTTGTATTAATTGATGTAAGGTCTGAAAATGAATATAACATTATGCATTTAATAAATGCTATTAATATACCTTTAAATGATATAGAAAAAAGAATATTTATATATGAACAAACAAAACCTTTAATGATTTATTGCTCAACAGGAACAAGAAGTAAATCTGCTATAATGAATCTAAATAGACTTGGTTATAACAATATATTTATATGGGAATATGCAGCCCTTGCTACTTTTCCGTATAAAAATATGCTGATATATAACAAATAGGAGGTATTTATGTTAAAAGAAATAAACGATAATAAATTTGAAAAAGAAGTTATTGAAGGAAAAGGTATAACTTTAGTTGATTTTTATGCTAAATGGTGTGGACCTTGTATGATTTTATCAAAAACATTAAAAGAAATTGAGGAAGCAGAAGTAGATTGCAATATTTTTGAGATTAATATAGATGAAAATCCAAAAATAGTATCAGATTTAAGTATTGACACTATACCTGCTATATGTATATATAAAGATGGTGTGTTAGTCGATAAAAAGATTGGTATAAAGCAAAAAAGCGAAATATTAAATTTATTAGAAAAATATAAAAAATAGGTTGTAAAGAAAAAATATATAAAAAAATATATTAATAAAATTATATGATTATTGTAAACTGTAATACTTGAAATATTGAAATAAAAAGTTTAGTAAAACAAAAATAATGATTTTTGTAACAAAAATGTAATGAAAATTAAATATTATTGTTATTGCATTTTAATAACCTATTCTATATAATGATATTGTAATTACATAAAGTTAATAAGGTTATTATTATTTGTTTATACAAAAGAGGTGTTTTATATGTTAGAATTTTGGAAAAATGAATGGAAATTATTTTTAGAAGATCTTAATTCTTTTAAAAGTGCATTCGTAAAAATTTTTGGAGGAAAGCAAGATTACTTAATGCTAAATGATGGTGTTGAAGAACCACAAACTGAGGTTGTTCCACAAGAAGCAGAACCTGTTGTACCAGCTTATGAACCAGATGGTATAGATCACAAGGTAACTGCATACTTTGGTGAAAATGTTGAAGAGCTTAGAAAAAATGTTAGTGGTGAAAAAACACAACATGATGTATTAAGAGAATATGCTCAATTTTTCAAACCTTATTGCGAGTCACAGGAAATGTGTAATAGTGCATTTAGAAAATACTATGATAGACATGCACTAAAAATTGCTACTGAAGAATTGCCAATAGAACAGGCTAGAATAATTCAAAATAATGTTGATTTATTTATAAAAGGTCAAGAAGTTTTTGGTGAAAATGGACAATTTATTGATTCAAGAGTTGATACTATTTTTGATAAAATGGGTATCGATCAAGTAAATAAAGTTGTTAATATTTTACATGACAATACTGAAGGTGGAGTAAATGTACAAGGTGAAAGATTATTTGCTGAAGTACTTACTTATATGGTTGATAATGGAATAAAAGTTGAAAAAGATACTCCAATAGTTAATTCAGTAAAGAGTGTATTAGAAGAAAAACTTAATGAAGTTCATTCTAATTTAAGAAATCATGAAGATTGGAATGATGAATATCAAGCTTTACTTTCACAAGAAAGAAAATATTTATATGCTTTAAATAGAATAGAGCAATATGAAACTGAGCAAAGAATATCTGAATTTGAAGAAAAATTAAATGATATGGATGCTATGTAATCAAATATAACAATAATGAAGTCTGTTACTTAGTTAACAGACTTTTTTTCTGCAAAAAGCCTAAAATTTAGAGAAAAAATAATACTTGAAAATTGTATATTTATATGTTATAATGTTTGAGTAACTTTGAGTATTTATTTTAAGGAGAGATATATATGAAATGTATTTTGTTGTGTGCGGGCTATGCAACTAGGCTATTTCCTTTAACTGAAAATTTTCCAAAAGCTTTATTAAGTGTTGGAGATAGACCTTTACTTGATTATATACTAGATGAAGTTAATTCTTTACAGGAAGTTGATGGTATATATTTAGTAACTAATGCAAAGTATGCACCACATTTTGAAAATTGGGCTGATGAGAAAAATAATAAAAAGCCAATAAAAGTGTTAAATGATGGTACAAGCTCTAATGAAGACAGACTTGGTGCTATTGGAGATATTTATTATACTATACAAAGCCAAAATATTCATGATGATTTATTAATTATTGCAGGTGATAATTTATTTACCTTTAAACTTAAAGACTTTGCAAAATTTCAAAATGAAAAAGATGCTTCTGTAATTTGTATAAAAAAAGAAAAATATGAAAATTTAAAAAATTTAGGCGTTGTTGAAACTGATGATGATATGAGAATAATTGGATTTGAAGAAAAACCAGATAATCCAAAAGGATGCTATGCAGCAACAGCAGTATATTTGTATAAAAATTCTGATGTTGAATTATTTGAAAAATATATAGAAGAAGGAAATAATACTGATGCACCTGGAAATTTTGTAGCATATTTGTATAAAAAAGAGAAAGTATATGGATATTCCTTTGATGGACAATGGTATGATGTTGGAACACATGAGGCTTTAGCACAAGTTAATGAACTTTATAAAAATAAATAAAATATATGAAAAGTAGGTAATTGATAATGAGTTTAAGTAAAATATCACGTAGCATAATAGTAGCAATTTTTGTAGTAATGATTATATTTTTTAGTTATAGTAATATTAAAGCATTAAGCAATAATGAAGTTACAGGAACAGTAACTTCTAATATTACTAAAATCTGTTATGCCATTATCTTAATTACCTTAGTATTAATATATATGTATATAAAAGAAAAATTGTATAGATTAAAAATAAAAAGAAAAATATCTTTTATATATAGGTATATTTATATTTCAGTTGTAATTGTTGCAACAAGTCTTTTCGTAATACGTGATAAATTAGAAACTTTTTCTCATTTATCATTATTACTTTATATTTTTATTTCTATTATTACAGGATTTCTTGTAAAAAGAATAATATTTAATGTATCTAAAAGTGATATGTTATCTGTTTTAGGTATGTTTTCATATTCTATGTTACTTAATGTAATAGATGATAAATATATAATGTTTAATTCTATGTTCTTAGAATTTAGTATAATTTTAACTATATTTTTAATTCAATTATTAATTGATGAATTAAAACAGATAGGTATAAAATCTAAAAAATATATGAAACTTGCTATAATTTTAGGTATTTCTATATCTTTATCTATTGTAGAAGGTGTAAATGTATATGTATGGTGTATTTTAGCAATCATATTGCTTTTTATAACATCAAACTTAGATAGAACACATTTTTCATTTCCAAAGGAAATGATGAAAAATATAGATAATAAAAAGAAAGATGGAATATTAAAGATAGAACGAATTAATATAAGTAAACTATTTATTTCTTTAATAATAGTTGGAATTGTTACTTTAGTGAGTTATCAAATTATAAACTATATAGTATTAAACATTAACGGATTACCAATAATTGAAAATATAAAAAGTATAAATACATCTGTATTTGATTTTTCTTTTGATAATTTTAAAAATTATTGTAATAGTTTTGTTAATTTTTCAAAAAGTTATTATATGATTTTATTTATATATATATTGTTTATGGAAATACTTGCAATAGTTTTAAAAAGAAGATATGATACAAAATCTACTATAATAAAAGCTTTATTTATATTACTATTTCTTTTTATGACGTTTTTAAAAATAAATATTTATTATTTTCAACCTTTATTTAGTATACTATTAGTGCTTATTGCAATAGTAAATACTACTAATATTTATTATAACCGTGAAGAAAGAATAAGATTGCTTGTTTCATAATAAGGAAGGTGAGAAAAGTGGCATATTACTCTGATGATTTAATTGATGAGGTTATATCTCAAAATGATATTGTTGATGTTATTGGTGAATATGTATCATTAAAAAAGAGTGGTAGAAATTATATGGGATTATGCCCTTTCCATAGAGAAAAAACGCCTTCTTTTTGCGTTTCAATGGATAAACAAATTTATAAATGTTTTGGTTGTTCAGAAGGCGGAAATGTTATAGGTTTTATAATGAAAATTGAAAACCTAGAATTTTGGGATGCTGTGGAGTTATTAGCGGAACGAGCACATATTAATACAGAAAAATATGAAATAAAGTCATATTATAATAATAAAATGGAATCTAAAAAAGATTTAAAAGAAACATTATATAAATTAAATAGAGATGTAGGATTATTTTATCATAACAATTTAGTAAATTTGTTAAAAGAAGAAAAAAATCCAGTAAAAGATTATATTATAAAAAGAAAATTAGATGTAAGAACTATTAATAGATTTGGTATAGGATATGCTAGTGCAAATAGTTCTTTATATGAATATTTAATAAAACTTGGATATAATAAAGAAGAAATACTTGCATCAGGCATATTAATTGAAAACGAAAGAGGAAGAATATATGATAGATTTTTCTCAAGACTTATTTTTCCAATTTTTGATATAAGAGATAGAACGATTGCTTTTGGTGGTAGAGTATTAGACAAGTCTTTGCCTAAGTATGTTAACTCACCTGAAAATGAAGTGTATCATAAAGGAAGAACTTTATATGCATTAAATTTTGCCAAAAGAGAAAATTTAGATAATATAATAATTGTTGAAGGATATATGGATGCTATTGCACTTCAAAAATCAGGCTTTAGCAATGCTGTTGCCTCCCTTGGAACTGCTCTAACAGATAATCAAGCACGTCTTATTAAAAAGTACACAGATAATGTTATAATTGGATATGATCAAGATGGTGCAGGACAGGAAGCAACATTAAGAGGACTTGATATATTAGTTTCAAAAGGGTTAAATGTAAAAGTTTTGGTTTTAGATAAAGATGATGTAAAAGATCCAGATGAATATATAAATAAATATGGAGCACAAAGATATAAAAATTGCGTTGATAATGCAATATCTTTAGTAGAATTTAAAATATCTAAATTAGAAAAATATCTAAATGAAGATGATTTAGATTCAAAAATTAAGTTTTTGACAGAAGTTGCAAATGTTTTATCTAAAATTGATAATAATATTGAAAGAGATTTATATATTGATAAAATAGCAAAAAAATATAAAATGGGTACAGGTCCTATTATATCTGAAATTGAAAAAAGGTTAAGTAAGAAAGATTCTGAAAGTATTAATTTAGATATGCAGAACCTAAATAAAAAAATGCAACTAATAACTAATATTAGAAAACGTCAAGAACAATATATTATTGCATTGATATTAAGCAAGGATAAAAATATTCAAAAAACGTTGTTCGAAAAAATATCACCAGATGATATTTTTGATATAAATGTAAGACAAGTATATAATTTTTTAATTAACTTAAAAGAAAAGTATGATATAAATAAAATTGACATACTTTCTAAAATACAGGATGAAGAATTAATAAAGGAAATGACCGATATTATGTATATCGACATTTCAGGTGTAGATAAAGAAAAATTACTTCAAGATGTATTAAAAGTTAAAAATAAGGAAAAATTATATGCAAGGAGAGATGAAATTTTAAAAAGGACAAATGAAAATATTTCAAAAGATGAGTTAGAAATATTGCAACTTGAGTTAAATCAAATTGTAGTAGAATTATCTAAATTAAAGTAGAAAGGAAGCTATGAGAAAATGAAAAAAAGTACAAAAACAAATGAAGATAAGAAAAGTGAGGTAACAAAAAAATCTTCTACTAAGGCTGTAGAAGAAAAAACTATAATTAGCTCAGATAAAATGACAGAAAAGCAAAGAGAAAAAGTTGCGGAATTCTTGAAGAATAATGTTAAGAATAATACAGTATCATATAAGGAAATGGTAAACTTTCTAAGTGATGAGGATTTTACTCCAGAACAAGTAAGTAAAATTTATGATGAACTTTCAAATGCTAATATTAATATTATATTAGATGAAAATAATGACCAAGAAGAAAATCTTAAAAAGTATTCTGCTGTTTCAGATATTAAGGAAATTGAAGATGATGATGAGGCAGATGATGATGGTACTTCACAAACAGTTGGTGGAAATATATCATCTATGGCTGAACTTGATATAGAGCCTAACTTAGAGGACATTGATGAAATAGAAAAAGATATGTTGTTTCAAGATATGAAGGATATGTCTTTTGTAGATAATCTTAATGTAGATGATCCTGTAAAAATGTTCTTAAAAGAAATAGGAAAGATAAAACTTCTTACATACGAGGAAGAAAATGCACTTGCAGAAAAAATGTTGCAAGGTGATAAAGAGGCAAAGAAACAATTAATTGAGTCAAATCTAAGACTTGTTGTAAGTATTGCAAAAAAATATATAGGAAGAGGAATGCATTTCTTAGATTTAATACAAGAAGGTAATTTAGGCCTTATAAAAGCTGTTGATAAATTTGACCAATCTAAAGGCTTTAAATTTAGTACATATGCAACATGGTGGATAAGGCAAGCAATAACTAGAGCAATAGCAGATCAAGCTAGAACTATAAGAATACCAGTTCATATGGTAGAAACAATTAATAAGCTTATAAGAACATCAAGACATTTGTTACAAACTTTAGGTAGAGAACCTACACCTGAAGAAATTGCAGCTGAACTAGAAATGCCAGTTGAAAAGGTAAGAGAAGTATTAAAAGTTGCTCAAGAACCAATATCTCTTGAAACACCAGTTGGTGAGGAAGATGAGAGTAATCTTGGTAATTTTATACCGGATGAAGATGCACCATCACCATCAGAACAAGCAGCTGATGTATTACTTAGAGAGCATATTGAAGAAGTAATGGAAACATTAACACCAAGAGAAGCAAAAGTTTTGAAATTAAGATTTGGACTACAAGATGGTAGAATGAGAACATTAGAAGAAGTTGGCAAAGAATTTGATGTAACTCGTGAACGTATAAGACAAATTGAAGCAAAAGCTTTAAGAAAATTAAGACATCCAAGTCGTAGTAAGAGATTAAAAGACTTTATGAATACTGAATCATAAAAAATAGAAATACACTTGACAAAGTGTATTTTTTGTAATATAATAGTCAAAGAAAGTCAAAGTCTAAAAAGTAGGTGATAAAATGAAATTATCGGATATGATAGAAGAATACATACGAGAGATTATAAAAGATGAGGAAAGTATAGAATTGTGTAGGAGTGAACTTGCAAATAGATTTAATTGTGTTCCTTCACAAATAAATTATGTTATTTCAACAAGATTTATACCAGAACTTGGTTTTTATGTAGAAAGTAGAAGAGGTGGTGGTGGATATATAAAAATTAATAGGATTGATTTAAGTAATTCTATATATTTATCAGAAATTATTGAAAAAATAGGTAAAAAAATGTCACAAAGTGTTGTAGATGTTTACTTAAAGGAATTCCTAAGGTATAATGTTATAACTAAAAGAGATGAAGAACTTATTAAAATTGCAGTATCTGATAAGAGTTTAAATCAAGTAGATGTAAATAAAAGAGATTATGTAAGAGCTGATATATTTAAACATTTGATAATTAATTTGATTAAGGAGTGATTAAGATGAAATGTAATAATTGTGGAAAAAAAGAGGCAAATATAAAATATACTGAAAATATAAATGGTAAAAAACAAGAATTAAATCTTTGTTATGATTGTGCAGAAAAATTAGGAGTTATTGATTTTTCTAATTCATTTGCTCCTATGTTTACTTCTATATTCTCTACTGTTCCTGATTTTTTAGAAGAAGTAAGATGTGACTCTTGTGGATATACTTTAGATGATTATAAAAGAACAGGGCTTTTTGGATGTGATCATTGCTATGATGTGTTTGAAGATAGTATAGATGATATATTATTAAAAATTCATGGTAAAAATAGACATGTAAAGAATTTGAATAGTTATACTGAAAAAGAGGATAAAGAGGATAATGTGGAAAGTTTAAAAAGAAAATTGCAAGATTTAATAAAAGAAGAAAAATATGAAGAAGCTGCTGTTATACGTGATAAAATTAAAAAAATAGAGGGAAAGTAGGTAGAAATTATGTGGTATGAAGAAATTTCTAAAGATTCTGATGTAGTTATATCATCAAGAGCAAGATATGCAAGAAATATTGCTCATGAAAAATTTCCAAATATTATGAAAGATTCTGAAAAGGAAAAGATTATAAAATTAGTTGAAGATGCAATAGATAAGAGCAAATATAAATTTTTAAGACTAAAAGATATAGATAGTTTGACAAAAGGTAGTCTTGCTGAAAGGCATTTAATTTCAAAAGAAATAATGGATAGTGATAATAGTGCAATAATTACAAATTCAGATTGTAGACTAGTTGCTATGGTAAACGAAGAAGATCATTTAAGGATACAAGCTTTTGAGACAGGATTTAATATTGAAAGTTGTTATGAAAATTTAAAATTATTTACTCAAGATATTTCTAAAAAATTAGAATTTGCAAAAAATGATAAATATGGTTATATAACTGCTTGTCCTACTTGTATTGGTACAGGACTTCGTATATCTGTTATGCTTCATTTACCGGGACTTGCAAAAATTGGACTATTAAATAAACTATTGGATCAAGCTGTAAGTATAGGACTTTCTGTAAGAGGATTATATGGGGAAAATACAAATGGATATGGATATATTTATCAAATATCTAATAGAAAAACAATAGGGCTTAATGATGAAGAAATAGTAAATAATATAAAAGCAATAGTTAATACAATAATTGAGCAAGAAAGAAATGCAAGAAAAATATTATTAAAAAATAATAAAATAGAAGTTGAAAATGATGTATATCGTGCTTATGGAATACTAAAAAATGCAAGAATTTTAGATGAAGAAGAATGTATAAGACTTATGTCAAAGGTAAGATTTGGTATTTGTATGAATATGATACAAGATATTAATTTAGAAAAAATACAAACACTTATGAATTCTACACAGATGAATACTTTAGGTACTATTTTAAAAAATGATTTTTCAAAAGATGAAGAAAGCATTGATAGAGCAAAATATATTAGAGAGGAGTTGAGTAAATAATGTATGAATTTACTGCAAGAGCAAGTAGAGTTTTAGAAATAGCAAAAGAATTTTCAATAGAACATAATTATTCTTTTATTGGTACTGAACATATACTTTATGGATTAGTAGAAGAAGGAGAAGGACTTGCTAGTAAGATACTTTTAAAACAAGGGATAACTAGTGAATATATTGAAAATGAAATATTAAAAATTGATGGTGTTATGAATACTGAAAGTGATGAAGTAGAATTTACACCAAGAGCCAAAAGAATTATTGAAAATAGTGTAAGAGAGTCAAAAAAAATGGGACAAAATTATGTTGGAACAGAACATTTATTACTTTCACTTATGAGGGAAATTGATAGTGTTGCTGTAAGAATATTAATTGATGCAAATATTGACCCACAAAAGATATTTACAGATTTACTAAGTTTGTTAAGTGAGGATGCACCAACAAGTAACTTCTCAGAAGAAGGAAATGAAAATTCTAATTCTTATACCCCAACACTTAATCAGTATGGAAAAGATTTGACTTCTTTTGCAAAACAAAATAAATTAGATCCTGTAATAGGAAGAAATAGTGAAATACAAAGAGTAATAGAAATACTTAGTAGAAGAACTAAAAATAATCCAGTACTTATTGGGGAGCCTGGTGTAGGTAAGACTGCAGTAGTAGAAGGGCTTGCCCAAATGATTGTTGCAGGAAATATACCAGAAGTTTTAAAAAATAAAAGGATTGTGACATTAGATATATCATCTATGATTGCAGGTGCAAAATATAGAGGTGACTTTGAAGAAAGGTTAAAGAAATCTTTACAGGAAATACAAAAAGATAAAAACACAATATTATTTATAGACGAGTTACATACTATTATAGGGGCAGGTGCTGCAGAAGGTGCAATGGATGCTGCAAATATTTTAAAACCACTTTTATCAAGAGGCGAAGTTCAAATAATCGGTGCTACAACACTTAATGAATATAGAAAATATATTGAAAAAGATAGTGCTCTTGAAAGAAGATTTCAAAGTGTTATTGTGGATGAACCAAATACAGAAGATAGTATAAAAATTTTACAGGGCTTAAAGGATAAATATGAGGCTCACCATAAGGTTAAAATAAGTGATAAAGCTATAAAATTTGCTGTAAAATTGTCACAAAGATATATAACAGATAGATTTTTACCAGACAAGGCAATAGATCTGATTGATGAAGCTTGTTCAAAAGTTAAATTAAAAACAATAACTATGCCAAAAGATATTTCAAATATTGAAAAGGAAATTGAGAAAATCTCAAAAGAAAAAGAGGAAGCAATAATTTCACAATCTTTTGAAGATGCAGCAAAATATAGAGATAAAGAAAAGGAATTAAAAGAAAAATTAGTAAAAGAAAAAGAAAAATGGGAAAAAGAAAATAGGGATAAAGAAATATCTGTAACAGAGGAAGATATATGTAATGTTGTATCTGAATGGACAAAAATCCCTATAAGTAAGCTTACAGAAACTGAAACTAAAAAATTAAAGGATTTAAATGATAATTTAAAACAAAGAGTAATAGGGCAAGATGAGGCTGTTGATGCTTTAGCAAGAGCTATAAAAAGAGCAAGAGTAGGACTTAAAGATGAAAATAGACCGATAGGTTCATTTATGCTTCTTGGACCAACAGGAGTAGGTAAAACAGAACTTACAAAAGCACTTGCAAAATGTCTTTTTGGAAGTGAGAATTCTATGATAAGACTTGATATGTCTGAATACATGGAACCACATAGTGTATCAAAGCTTATAGGAGCACCTCCTGGATATGTTGGATTTGATGATGGTGGTCAATTAACAGAGCAAGTTAGAAGAAAACCATATAGTATAATTTTATTTGATGAAATAGAAAAAGCACATCCTGATGTCTTTAATATGTTGCTTCAAATACTAGATGATGGTAGATTAACTGATTCAAATGGTAGAACTGTTAATTTTAAAAATACAGTAATTATTATGACATCTAATGCTGGAGCAAGAAATATTGTTGAAAAACATTCTATGGGATTTATAAGTAAAGAAGATAAAGAAAGAGATTATGAAAATACTAAAACACAAGTTATGGATGAATTAAAGAAGATATTTAGACCTGAATTTTTAAATAGACTTGATGATATTATAGTATTTAAAAAACTAAGTGCTGAAAGTGTTGAAAAAATCACCAATATAATGTTAGATGAATTTAAAGAAAGGGTAAAAGCTAAAAACATGGATGTTCAAATAACAGATAATGTATTACATTATATTTCAAAAATAGGATTTGATGAAACTTATGGTGCAAGACCTCTTAAAAGAGCAATTCAATCTAAGATTGAAGATAATTTTGCTGAAGCTATATTAGATAATAAAATAAAAGATGGAGATAAAGTTTTAATAGATTGTGTTGATGACAAAATTTCTGTTGAAAAAGTAAAATAATATGTTGAATATTTTAACTATTTGTGCTATATAGTAGAAAGAGGGGGAATAAATATGGAATTTATGAAAAAAGTAGAAGAAATATCTAAAATTGTAGGAAACACAGCTAGTAATACATATAATACAGTTGCTGATAAATCTGGAAAATTAATTGAGGAGACAAAATTAAAGTTTTCTATTTCAGACAAAGAAAATCAAATTGAAAAAGTTTATGAAGAAATTGGTAAAACAGTATATGATATGTATAAAAATGGTGAAGATGTAGGAAAAGTATTTACTAAAGAATGTAAGAAAATAGATAAATACAATACAGAAATTTCTGATATGAATACCAAAATATTATATAACAAAGGTGTAAGAGTTTGCCCAGAATGTGGTGAAATGATATCTGTTGAAAGTGCATTTTGTCAAAATTGTGGCGCTAAACAAAAACCAGTTAAAGTTAAAGAAGAAAAGAAATCAACAAAAAAAGCTGAAGAAAAACCAGAAGATAAGGTTTGTCCAAAATGTGGACAGATTTGTGAAGGAAAAGCAAAATTCTGTGCAAAATGTGGATATAGCTTTGAAAAATAATTCTAAAATACTAGTTAATTGTAGATTAACTAGTATTTTTGTCATATATATTGAATATTTTAAATTACTTGTGTTAGATTAAAAATGGTGAGATATATGAAAAAATATGCAATATATATATTAATAATAAGTATAATTTTTTTAGGAACTATTATATATTTTTTAAATATTAATACATTGCCATATATTGATATAGATTCAAATGAAAAAATAAAAAATGAAATGTATGAATATGTAAAAATGTTTGATAAAAATATTTTTGAATCTTTACAAATATATGATAATGATAACAAAAAAATAAGTGATGAGCAAATAGTAGATATTTGTGTAAAATATATAATTAGTAATAAAGATGAATTTAAAGGTAAAATATATCATTTGGATGAAGGATATAATGTTGAAGATAATGGGACTATATATTATTCTTTAGGGTATGTTGAAGTAGAAACATTAAATAATGTAATATTAAAACTTTTTTCAAAAAATAATGTAGATTTAAGTAATAATATATATTATAATAATAGTAGAAAATTGATAGCTTTACTTGCAATGTATGGTGATTATTTTCCGTATGATAAGTCTAAAATAGTTGATTTTAATGAAATAGATTATTATAATTATGATCTTACAGTTGAGTACTATAAAGAGGATATTTATTCTTTTAGAATAACATATCAGATTGAAAGAAATACTTTTAATGAAAATGGAAAATATAGCTTAGTTGCAATAAAACTTAAGTGAAAGTTTTGGTGATATTTGTGAGAGCAGGACAAGCTACTATGAATGTAAATGTGAAAAAGAAGGAAAAGAAAAAATATTTTATTCCTTTTATTATTTTAGGTATTGTTTTAGTTATATTATGTGTTGTTATAGGTGCATATAATTACAGAAATATAAAATTATATAATTACATTGTATCAAGTGATAGCGAGGTAGCTGATATATATTATAATTTTGAATATATGATTTTATGGGATAAAACATTAAATTATATAAGAGAGAATAAAAAAGAAGTAAGATTTATTGGAGAAGACTATACTATAATTATACCAAGCTATGAAATTTCTAAGTATTATAATTTTAACGTAAAATTTAATGAGGGGATAAGTGAGATTAAAGATTTTGATGGTATAAGTATTTATAGTGTTGATTTTTCAGACTTTGATGATTTATATGCTGTGGGTGGTATTGAATTCAAACTTCCTGATACATTATTAAAAAGTAATATAGTAGATGTATATAAATATGAAAATGATGAATATATTTTGTATAAAAAAGGTACTAAAATTTTTACTGATAGAATATATTTTAATATGTTAGATGATAAAAAAGAAAATAACAAATATATTGTTACATATGTACCACTTAAAGATATAGTAGTAGAAAATGATGTACTTGAAATAAATAATAAGTCTAGTTTAGATTTAGTAGTAAAACCATTACCTGATAATGCAACATATGAAAAATTTAACTTTTATTCAGAAAATGATGCTTTAAAAATTACAGAAAATGGTGTCATCAATGCTAAAGAGGCTGGAGAATATAAGATTAAAATTTCAGATAATGAACAAAGAATTGAAAAAGAAATCACTATTAAAGTTATTCCGATAGCACTTGAATTAACAGCAGATAAATCTACTATTAGTTTATTTCCTGGAAATACTTCAAAAATAAATGTTAATGTATTACCAGAAGATGCAATAGATAAAAACGTTGTTTTTGAAAGTACAGATACTAATATAGCAAGTGTAGATGATAGTGGAAATGTAACAGCAGTGAATGTTGGTGAATGTGAAATAAAAATAAAAAGTGCTTCAGTAGAAAATCTCCAAATTTCAGTTAAAATAATAGTAAATGAAAAACCAGCTATAAATCAAACTGAAAATAACGGTATAACCTATATAAATGGTGTTCTTGTAGTAAATAAAAAGTATTCTTTACCAGCAGATTATAATCCTGGTGTGGATCAGACTGCATTAAATGCATATTATGAGATGAAAAGTGAAGCAAATAAACTAGGATTTAGTCTAGAAATTATGTCTGGATTTAGATCATATACTACGCAAGAAGGATTATATAATAGGTATGTAAATACCTATGGCCAGGCAGAGGCAGATACTTTTTCTGCAAAACCTGGACATTCAGAGCATCAAACTGGTCTTGCATTTGATTTAGGTTGGGTAGATGATGCTTATGCTGATACAGATGAAGGAAAATGGCTTGCACAAAATTGTTATAAATATGGATTTATAATTAGATATCAAAAAGGTAAGGAAGATATAACAGGTTATAAATATGAACCTTGGCATGTTAGATATCTTGGTAATCCACTTGCAACAGATGTATATAATAGTGGACTTTGCTTAGAAGAATATTTAGGAATATAAAATAAAAATGAAGCTTATATAAATGTTTTTAAGCTTCATTTTTAAGCTTTTTTATATTATAGGAAAAATCGATTTTAAAGATAGAAATCGAAGGTAAAAGAAAGCACATAAAATAATACAAAATCTCCTTTTGTGCAATAGAAAAGTATACTTAATTATTAAGAACAAATTAGAAAAATAAATGTAGAAAAATGTCGAAAATTTACATAAAAAATTTCATCAAATTTCTTTACTTTTAAACAATATTTGATATAATTTTAAAAAAGAAAAGAGGTGATAAAATGAAATTAAGTTT
>CANQPW010000019.1 GCA_947625855.1 uncultured Clostridia bacterium | reverse complement strand
CAAAAGTTTTCTCAAAGTGAAATAGATGAGTTAGAAAATAAAATTTTTGTAGATGCAGAAGAAAAGCTTAATCAATTTTTAAATGCAAAGTAGATTTGTATAAAATAAACTTTTTTTCTTGACAAAACTTAAGTTTTATGCTAAAATTATTTACGTATTCCGCACAGAACAGGTTTAAAATGTGCAAAACATTACCTTAATTGGCGAGAGAAAGTTAGATTTAAGGAGGAAAGAAGATGTACGCAATAGTTGAGATTAGTGGAAAACAGTACAAAGTTCAAGAAGGAGATATTGTCTTTGTTGACAGATTAGAAGAAGCTGAGGAAGGAAAAACAATTACTTTTGATAAAGTTTTATTCATATCTGATAAAGATAAAATAACAATTGGAGAAGATACTGTTAAAGGAGCTAAAGTAAAAGCTACAGTTGTTGGTCATGGTAAGGCTAAGAAAATACTTGTTTATAAATACAAGGCTAAGAAAAATGAAAGAAAAATAAGAGGACATAGACAACCATATACTAAGATTCAAATAGAAAAAATATCAACAACTACAAGAGCAAAAAAAGAAGAAAAATCTGAAGAAAAAGTTGAAGAATAATTAACATACTATATTAAATTTTAGATAAAGGAGTGAGTTAAAGTGGCACATAAAAAAGGTATGGGTTCTACTAAAAATGGTAGAGACAGTGAATCAAAAAGATTAGGCGCTAAAAGAGCAGATGGACAATTTGTTTTAGCAGGAAATATATTATATAGACAAAGAGGAACTAAAATACACCCAGGAACTAATGTAGGAATAGGTAAAGATGATACATTATATTCTTTAGTAGATGGTGTAGTAAAGTTTGAAAGAAAAGGTAAAACTGATAAGAAAGTTAGTGTTTACCCAGTAGTAGAAGAAAAGTAGTTTGTATGCAGGTAGTCTTTTGATTATCTGCTTTTTCTTTAGGATGGTGTGATTTATGTATAGTAGAGAGGATATTAAAAAGAAATTTGAAAATTTTGTAGCATCATATAATACAGAAGAATATGTGGTAAGACATAAAAGAGAACATTCTTTAAAAGTTGCAGATGTTTGTATAGATATTGCTAAAAGTTTAAATTTAAGTAAATCAGATTGTGAAATTGCATATTTGATTGGAATTTTACATGATATAGGAAGATTTAAGCAAATAGAAATATATAAAGTATTAGATAATAACTCTAAATTAGACCATGCAGAGTATGGATATGGATTACTAAAGAATGGATTATTATATGATTTTATAGATACAAGAGAGTATGATGATATTATATTAAAAGCAGTAAGATATCATAATAAAATTAAGTTAGAATATGATTTATCGGAAAGAGAAGAACTCTTTTGTAAGATTATAAGAGATGCAGATAAGCTTGAAAATTTACAAAGGCAAAGTTATGAAAACTATGAGTTATATAAAGTAGCTGATAAAAATGCACAAATTTCAGATGACGTAATCTCATTATTTTATAACAATGAATCAATACCATATGATAAAATAAATAATGATTTAGATAGAGTGGTAAATAGGATTGCCATAATCTTTGATGTAAATTTTAGTTATACTATGGAACAAATATTAAGTAATAAATATATAGAAAAATATTTAAAGAGGCTTGAATTAGTAGGAAACAACAAAGTAATAATTGAAAAAATGAATAAATATGCAAATGAATATTTGAAAGATAAGCTTAAAGAAATAAATGATTTGTAGTATTTTATAGATTTTGAAAGTAAAATGTTGTATAATAGGGAAATAGGAAGGGTGATGAAGATGGAGGATAAGAAAACAGTATTAACTGGGATTAGACCAACAGGAAATTTGCATTTAGGACATTATTTTGGAGCGGTTGGAAATTGGGTTAAATTGCAAAATGAATATAACACTTTTATAGAAATAGCTGATGTTCAAGCTTTAACAGATAATTTTAATAATCCAGATAAGGTAAGAAAAAATGTTAGAGAATTAGCTTTAGATTTGCTTGCTTGTGGAATAGATCCTAGTAAAGCTAATATATTCATTCAGTCAAGAATTCCAGAAATTGCAGAACTTACAGTATATTATTCAAATTTAGTTACTATTGCAAGACTTGAGAGAAATCCTACAATAAAAACAGAGATAAGTCAGAAAAAAGATATATTTGGAAATAATGGTGAAAGTGTAACTTATGGTTTCTTAGGATATCCAGTAAGTCAGGCAGCAGATATAACAGCATTTGGTGGATCTTTGGTACCAGTTGGTGAAGATCAGTTGCCACTTCTTGAACAAGCAAGAGAAATTGTAAGGAAATTTAATAGTATATATGGTGAAACTTTAATAGAACCAGAACATTTTTTATCTAAAATTCCAAGACTTAAAGGATTAGATGGAAATGAGAAAATGGGAAAAAGTTTAGGAAATGCTATATTTTTAGTTGATGATGATGATACTATATCAAAAAAGATTATGGGAGCAATAACAGATAAAAATAAAATAAAAAAAGATGACAAGGCAAATCCTGATGTTTGTATGGTATATTATTATCATAAGCTTGTAAGTCAAAATAATATAGAAACTATATGTAAAGAATGTAAAGCAGGAAAAAGAGGCTGTATTGATTGTAAAAAGGAACTTATAGAAAATATGAAAGAGTATTTAAGACCTATAAAAGAACGTAGAAAATATTATGAAGACAATAAGGAACTAGTAGATAATATATTAAAAAATGGTACTAATATAGCAAAAACTAAAGCAGAATATACATTGAAAAAAGTAAAGAAAGCTATGAAAATAGACTATTTTGAATAGACAGGAGAAAAATATGGTAATAGATAATGTAAAAATATATGTTAAAGCAGGTGATGGTGGAAATGGTGCTATAAGCTTTAGGAGAGAAAAATATATTGCAAATGGTGGGCCTGATGGTGGAGATGGTGGCCGTGGTGGCAATGTATATCTTAAAGTTGATAGCAATACAAGTACATTATTAGATTTTAAATATAAAAAGAAGTTTACAGCAGAAAATGGAAAAAATGGTGGAGCAAACCGTAGTTTTGGAAAAGCAGGTCAAGACCTATATATATCTGTACCAAAAGGAACTATTGTAAGAGATATAGATAAGGATGTAATAGTTGCAGATTTATCAATGGATAATCAAGAATTTTTAATTGCAAAAGGTGGTAGAGGTGGTAGAGGTAACAAGCATTTTGATACTCCTACAAGACAAGTACCAAATTTTGCTGAACAAGGTTCAAAAGGTGCAGAAAAAAATCTAGAACTTGAATTAAAAATGCTTGCAGATGTTGGATTAGTAGGATTTCCAAATGTTGGTAAATCTACTATTATATCAACAGTTTCATCTGCAAAACCCAAAATTGCAAATTATCATTTTACAACATTGGATCCAGCATTAGGTGTTGTAAATCCTAAGAATGGAAAACCTTTTGTTATGGCTGATATTCCAGGTATTATTGAGGGTGCAAGTGAAGGTGTAGGTCTTGGACTAACTTTTTTAAAGCATATTGAAAGAACAAGATTAATTTTACATGTTATAGATATATCTGGTAGTGAAGGTAGAAATCCAGTAGATGACTTCTATGCAGTTAATGAAGAATTAAAAAAATACAGTGAAAAATTAGCTTCAAAAAAGCAAATTGTAGTTGCAAATAAAATGGATTCTTTAAGTGATGAAAATATGCTTAAGGATTTAGAAAAAGTATGTAAAGATAAAAAATTAAAATTATTTAAAATTTCTGCTGTAACAAGAAATGGACTTGATGAGTTAGTTGAGTATGTATCACAAGAACTTGAAAAAATTCCAAAAGAGGATATTGTTCAAATAGATGAAATGTATGATAGTCAAGATGAGCTTTCACAAGATTGGTTTGTTCAAAAAGTATCAGATGATTATTATACAGTAAGTGGTGAACCAATAGAAAGACTTATGAGTAAAGTAAACATTTTTGATATTGAGTCTAGACAGTATATGCAAAGAATACTAAAAAATATTGGAGTTATGGATAAATTAAAAGAACTTGGGTTAAAACCTGGGGATGTTATTGATATATTAGGTTATCAAATGGAATATAGTGAATAATAAAAAGCTAATATTTTTGATTAAATTCAAAGATATTAGCTTTTTAGTGTATAATAATTACTCAAAAAATGCACAATAAATTTGTCAAAATTTGCACAACAATATTATGTTATTATAGAGAAAATGATACTAGAATAGGGATTTGTGAGGAATAGAATTTTATAAAGCAATAGAAGTAAAATTAGACAAAAAAATAAGAAAAAATAGTAAAAAGTTTTATGATTGAAAATAAAAACTTAAACTTATGTGTATAGTGTTGTTGTTATAAAAAGAGGAATCTCCAAAAATACTTGGAGATTCTCCTTTACAAGGGGGTATACGAATATGAGTTATAACCTATTTAAAGTTTGTGTAAAGCCTTTCAATAATTGGCTTTAATTTTAAAAATGTTCCCATACCAAAGAAATATATAAGGGATATTAAAATTAAAATTGGTAAAATTTTATAGTATCCAAAAAATATACATATTGTGTATAATGCACCTAAAAGGCCACTTAAAATACCACCTATGAGTTCGTGTTTTAGATGACCTACTCTTTTAAAAGCTTCATTATCTATTGAAGAAAATACATCATTTATTACATCTGCAACACTTGTTTTATTTTCAAGTATTGTAACGGTGTCTGCTTTTATACTTCCTGAGTTTACTATTAAATCTTTTAAATTTTTTAAATTCTTATTTGTTATATCTTGTCTGTGTCTTCTTCCAATTGAATCTTTTATAGATATACCTGTAATGGTGAGCATAATTAATAAATCTCTTATATCACAGCAAGCCCTCCATATATCTATTTCTTTGTTTTTCCCATAAAATGTGATAAATATAACGAGGCAAAGGTTATTTATGACTACTGCTGTATGAGTTGAAGGAAAATCATCGGCTACAAAAAGCATGGAAATCTTAAATTTTTCACCTACATATAATTTTAATAACACTTTAAAACCTTGTGTTGTAATCCATGTAACTAAAAATGCAATTATTACAAAATACACAAGATTTTCAAAAACTCCATTACCAATTAGTAATTTCATTTTAAATCCTCCAATAGAAAAATTTTACATATTTTAAACGTAATCATTATACTATATTTGGAGTATTTTGTCAAAAATACATTAACTTAAAAATTTTGGAAACAATATTTTTAAGGTGATTATATGATAGTTGTATACTTCTTTTTCCTCGTTTTATTATTTATTGTTATAGTTATGCTAGTTCCTTTAAAAGTAAAAATAAAATATAGTGAAGTAGAGGATAAAAGTTTAAAAACAGATAATAAAATTGAAATATATATTTTAAAGATTATAAAAATAAAAACTATAAATTTAAAAAGTAAAGAAAAAATAAATAATAAAAAGAAGTATAAAATAGATGCTATATATAAACTTTTGAAAAATTATTTGACTTTTGAAAAACAAGAAAAAAAGATTGTATCAAAAAAAGAGTTACAAAAAATTTTTAATTCAATATATTATGAAAAATTTGATATAGATATTGGAATAAATTTAGAAAATAGTATAATAAATGCTTATTTAATTACAATAATTAATATAGTTATAAATATGTTTATTCTAAAAAATGAAAAAAATATTAGTTTAGATAATACAAGATACTATACATATATTTCAAATAATATTTTTAATTTAAGAATGAATTTGATTATTAATTGTAATTTGATAGTTATTAATTTTATAATTATAAAAATTATATATAGAGTAATTAAGTTAAATACAAAGAAAAATAGTAAAATACCAAAAAGAAAAATGCAGATAGCAAAGTCTTAAAAATATGTTATTTAAAAAAAGTGGTGCCAAAAAAGTGTAAATTTGTATAAAAAGTGGTGCCAAAAAAATGTAAATTCATATAAAAAGTGGTACCGAAAAAATGTAAATTTCATTGACAAACATAAAAAATAATAATAAAATATATATAGGTGAAAAAAATGAAGAGAAAATTTTATGATGTATTAATGAAATGGAAAAATCAAAATATCAATACTCCATTAATGGTTATAGGAGCAAGACAGATAGGAAAAACATATATAATTAATGAGTTTTGCAAAAATGAATTTGACGATTATATTTATATAAATTTAATGGATAAAAAAAGTATAGTTAATATTTTTGAAGATGATTCTGATTTTGAATCAAAGATTAGAAAATTAGAATTAGAACTTAATAAAAAAATTATTCCTGATAAAACAATAGTATTTATCGATGAAATCCAAGAATCTGAAAAAGCAATTAGCTTATTAAAAGCTTTCTGCGAAAGTGAAAAGCATTATAGAATTGTTTGTGCTGGTAGTTTACTTGGAGTAAAAATACGAAGATTTAATTCATCTTTCCCAGTAGGAAAAGTACAAATAGAATTTATGCATCCAATGGATTTTGAAGAATTTTTAATTGCATTAGATAAACAGATGTGGGTAGATGAAATAAAAAGATGTTATGAGAACTTAGAAGAGATAAGTATTCATGATAAATTAATAGATATGTATAGAGTATATTTATGTATTGGTGGTATGCCACATGCAGTATTAGATTATAAAAATGCAAACGAAGATATATTACTTTGGAATAAAAATATACTTAAAAATATCATTATCTCATATTTAGCGGATATGAATAGATATACTTTAAATAATAGTGAATCTATGAAAATAGAAAAAGTATATAATACAATTCCATTTTCACTAGCAAAAGAAAAAAGCAAATTTAAATATATAGATATTGAAAAAGGTGCAAATAAAAGAGGGTTTGAAAGTGCTATTGATTGGTTAGAATGTAGTGAAATGATATATAAATGCAAGAATGTTAATAAAGTTGAAGTACCACTTAAAGCGTATGCAAATGATGATGTATTTAAATTATACTTAAGTGATGTAGGATTATTAACATCATTATTAGAACTAGAATTTTCAGAAATATTGTTAAATGAAAATTTTATGTTTAAAGGTGCCATAGTAGAAAATTATGTTGCACAAGCTTTTAGGACTAATGATATACAGTTATATTACTGGAATTCAGAAAATAAGGCTGAAGTAGACTTTTTATTATACAATAAAGATGGAATTATACCAGTAGAAGTAAAATCTGGAAATAATACTCAGTCAAAAAGTTTAAAAAGCTATATGGAAAAATATAATCCTAAATATGCAATAAGAATATCATCTAAAAATTTTGGCTTTTCAAATGGTATAAAATCAATACCACTATATGCAGTATTTTGCATAAAGTAAATGAAATTTTAAAGAAAAAAAGTTATAATTTTAGTATAACTAGTTAATGTAATATATCTTAAAAACATATTTGATTATCATATAAATTGTATAAGTTAATATAATTTGCAAATACTATTAAAGAATAAGAGAGGTGAATTAAAATGGAGAAAAATCATCCAATAGATTCGTTAATGGTAACTGCTATGACTTCAATAGAAAATATGATTGATGTAAATACTGTTGTTGGTGATATGATTACATGTCCTGATGGTACAGTTATTGTACCTGTATCTAAAGTGTGTTTTGGATTTGCTGCCGGTGGTAGTGAATTTAATACAAATAAACTAAATAAGTTTTCTGATAGTGCAAAACTTCCTTTTGGTGGTGGTAGTGGAGCAGGTGTAAACATTGCACCTATGGGATTTTTAGTTGTAAAAGATGGTAATACAAAACTTCTTAGTGTTGATGGAACTAATGCTATTGATAGATTAGTAGATATTGTACCTGATGTTGTAAATAAAGCAAATAATCTTGTGCAAAAAATAGTTGATAAACCAAAAAGTAAAGAAAAAAGAATGGAAATGCAAGAGCAAAGTCCAGATGATATGGAATAAAAAAATTTAGACCCGAGGAAATCTCCCCGAGTCTTTTTTTATGCTACATTCTGGCAATCCTCCTTATATCCCTAGCATAGAGCTTGCGTCTATACCAGAGATACATGAATGCCAGCCAGCACCCAATTACCATTACAACTGTGCCTAAAGAACTGACACAGAAGATGGCAATCTTTGCTAGAGGATGGATGCTAGCAAACTTCGCTGTGAACGCATCACTGCTGTTCAGTAGCTCAGCTCGCTTTGCCTCCACTTTTCTTACACCGGCGTCCCTTTCTTCCCAGTTTCGGTAGGACTGGTAGTAGAGCGCCTCCTCTGAAAGTGACTGCATCTTCATCCCTACTACCAGGGACTTAAGCGCAATCTTTCCCAGACAAATGGTGCCGGTGGCAAATAACACCACCATCACCAATGTAACGACGAACCGGATGGCTCTCTTTTTTAAATTCTTTTTCATTTTTTTTCTCCTTTTTTATAAATTTTAGCCCTAGTTAGTATAAAGGACAGTAATGAAACTACCGTCCAGTATAGTTAACTAGGACTAATTAAAATTTTTACCTATTAATATTATAACATAATTTACATAAATTTACAAATTTTGAAATAGTATAAGATATTGTTTAATTGACAATTTTGACTAATAAATATATAATAAAAATGTGTTATGGGGTGGCAATATGGAAGATGTAATAGAGGAACTTAAAAGTTTGAAGTCATTAAAAGATGTTGTAGATAAGAAATTTGAAAAATATGGAAATAGAATTGCATTTTCAGAAAAAGATGGAACTAAAGAATATAAAGAAATAACATACAGTAAAGTAAGAGAAGATATAAACAGTCTTGGAACAATACTTTTAGAAAAGTTTAATTTAAAAGATGAAAAAATAATTGTAATTGGTGAAAATAGTTATAGATGGTATGTAACATATATGGCAACTATATGTGGCGTTGGAATAATTGTGCCACTTGATAAAGATTTACCTGCAAATGAAATATTAAATTTAATAAATAGGTCTGAGGCAAAATGTATTGTATATTCTAATAGAAAAGAAGAATTAATAGAAGAAATAAGGGAAAAACTAGATGACGATATGGTATATATAAATATGAATACATTAGAGCATAATGAAAAATCTTATTCTTTTGATAGCCTTGTATCAGAAGGAAAGTCAATGCTTGAAAAGGGTGTAAATAGTTATATTAATGCAGAAGTTGATAAAGAAGAATTTAAGATTTTGCTTTTTACTTCTGGTGCTACTGCTACACCAAAAGGTGTAATGCTATGTCATAGAAATCTAATTGCAAATACTATGGCATGTTATAAATTGGTACCTCAAGTTAGCACTTTTACTTTTATATCTATTTTACCAATACATCATACTTATGAGTTTTCACTTACATATATTTATGCTACTTTTATGGGAGCAAAGATAGGTATTTGTGAAGGACTAAAGTCTATGGCAAAAAATATAAAAGAGATAAAACCTGATATATTAATAGTTGTTCCTGAAATAATTGAAAAAATAAATCAAAAAATAGAGAAAAGTATAAAAGAAAGCAAAAATGCAAAAATGATAGGATATGTAAAAAAGACTACTACTGCTTTAAGTAAAATAGGTATAGATTTAAGAAGAATTGTATTTAAAAAAGTTCAAGAAAATTTTGGTGGAAATTTAAAATATTTATTAAGTGGAGCAGCACCAATAGATAAAGATTTGATAAAAAATATGGAAAGTTATGGGTTTATATTTTTGCAAGGATATGGTGCAACTGAAGCCTCTCCATTAATAGCTGGTACAACTCTTGATAATAGGATAGCAGGAACAGTAGGAAAAGCAGTTTATGGAACTACCTTAAGAATAGAGCTAGATGAAAATGATGAAAATAACAATATAGGTGAAATAATTACTAAAGGCGACAATATAATGTTAGGATATTATAAAGATGAAGAAAAAACAAAACAAGCATTAAGAAAAGGTTGGTTTTATACTGGTGATTTAGGATATTTTGATGAACATGGAAATTTAGTTATTACAGGAAGAAGTAAAAATGTTATAGTAACATCAAATGGAAAAAATATTTATCCTGAAGAATTAGAAACTGAGATAAACAAAATACCTTTTGTAAAAGAATCAATGGTGTATGGTGCAAAAAAGGGTAAGAATAATGTAATGGTTACTGCAAGAGTAACTTTAGATAAAGAATTCCTAGAAGAAAAATATGGTAAAAATATACCTAAAACTAGTGAAATACATAAAATTATATGGGAAGAAATAAAGAATATAAATAAGAGGATTGTACCATATAAGGCAATAAAAAAATTAGAAATAAAAAGTGATGAATTTGCTAAAACAACAACTTTAAAGATAAAGAGGCAAGAAGAACTAAAGAAAAAATAGGGGGAAATATGAATTTTTTAATTTCATTATTGATTTGCATATTAATAACTGCAGTACCTACGACAGCCTTTATAAAAAGATTCTTAAAAAGTGGAAAAAATATTAAAGAATATGTTATTTTTGAAAAGAATAGCATTATATGTATATTAATCATATTTTTAGCTTGTGCTGTAAGAATTATAGGTATAGATAGATTTCCTTTTCAATTTATGCAAGATGAAGCTTCAATAGGATATGAATCATATAATCTTTTAAATTATGGCATTGATAGAAATGGAATGAATTATCCTGTGCATTTTGTTGCTTGGGGAAGTGGACAAAATGCACTTTATGCATATATATTAATGCCGTTTATAAAAATATTTGGCTTAAATGTTTATTCGGTAAGACTTCCTATGGCAATTATTGGCTGTATATCGGTATTAGTTTGGTTCTATCTTTTGAAGTTGAATTTTAAAAATATAGATAAAAAGTTTTTAATAATGTTTGGAATATTTTGCTTTTTTCCATGGCATGTGATGAAAAGTAGATGGGCAGTTGAATCAAACCTTTTTCCAGACATAATACTTTATGCAATTTATTTTATATCTAAATTTTTAATTAAAAATAAAAAATCGGCAATGTATATAGCTTCAATATTTATAGGAATATCATCATATTCATATGGTACAAGTTATATATTTTTACCAATTTTTTGTATAATTTTATTTACATATTTATTATTAAAAAAATACATAGATATAAAAACATTAATATTATCGTGTATCATAATATTTATTATAGCATTTCCAATGATATTATTTACTGTTATAAACTATTTTGATTTAGAAACTATAAAAATAGGAAATATAACAATACCAAAAATGATTTTGTCAAGGCTAAAAGAAACTAATGTTACGAATATATCTGATGTAATTAAAAATATTTTTACAAATTTATATATTGTTCTTTTTCAATATGATGGAGAAAAAATGAATTATACTATACTTACTGTTGTAATTGCCATATTTATATTTATTTGTGGATGTTTTGGATTAACTAAAAAAACGGGAAGAAATAGTTTAGATAATATAATGAAAATTTGGTTAATTTCATCAGTATTAATGAGTATATTCTTTGGAGTAAGGCTGGTACTTAATGTTGTTAGAGTAAATATTTTTATGATACCATATATATATTATATTGGAAAAATTTTTGCTAATATGCATAAAAATATATACAAAATATTTGTTGTATTAGTAATAGCTTTTTTCATAGAGTATTTTACTTTTTATGATTATAGTATAAGAAAAGATAATATAAAAAGAAGTTTATTAAATGCAATGGAGTTTACATCAACTATACAAAAAGATGAAAATCTGTATATAATAGATAATAAAATTATGAAAGAACCATATATATATTATTTGTTTGCATATAAAACTGATGTAAATTATTATATAGAAAATGTAGAAAAAACTTTAGAAGGAACAGACAGAGATGAAATAGTAAATAGAATAGGAAATGTTTATTTTTCGGGGGTATATGATGAAAATGGTATAATAATTACTACGAAAAATGAAATAGATAAGTATAAATATGAAAACATAAAAGAATTTGGAAATATAGCTGTATTATATTAAAGTATTTTATCATTTACAATTTATTAAATATGTAGTATAATATATGTGTTTTATTTGTATATTCTATATTTTAATAAAAAGGAGAAAAAATGGAAAGACTATTACTTATTCGGTTTAGTATTTTAATGCTTATTCAAATTATACTGTCTTTTGTATTAATATATAATAAAAAAAATACATTAAGTTATTTTACAGAAATAATCCTTTCAGTATTATCGTTTATCTATTCATATTATATAATTCCTAGTTTAATTAGCAATTATAATATTGAGATAATAGATAAAATATATAATGGATATGTAGTAACACTTGATATAATTTGGTTATATATAATAGAATATATTGTTTTTAAAATTGTTTTGCTTTTATTAATTTATCTATTAAAATATTTTTCCTTTTATGCACTTGTTAGTTGTACTAAAAAGAAAGGAAAGATTGCAAAATTCTTTTATATCATATTTGGTAAAAAACGATTTTTACATTTTGTGTCAAGAATGTGGAATAAAGTTGATTATGGTATAAGAATAAAAAAAGGTATTCCTGGTATGGTAAATAAAAAGCATCAAAGTACAGGAGTATATTTTGATAAAGATGGTTTTCCAAAGTTTAAAGAAATAACACGGGTAAAACTTTCAAGAAAATATTACCTTAAATCAAGAGAAGTACATTTTTATCAGTGTAATAAAATAACTTATCAAAAAATACAAAAAGATAAAAGATTTGCAAATAAATTTTCAAAAGCAGATATTGAAAAATTTAAACTAGGTCAGACCCCAAGTAAATATACATGGCATCATAATCAAAATAAAGGTGTTTTGCAATTAGTAGATAGTAAAATACATAGTGAAGTAAGTCATAGAGGTGGCTATTCTATATGGGGTAAAAGAGAAAAATGATAAATAAAAAAGGCGTGTAGATTATTTACACGTCTTTTAATATGTGGTGCACCATCAGGGGCTCGAACCCTGGACAAATTGCTTAAGAGGCAACTGCTCTACCAACTGAGCTAATGGTACAACTACAATAAATATTATATATTCAAACGCAAAAAAAGTCAATACTAAGTAAAAAATAAGTAAAAAAACCTATAAAATATTTACTTATTTTCTTATTTATTATATCATATTAATATGGTGATATAGGTGGGAAAACTAAGAGATTTTATTTCAAAAATAATGAAGAAAATAAAAAAAGAAGAATATATAGCACTACAAAGTCCAGATACTAAATCTTTAGAAAATGATGTATCTGAAAATATAGAAAATGCTGAATCTGCAGTTGAAAATAAAGAGTTATTTATACAAGATTTACAAAATTATATTGAAGATTTTGGTGAAACTGCTGAATATATACCAATTGATAAAATTGAAGCAATTATAAACGGAAAAGAAAATATACAAGATTTAATAAAAGACCCAAAAGATGAAAAAGTATATATTAAGGCAATACTTGATTATAAAAATGCAATTGAAGAATTAGGATATGACTTAACATCAGAACAATTAGATGTTATTAATAGTGTAACAAATAGTTCTTTTAAATCTGAAGAAGATTTAGATAAAACACAACCATTAATTACACTAGATTATTTAGAGTCCGTTGTAAAAGATCCAAAACTAAAAGAAAAAATTAGTAATTATGAAGAAAATAAGGATTTTTTCTTAGGCTTTCCTAAAAATGTATGGATAGAAAATATCAAAAAATATTATAACGCATTAGAAAAAAAAGATAGCATAAGTATAGGTATTAGTAATATATCAGAAATAATATACGATAGGAATATAGAACACTATGGAAAAAGATTTGTAAGTGATGAGAAACTAAATGAAGAATTTAAAAATGATATATTGGCATTTATACCAAGAGTAGATGGAAAAATAGATAGTAGTGTAAGTAAGATTGAATTAGCAAAGGAAATATATAAGAGATTAAATAGTAGAGTAAAATATAGTCAAACATATAGGGCACTAGTAGATACTGGAAATGTTGAAGTCTTAAGTAAAATATATAATCAAGATATAAGTAGTGTAACATTACAAGAAAATGAAGTAATCTGTAATTCGTGGTCAAAAATATATTGTAAATTATTAGAAGAAATAGGATGTGAAAGTGTAATTACTGGTGATGGAAAGCATAAATATGTAACATTTATAGCAGATGATGAGATAATAGAGGCAGATGGTACTAACGCAAAAGTAAGTGATATTGATGGTAGTGATATAAATGATTTAGCAAGAAGCAAATTAGATATGCCAATAGCAGGATTTAAAATAAAAACAAATCGAGAAAAACAAAAGGAAATTATGTCAAAAGAAAAGGAAGAAACAAAAGTAATAGATATAACTAAAATACTTGAAATGGATGGAAGTTTTGATAAAGATTTAAGTAGTAAAGTATTAGGCAGTAGCATAGAAACAAAACTAAAACTTTTAAATGACTCATTTGTAAATACTGTAAATGAAAATGCTGATTCTCTTGATATGATGGCATATTTAAATGTTGTAATGACTTCTGTATTTACAAAAGAAGAAATGGAAAAAATACAAAAGAAGAATATATCTATTAATAGAAGTGAAGGTGGAGAAAGTAAATATGATGTTTCAAGAATAATAAGTGTAAAAAGTGAAAAGTCACCTGATGAATTTTCTTGTTATGTTATAGCTACATCTGGAGAGTTACAACCAATATCTAAAGAAGAAATAATAGAAAGATTTAATAGAGGAGAATATGAAAATCTATCAAAAAAAGGTGAAGAATTAGCAATTTTAAAAAATAATCAAGAAAAAGTAACACAAAAAGATGTAGAGGTAGTGGATAGAGGAGATGATGATGGTGAATATAGATGATATAAGAAAAATAAATGATGAAAAAATAGAAGAAATACAAAATGAGCAAGTAGTTGATATTCAAAAATTAGCTATGTATACGCAAATTAAAGATATTTTAAAAGATGATGCTATATTTTTTAAATTAAGTTCAAATGATGCCCTAAATCTTTTAAGTAAATTCTTTGAAAAAGAAAAGTTAAAAGAAGTCTATATTTCGCTTATTAGTGCTGATACATTTATGAAACTTAGAAAAGAATTTAAAATATAATATAATTAAAAGTATAAAAAGTATTCACGTTTTGCCAGTAATATGATATACTTAAGCTATATAATTATTATTTAGGAGGAGTAAGTATGGAGAATTTAGAAACAGAGGATAATGAGATATTTGAATTAATAGAGGCAGAAAGAAAAAGGCAAGAAAATAATATAGAATTAATTGCGTCTGAAAATTTTGTAAGTGATGCTGTAAGAGAAGCTGTTGGTTCTGTTTTAACAAATAAATATGCAGAAGGATATCCATCAAAAAGATATTATGGTGGATGTAAAAATGTAGATTCAATAGAAAGTATTGCAATAGAACGTTGTAAAAAACTATTTGGTGCAGAGCATGTAAATGTTCAACCACATAGTGGTAGTCAGGCAAATATGGCAGTATATATGAGTGTATTAAATACAGGAGATACTATACTTGGAATGAGTCTTTCTAATGGTGGACATTTAACTCATGGTAGTAAGGTTAATTTTTCAGGTAAACTATTTAATATAGTAGCTTATGGTGTTGATGATGAGGGATATATTGATTATGATGATGTACTTGCTAAAGCAAAAGAATTTAAACCAAAATTGATAGTTGCAGGGGCAAGTGCTTATCCAAGAAGTATTGACTTTTCAAAGTTTAGAGAAATAGCTGATAAAGTTGGGGCATATCTTATGGTAGATATGGCACATATAGCAGGGCTTGTATGCACAGGATATCATATGTCACCAGTACCTTATGCAGATTTTGTAACTTCTACTACACATAAGACACTTAGAGGACCACGTGGAGGTCTAATACTTTGTAAAGAAGAATATGGAGAAAAACTAGATAAAACAATTTTCCCTGGAATACAAGGTGGACCATTAGAGCATGTTATAGCTGGTAAAGCAGTATGCTTTAAAGAGGCATTACAACCTGATTTTAAAGAGTATATAGGTCAAGTATTAAAAAATTGTGATACCCTTGCAAAAGAATTAAAGAAAAGAAAATATAAACTTGTATCTGATGGAACAGATAATCATTTAATGCTAATTAATTTAACAAATAAGCAAATGACTGGTAGAGAAGCCGAATCATTACTTGAAGAAGTAAATATAACAGTAAATAAAAATGCTATACCAAATGATCCAAAATCACCAAATGTTACAAGCGGTATAAGAGTAGGTACTGCTGCTTGCACAACAAAAGGTTTAAAAGAAGATGATATGGTAAAACTTGCAGAGGCAATTGATTTAGTTTTATCAAAATATATTGTAGATATACCAGAAGTAGAATACAATCAAAATAAAAGACGTGCTAGAGCAATTGTTGATGAATTAACACAAAAATATATAAGATAGGGGATGGTTTTATGAAAAGCATTCATTTAGATATTACTGGAATAAAAGATTTTGTAACTGATGAAGATATCAATTCAATTGAAAAAGAAATATATAGAGCTCACGATATGTTACAAAAAAAGAATGGCCCCGGAAAAGATATGCTTGGATGGATGGATTTGCCTTCTAATAGAAATGAGGAAGAAATTTCTAGAATAAAAGAATTAGCAAAAAGGATTCAAAAACAATCTGATGTATTTGTAGTAATAGGTATAGGTGGTTCTTATCTTGGAGCAAAAGCAATAATTGATTTATTTTCTAATACATTTAGTAATTTATTGCCATATAGTCAAAGAAAATATCCTCAAATAATTTTTGCTGGAAATAATCTAAGTGGAAAATATTTAAGAAATTTAATTGAATACTTAGAAGACAAAGATTTTTCAATAAATGTTATATCAAAGTCTGGAAGAACATTAGAAAGTGCAATTGCATTTAGAACTTTACGTTTAGTTTTGGAACAAAAATATGGAGTTAGAGGTGCAAACGAAAGAATATATGTTACTACTGATGCAAAAAAAGGAATATTACATGATATAGCAGTAAAAAATGAATATGAAATGTTTACTATACCAAATAATGTAGGTGGTAGATTTTCTGTTTTAACACCAGTAGGACTTTTACCTATGGCTGTTGCAAATATTGAAATAGAAGATATATTAGATGGTGCACAATTTGCTACATATTTATATAATGAAAAAGATATAAAAACAAATGATTGCTATCTTTATGCTGCTATAAGAAATATATTATACAGAAATAATGTAAATATAGAAATACTTGCAAGTTATGAACCATCATTTAGATATTTTATAGAATGGTTTAAACAATTATTTGGAGAAAGCGAAGGAAAAAATAATAAAGGTATATTTCCAACAGGTGTAAATTATACAACAGATTTACATTCACTAGGACAATTAATTCAAGACGGAAGAAGAAATATATTTGAAACTGTTATAAATGTGGAAAAAGACAGAAGTTTTATAGCACTTCCTTATATAGAAGAGGATGAAGATGGATTAAATTATCTTGCTGAAAAAGATATAGATTATATAAATAAGCAAGCCTTTCTTGGAACATTAAATGCACATATTGAAGGCGGAGTACCAAATATGGTAATAAATATTGAAGACTTAAATGAATATAATATAGGACAACTTATTATATTTTTTGAAAAAGCTTGTGCAATTAGTGGATATGTACTAGGAGTAAATCCATTTAATCAACCAGGAGTAGAAGCATACAAGGCAAATATGATGAAGTTGCTAAAAAAGGATGAAGATGATGAAAAAGAATCACAAGATTAAAATTTTTATTTCATGTGTATTAATATCATTTGTTATTGGTGCTATGTTTTATAAAGTGGTGTATGCTCCTGATGCATATACTATAATGGCAGATGGAATTTCAAGTTATAATGATAATACAGTATTTGCAAATATGCGACCATTACAATATCTAATTACAAAAATGTTTGTATGTTTTTTAGGTGAAAATGTAAGATATGAAGTTATTTACTTAATTTATCTTACACTTTCACTTATATTTATAGCAATATCAATGTATTTAGTTTATACATATATACTAAAACTTATAGAAGAAAATGATAATTTAGAAAAACTAACAAAGTTTAAGAAGGTATTAATTTTTTCTTGTATAGTTTTTATGTTTTTTAATAAATATATAGCTGATAATTTAATATATCTTGAAAATTTAACTATGATTTTATCACTATTTTTAGCTATAATTGCAAGCATAATATATTCTAAAAATATAAAATTTAAAAATATTATTTGTTTAGTATTATTAATAATTTCAGAATTTTCATATCAAACAATGATAACTGCATTTGTTTTATATTCACTTATTTTTTATACTTTAAAAGAAAATAAAAAAATAGATTTTAAATTTTTAGTAAAGGTTACTATATTGTTTTTAGTACCACTATTATTATTATATGGTTTCTCAAAACTAAATATAAATGGCATAATACCAAATGATAGATATGCAAAAGGAAATGAAATATTTATTGTAGTAAGTAATACTTTACTACAAGTTTTAATATATAGTATGGTATATTTAGTTTTATATTTATTTTTAGATATAATATTTAAAAGAAAAAATATAAATTCTAGTAATTATTTAAGAAATAACATTATATATATAATATTTTTAACTGTTATTTATACATATTCCTTTGCACTTATTAATGGAGCACATTTATCTTATAGAATGGCGTTTTGTATAGGTGCATTACCTAGTATAATTTGTATGTTTATTATACTTGTATCAAATTATAAAATTAGGAGTATAGTATTAGTTACAATATGTATGTTATTTAATTTATTAATCTATTATAATTTATATTTTGTATATTCTGATTATAATAATAGGATAGAAGATAATGCTATGTATGTAGTTAATTATATAGATAACTTTAACAAGACACATAATGAAAAAATAGAAAAAGTTGTAATATATGATGATAAAAATGTTACTAAAAGTAAATTTTATTCTGTTGTACCATATCTATTTTATAGAATAATTGATAATGTATACAATGTAGGTGATATTTTAGGTTCACATATTAAAATATATTCTAATTTTAGATTTACACTTGGAGAAAAAGAAGATGAAATATATGAAAAATATTTTTATGATAAGGATTGGAATGAATATGATGAAAGTCAATTTGTAGTGTTAGGTGATACACTTCATTATTGTAGATACTAATTATTGGAGGGAATAACTTGAGAAAAACAGAAACATTTAGTGGATTAAGTCTAAATATTTTAAAAATTATAGCTATGATTTCTATGGTAATAGATCATATAGGTGTGTATTTTGTATCATTAATTCCAAATAACATTTATATAATATTTAGGTTAATAGGAAGAATGGCTATGCCTCTTTTTGTTTTTTCATTAGTTCAAGGATATTTACATACAAGAAATTTAAGAAATTATATATTAAGGATTAGTATAGTTGCTGTTATAACTCAGCTTTGTATATATCTAATATCAATTGTAAATAAAATATATTTTACTAATTATTCAACCTATATGGCAGATTTTTTAAATATTTTATTTTCATTTGCTTTATCATTAATATTTATAAAAGCTATTGATTTTACAAAAAAATATGTAGAAAATGTTAATAAATATATTAATTTTATTTTAAGAGTTTTAACAATTTTTCTAGTAATAACAACATATATTTTTATAGATATAGATTATAGATATATAGTGTTAATACTTTCTGTAAATTTCTTTATTTTTGAAAAATTAAAACAAAGCTTTAAAAATGAAACAAAAAATTTAATTTATACTAGTTTAGAAGCATTAATTATGCTTAGTGTAGTTTCTTTTTATAATATAATTGAATGTTTTTGTATATTTGATGTAATATTAGTATTTTTATATAATGGTAAAAAGAAGAATAAATATGATTTAAGTAAAAAATTTTCTTATTCGTTTTTCCCAGTACACCATAGTATATTATATGTTTTAGCAATGATTCTTGGAGGATAAGGATGAGTAAAATACTTGAGAATAAAAAAGAAATTTTAAAATGTTTGTTAATTATCTTTGTTTTTATACTAATAACTTTTTTATTTAGAAATGTTTATGGAGAAGATTATACCTTATTTTTAGATAAATGGATAAGTAAAATTAATGAAATAGGTGCAAAAGAGGCTTTAAAAACACAAATAGGAAATTATACACCACCATATATGTATCTTTTAATTTTAGGTACTTTTATTACAACTAATAACTTGTATTGGATAAAGTTTGTATCAATTATATTTACATTTGCAATGGCAATAGTAGTTTATTATATAATAAAGCATTTTAATAAAGAGGCAAAAATGTCTTATGGGCTACTTTTGATATTAATTCCTGGTGTTATTATAAATTGTAGTATTATAGGGCAATGTGATAGTATTTATACATTTTTTATATTGTTATTTATACTACTTCTTTTAAAAGATAAAAAAAGATGTGCTTTAATCTCATATGGTATTGCCATATCATTTAAGTTACAAGCAATTTTTATAGCACCTATCTTTTTATATTTATTACTTAAAAAGAAGATAAGAGTAATTGATATTATTTATATACCAATAGGTTTTTTAATTAGTATGCTTCCTACAATATTGAGTGGCAGAAATATAGTAGATATATTTAAAATATATTTTGGACAAACTACTGCATATCTACAATTTGTAAGGTCTGCACCAAATATATATTCTTTTTTAAAATTAAATTATGTTAGTATATCTTCTATTTTATTATTAATACTTTCAGTATTAGTTGTTATATTTAGTGTATATATTGTATTAAAAAATATTAAAGGAAAAGAATATGATGATAATACATTTATACAAAAAGTATCACTACTTAGTTTGTGTGTTCCTTATTTTTTACCAGCAATGCATGATAGATATTTTTTTGTAGCAAACATTTTACTTTATATATTTTTGATATTTTTAGATAATAAAAAAAGTAAATATAATGTATTACACTTTATTTTTATATGTATTGCTTGTGCTTTACCAGTTGTATTATATAATTTCTTTTCAACTACAAAAACGCAAGCATTCCTATCTCAATATATAGGAGTTTCTGGAATATCATCTCTTATAATGATTTTTGCTATGTATATAATCTTAAAAAAATGTTTGAGTAAAAATAACTAAACTGACTTATATAAATTGTATTTAAACTAATTGTTTACATAAGCTATTTACAAAATTAAATTATTGTGATATAATGCTAAATATCACAGTAATTTTTTTTTATTTTGAACATATGAATAATAATATAAATACCAAAGGAGGAAAAAATTTAATGGAAAATTATAACACAAATAACATAGTTGAAATAGGAGGTATTATTTGTAGCATACCAGAGTTTAGTCATGAAATATTTGGAGAAAAGTTTTATAAAATTAGTATAAAATCTAAAAGATTAAGTGACTCTTATGATATTTTACCAATTATAGTATCTGAAAGATTAATTGATATAGAAAAATTAGATATTGATAAAATAATACATGTAGTAGGTCAATTTAGATCATATAATAAACAAGATGAAGTGAAGAGTAAGCTTATTTTATCAATATTTGTTAAAGAAATTGAATTTTCAGATGATGAAAATATTTTAACTTTAAATAATTCTGAATTAATAGGTTATATATGTAAAAAACCTATTTATAGAAAAACTCCTCTTGGAAGAGAAATAGCAGATGTATTAATTGCTGTAAATAGATCATATAAAAAATCAGACTATATACCTTGTATTTTATGGGGAAGAAATGCTAAATTTTGTGAAAATCTAAGTGTTGGAACTATGGTTAAGATTTCTGGTAGAATACAATCAAGAAAATATGAAAAAAAATTAGAAAATGGTGAAGTAATAGAAAAGGTTGCATACGAAGTATCTGTATCAAAATTTTCTACTCATCAAGAAAAAGTTGAAAATAATATAGAAAGATAACACTTTAATGTGTTATTTTTTTAATTTTAATTTTTATTTTTATTTTTATTTTCTTTTATTGTATGTATTTATTTATTTATTTTCTAATAAATCTTTAGGATTAATTGTATTTCCATCTTCATTATATATTGTAAAATGTAGATGAGGACCTGTGGTTAATCCATTTAGAATACCATTAGAAAGATATTTTGGTCCAACATTTGCAATATGTTCTTTTGCATTAACATAGTCTCCAATATTCATAATAAAAGTTTCACTTAGATGTCCATATAATGAATAATAATTATTGCTATGTTTAATTACTATATAATTTCCAAAGGAATTACTAAATCCAAGATTTACTACAATTCCACTTGCACATGCAAATACTTTAGAATTTTGTGGTGCTAAAAAATCTATTCCGTTATGAAAACTAGTTGAATCAAATATATCTCTGTATCCATAGCTAGATGAAATATCTGTATATTCAGTGGGATATTCAAAATATTCCGAAGTGGAATTATTTGATAATTGAAATATTATTAAAAAAGAAAAAAATAGAAAGAAAAAAATTTTAATTAAATTTTGCATTTAAGCATATTATCATAGTTTTGTCAAAAAGTAAATACAAAAAAGCTAAAAAATAGGGCAACCGCATAAAAAAACATAAAATTTTCATGACATATTTATGTTTTCTGTGGATAATTAATAGTAATTTT
>CANQPW010000018.1 GCA_947625855.1 uncultured Clostridia bacterium | reverse complement strand
TTTAATACTTCTTCTTTTAATACTTCATTATTTTTTTCAACACTAGGATCTGGATGATGATTTGGAAATTCTGGATTAGAATCACAAAATATAGCTTTATACTCGATATTTTCAAACATATCAAAAACATCTTTAATTATTACAGAAGATGTACCATTACCAGCATCTATAACTGCTTTTATTTTTCTATCTCCAAGATTTATTGAGCTTTTTATTTTAGACAAATAATCACTTTTTATATCTACATTTTCTACTTTTCCAGTTCCATGATTAAAATTACATGATTTAGTAAATTCTCTAAAATCTTGTATCATTTTGCCACACGCATTACCAAAACCATCAAACGCCACTTTAAATCCATTATATTCTTTTGGATTATGACTTGCAGTAATCATTATTCCTGGTTCAATTTTTAAATGATATTGTGCAAAATAATACATAGGTGTTGTAACAAGACCAAGATATTTAACATTTAATCCACTACTTGTAATACCACAAATTAAAGCATCTTTAAGTGGCTCTGATGAAGACCTATTATCATGTCCTACTAGACATGTATCATACCCTTTATTTTTAACATATGTTCCAAATGAAAGCCCAATTGTATATGCTACATCATCATTTAAGTCATCTCCATATATTCCTCTTAAATCATATCCTCTAAATATATTTTTACTTATATTTTTATCAATTTTATACTCTTTCATATTTACCTCCAAAAGAGATTATATCACAAATTTTAGAAAAAAAATAGAGGAGCATATTTTTTGCTCCCCTAAAATTAAAATTTTATATAAAACTCATAGAGTTTTGCATTATAATCATATAATTTATCTATAATAAAATAATTATCTACTAATTTCACTTTATAATTTAGGCAATGTTCTTCATTATTTGTTGCTTTTATAAAGTTTGATATATCGCTTTCAAGATTAGTATATTCTATATATGCCATAAGCTTTGAGGCATCTTCAATTGGTAAAACTCCAGTATTTACAAGCTTACTTTCTGAAACCACTTCAAAATCTATATCACTTACATCCTGACTAGCATTTAATATGCAAGCTATTTCTTCTGTAATACTTCTATCACAAGAAGTAAGAATTTGATAAAGTTCTTTTCCTATCACATTTAAAAGTGGCTCTTTTTCATAAAACTCTTTTACCTTTTCAGGTTCATCTAAACTATTAAAATTACACATTTTTTTGTAAAGTTCTACTGCTTGTTCTTTTTCTACATTTTTTAAAGTTAATTTTCCAATACTTAAAGCATACACCAATCTAAACAGTTCTAAGCCTGCCGTAAGACGCTTATTTGCAACTATTTTTTGAAAGAAAGAATCTATATTGTTATTTAGTATACAACATATAGGTTTTACTATACGTATTCCACCATCTATTGAATACCGGATTACCAAAAAAAGATACTCTCCTTCATAATTTAGTTCTTCACCTCTTTGTATAAGAGTGAAATGCCTGTCAACAGTGCTCCAAACCTTAGATTCTCCTTTATGCACTATACCTTTAATACAGTCGCCAACTTTCGACTTACTATTCATACCAACCTCCTATAAAATATTAATTTTAGAATTTTTGAAATTTTATAGGAAGATTATATCATACTTTTTCTTTTATGTCAACTAAAAAGAAACATTACTATTTACTACATTTTGTATTTTTTCATTTTGCTTATCCTCAGTAGACATATTAAAATACTCATCTGTTATTGCTCTTACTACATGTGCTGTATAAAATCCTTCTTCACCATGTTCAATTATAGCAACAACTGCAATTTTTGGATTATCATATGGAGCAAATCCAACAAATATACCATTACTAGAGCCAGTAGTTACTTGTGATGTTCCTGTTTTACCACCAACTTGTATTGGACTATCATAAAATATTGAATTTGCTGTACCACCTGTCTCACTTGTAACAGATAACATTCCTTCTTTTACGTGATTTATAGTATTTTCATCTATTCCAACATCTCTTGCCTCAAAATCTACTTTAGTAAAGTTTGCAGAATATTCTAATAATTCCTTTAACCCAACTTCAACATTATTACTATTTTCAACCTTTTTTATAATAGATACTTTGTTTAATTTTCCTCCATTTGCTATTGCAGAAATATAATTTGCAAGCTGTATTGGAGTATATGCGTTATATGATTGACCAATAGATGCAGCAAGTGTATCTCCCAAATACCAACCACTTTCAGGTTTAGTTTCACCAGCTATTACACCATTTTCTTCTTGACTTAATTCTATCCCAGTTTTTTGTCCAAGGCCAAAAGTCTTAGCTGTTTTTATAATTTCATCTATTCCTATTCTTCTTCCCACATCATAAAAATAACAATTACATGATCCCTTTATTGCACCTGTTAAATCTATATATCCATGAGTTTGACCATAATCTGTATAAAGCCAACATTTTGGATTATATCCATAAGGATATATACCGGGGTCATAATAAAGTTCATCAGGATTAATTATTCCAGATTTTACACCAGCTATACCAACTAACATTTTAAAGGTAGAACCAGGTGAATATATACCAGAAATTGCTCTATTTACCATAGGATTTCTTGCATCATCTTTTATTTTATTCCAATTTTCTGTTGATATTCCACCGACAAAATCATTTATTTCATAATTAGGATAACTTACCATAGCAAGGACTTCACCAGTTTGAACGTCTAATACTACTACACTACCAGAATTTGCATCCTCTACTGGATATCCAGTAAGTTCACCACTTCTTAATCTTTCCATAGTATTTACTAAAGCGTTTTCTGCTGCAACTTGCAGTCTATAATCTATCGTAAGGGTAACATTATCACCAGATATAGCCTCTTTAGTTTCTACCTCAGATGAAACATTACCTTTTGAATCTGTTATAACCTTTTTCTCTCCATCTGTTCCTTTCAAGTATTTTTCAAATGATTCTTCTACTCCTGCTTTACCGGTAAGACTATTTAAAGTATATCCTTCATCTTTTTTTTCTGCATATTCTGTACTTCCTATTTTACTTACATAACCTATAACATGAGATGCAACCGTTCCATTAGGATAATATCTTTGTGGCACTGTTACAACATTTACACCATAAAGTCTACTTTTAGCCTCTTCTATTTGAGCAACAGACTTATCAGAAATATTTTTTGCAATTAAGGCACTATTAAATAAAGAATACCCATTTAGATTTCCCTCATATTTTACTTTTATTATCTTAATTTGCATATCTCTATCTTCAATATCAGTTAAGGCATAAAGCTCTATATAATGATTTATAACATCATCAAAAGAAGCAAGTTCATCTATATTTACAGACTCTTTCCACTTTATTTCTGATTCTTTATCTGAAAAATCAAAATCTGAGAAATCATCTTTTATAGGGAAAGAAGAATAAATACTATCACCATTTGATTCAAGTATTTTTATTAATTCATAAATTGCATTATTTTGCTCATAAGGCTCAACTTGCACCTTATATAATTCAACATTATATGCAAGTTTATTAGTAGCAAGAACAACACCATTTCTATCGTATATCTCACCACGAGATGCTGTAACAGACTCAGTCCTTACCATTCTTCTTTCTGCTTGTTCTCTATATGTTGCACCATTTATTATTTGTAAATTAAATAGTTGCAATACAAATATAATTGATATTGATACAATTATTATAGATAATATAAGCTCTCTATTATTAAAAAAATTGGTAATCTTTTCATAAATCTTTTTAAACATTAATATCTCCCTTTTATAAGATAATTATCGCTATCATCAAATGACTTAGTTATCTTTAGTATTAATTCATATACTATATATACAATTATAATATTTAATATTGAACTTAATATAATTTGTTTTAACAAAAGGAAAAAACTGCTATATGTAGCAAGAATTATAGAATAACTAATATATTCTATAAATTCAAATATTGATACTGCAATTATAGTTACATAAACTAGTGATAGTTTGTTTTCTTTTCTATAATTATAATTTAAAAATCCAATTATAACACCTGTCACACAATAACATATTGTAAATATACCATATGTATTTCCATATAAAATATCTGTTAAAATTCCAATAAAAAATGAAAAAATTGAACCAGTATAAAGTCCAAACCAAAGACTTACTACAATTACACAAATAAGTATAAGATTTGGCTTTACCCCAAATAAAGTATTATTATTTATTACAAATAATTGTATTAAATAAATAACAAATATAATTAAAAAAATATATATTGTTTTTAGTGCTTTTTTCAATTTTTCATCTCCTATCTAATTTATAATTACTCCTACTTCTGTTATTTTTCTAATATCTACATTAGGTTCAACAAGTGCATATCGTGCTACATTATTTTTTTCATAAATTACCTCTGTTATTTTTCCGACAGGAATAGAACTTGGATACATTGACCCAAGACCTGAAGTATATAATATATCTGATACTGATATTTCTGTATCAAGTGGTATATAAATAAGTTTTAGTTTGTTATTAGATTTTAATTCTGTATCACCTTGCAACACAGCAGGTTCATTAATAGTGCTAACAGTAACACTTACAGAGGATGTTGGATCAAGAATTGTAGTTACAACACTACTATCAGAATTTACAGCTGATATATATCCTACAAGTCCAGATTCATGAACTACTGCTTGATTTAATTTAATTCCATCATTTGAGCCTAAGTTTATAGTAAAAACTTGAGTCCAATTATCATGTTCTCTAAATATAACATTTCCAACTTTTATTTCAAAATGCTGATATTCTTTACTTATATTTAACATTTTTTTTAAAGACTCATTTTCATCTAATATTTTTTTACTCTCCAATGCCTGCATTTTTAAAGTCTCATTTTCAAGTTTTAAAGCTTCATTTTCTGCTATAATATCCTCCGGTTCTCTTAGTGAGTCTTTTATAGTTGTACCTGCATTTGTCACTATGTTATATATAAATACTACTGGCTTTGATATTATATTAGATGTTGTTCTTATAATCTTATTTGAGCTATTTCTAAAAAAAAATGCTACGAACATAATTAGAAAAATTAAAAATATTATTACAAATATTATTCTTTTTTTATTATCATTTTTTTCATCATCAAAATTATATCTATAATTCATTTTTTCACCTAATTATTCTTTTTAGTTTTTATTGCCTTTTTTAAAACCTCTATACTATCTAAAGAAAGTCCTACTCCTCTAATTACAGCATCACTTGGATTTTCACATAGTGATACTGGCATTCCAGTTTCTTCACTTATATATCTGTCTAAATTTTTTATCTGTGAACAAGCACCTGATAAAACTATACCTTTTGCCATAATATCTGCTGCAAGCTCTGGTGGTGTTTGTTCAAGTGTTAATTTAATTACACGCATTATTTCATTTAATGAAGGTGACATTGCAAGCCTTATATCATCAGTTGTTACAGTTATTGTCTCTGGTAAACCTGTTGTTAAATTTCTACCTTTTATATTTACTTTTTCTTCAGTCATAGCAGATGTTGCAGCACCTATTTGTTTTTTTACTTCTTCTGCTTCACCTTCACCTATTATAACATTAAAATTTTGCTTTATATATTCAACTATATCTCTATCTATTCTATCTCCTGCAACTCTTATAGAATGTGATACAACTATTCCACCAAGTGACAAAACTGCCATCTCACTTGTACCACCACCTATATCTATTATCATTGAGCCTTCTGGTTGTTCTACTTTAATTCCTGCACCAATTGCTGCTGCCATAACCTCTTCCATAAGATATACATCTTTTCCAATTTTATACGCAACACCCTCAACTGCTCTTTCTTCTACGTCAGTAATATCTGATGGAATAGATATTACAATTCTAGGTCTAGAAAATAAAGTTTTTGGCACAACTTTAGATATAAGTGTTTGAATTAACATTTTAGTTGCTCCAAAATCTGCAATAACTCCATCTTTTAATGGCTTTAGTGCTACTATATTTTCTGGTGTTCTTCCAAGCATTTCTTTTGCTTGATTGCCAACTGCTAGCACTTCACCTGTTATTTTGTTAATTGCTACAACTGTTGGTTCTGATAATACTATTCCTCTACCTTTTACGTGAATTCTTATATTTGATGTTCCTAAATCTATTCCTATATCTTTTGATATAAATCCCATTTCTATCCCACCTTTTAAAAATAACCTTGTTCTTTTAAACTAGTATAATTACTATTTGTGATAATTATATGATCTAATAATTGTATTTCAAAAATACTAGAATATTCTTGAATATGCTTAGTAAATCTAATATCTTGTTTACTTGGAGTTAAACTTCCACTAGGATGATTATGCACTAAAATAATTGAAGATGCCATCTGTTTTATAGGTTCTGAAAATAATTCTTTTATCCCAATATTTATTCTATCATTACCACCAATTGCATTAGTTATAACTGATATAACGTTATTTTGTTTATTTAAAAGTATTGTTTTCAAACATTCTTGTTTTTGTCCAACATAATCATTCGACAATAATTTGTATACATCTTGTGGAGAGATTATTTTATCCTTTTTTATATCATAAATCTTGGATATTCTTTTTGAAAGTTCTATTACAGCTTGTATTTGAATTGCTTTTACTCTGCCTATTCCCTCGAATCTTTCTAATTCTTGAATTGAAAGTGTAGTTAAATATTCTAAATCAGAAATATTAGACTTATCACCTTTTTCTTTTAATATATTCTGTGCAATTTGTAAGCAATTTAATCTTGTTGTTCCATTTTTTATAATAATTGCTAAAAGTTCAGAATTTGTCATATTTGAAGGTCCGTGTAGTTCCAATTTTTCATAGGGCCTATCGCATACGGGTAAATTAATTATATCTTAATCCACCTTGTAACAAGTCTACCAATAAAGGCAAATAGTACCATACCAATTACTCCACCAATACTGATTTTACACCATATTCCTATTGTAAATTGTAGGAAACTAAGGTCCACTGTAAGTGGTGTTTTAAATCCAATTTCACCACCTATTGAAAGCCAACGCAAGACGCTAATTGAAGATACTGCCTCTCCTAAAGCAATTCCTACTATCATTCCTAGTACACAAAATACTATTATAACTGTTCTTCTCATAAGTATTTCCCCCTCTTTATCCTTTGTTTAATTAATTTACTTTTTCTATAATATAAGATATTTCATCTTCATACATCATTTTATATTCATCATGCTCTAATATATTTTTTGCAAGATTTGATGATTTTTCAATAAAAATATAATCTATATTATACTTATTTAATAAATCTATATAATTTCCTGTGCAATTATTTATTCTAATATAGTCCATTGCTATATCATCTTCTTTTTTGCTATATTCTTTTGTATATAAGTCTGCTCTTGAGTCTATAAATACTTTAATGTCATTTAACATCATAAGGCTTCCCCAAGTATATTCATTAAATATTCTTTTATCAGACCCTATATTATCTTTTATATATTCTATTGCTTCAACTGGATAAGTACTCTTTGGTACAAAAGAATATTCTTTTATTACCATCATTGAATTAGCACTAGTTCTTATAAGTAAACATACAATAACAAATCTAACTGTAATTTTTATATATTTCTTTCCTTTTTCCATCATATTATTATATATTGAATCTCTACATCTCTCAAAAATTTCTTCAATATATGGTAAACAAGTAATACTGCAAATAATTAATAAAGAAAAATGTCTAATAGAAAGTAAAGTCATAAATAATGTTCCAAAGAAAAGTAAAAAATGTTGTAATTTTATATTTAATTTAGTAAACATAAAACTAAATAAAAATATTGAAACATATATAGTTATCATAACACCATATGTATTCTTAATACTAAATGGTTGAAATTCCATTATATACTGATTAATAAATTCATTTGACAATGTTTTAAATCCATAAATTACAGCATCTATTCCAAAAGGATTTAAAAACATAAGAAATGCTCCAACTGCTACTGGTATAAGTAAATATATTGATTTACTACTAACATTTTTGTCACATTCTATTTTAAATACTTTAATTCTTAAAATATTTAAGTAATATACTAGCAAAATTATGAAATAAAACCAAATAACTCCAGCATGTATATTTATAAGTAATAAAGGAATTACAGATAAAATTGCTAAATATATTTTTTTATTACTTTTTATGAATTTTTGAATTAAAAGTATTTCTAAAGCAAATATTATATAGCTATACATTTGAGCCCTTATAGCTAAAAAGCTTTGTAAAAAGAAAATTTCAAAAAAAAGTAAAATATAAGACAGAGTTTTTGTCTTTAAAAACTCCTTATTTAGCTGATATAACATGACTGCAAGTATTGATGAAAGCATTATTCCTAATATATAAAGTCCAAAATAGCCAAAATTTTTATACACTAAATATGTTATAATATTTACACCCAAATGTTGTGCAATATATTCTAAATCATTATGAATAGAAAAATTATCTTCTCTTACTATACCTTCTGTTAAATATTTCTCACCTAATTTAATATCAAAAAAAGTATCATTTTGAAGTGCTGGTTTATATAAAGTTAATATATATATTAAAACAAGTAAACTAAATAAACATACTTTTATAACTGTTTTATAACCTTTTTTTTCAATCATATCAACATTCTCCTTAAGCAAAATATAATCACACCTATTATATAACTTTTTTCGCTTTTTTTCAATATAAAACTTTAAATAAAGACTTTTTGAGTTTTCAAATATTATTTGCTTAAAAAGTAATAAATATAACATGTATTTTTGACATAATATTAAAAATTTGGTATAATTTTATTAGTTTAATTTTTATTATATTATTATTATAATGTAAGGAGAAAAGTATGAAAAGAAAACAACTATTCTTATCTATATACTATGTATTATTTTGTTTTGTTTCAAATGATAATTTTTATATCATCCATCAAGATAAAGTTATAAAATTAAATGATTTATTGTCTGCATCAAAAGATGACAAATCTAATCTTTATGAAATTATAAAAGACTACTCTATGTCTATAATATTTAGTCAAGATGAATTTGAAAAAAATTTAAAAGCACTTACACAAAACATGCGAAAACAATATATTTCTTTAAAAAAAGAGTTTTTTAATTTTTTAAACAAAGAAAAAATAACACCAAATGACATTCCACTTATTGGCTCGTTATATAAGCTGCGGTATGGTTTTGATACGAATGTAAGTGATAATTTCTTAACTTGCATAACAGATTTTTTAAGAATAAAATTTAAAGATATACCTCTTAGTACAAAAATAAGCATTTCTAAAAATGAACTTATTGCATGCTCTTTATCAAATTCAAAAAATAAAGATATTGCATATGCACTTGAAATGTTTGAAAAAGATTTTTCTATTTTTCAAAACGAAGGATATATTAACAATGATTTCTATTTAACAAACTATTTTATATTATGCTATAAAAAAGCTTTTTTCTATGAATTTGATGATAACGTAAAAAAGAAATTTGGAATTAATTTAAAAATTGCATAAAAGGGGCTGTAAAAAAAGTCCTTAAGAAAAATGAGTGAAAAAAATTCACTCATTTTTCTTATAAAAAAAGCTATCAATTATTTAAAAAAGATAGCTTTTTGATATAATTTAAATATGATAAAACAATTATATATCAATAATAATTATACACCAAAACAATTAAAATTGCCAATAGAAATTGAAAAAATTATAGATTTTTCTGATCCTTTTTTAATTTAACAAATATATAAACAAATTTAAGTATGCAGCAAATAAAATCCAAATTAAATATGGTATTTGAATTATACCAGAAATTTTATCTTTATTATAAAATTTTACAATCATAATAATTACAAGAATTATAAGAAGAAGTAACCAAGTAAATGAGAATAATCTCCATTTTAATACAAAGAAAAATATAGACCACATTAAATTTACAAATAATTGTAAATAATAACTATATTTTATATCAGAGGTTACAAGTCCCCTAGACTTTAGTCTACCATAAGATATCCCCATTAAAATGTATAAAATAGTCCATACAATAGGAAAAAGTATTGCTGGTGGTGATAGTGGTGGTCTTTTTATAATATCATAATCCATAAATGATGATATTATAAAACCTACAATACCTCCTAAAACTACTGGAATAAGAATTGATTTTAGGTACAAAAAAATTTTATTTTTCATATAAATTCCTCCATTATATTTTATTATTATTTTACGATTATTATTATTATTTTATTTATAAATATCAAAAATATACTAAAATTTAAAAAAGAGCGACTAAAATAGTCGCTCTAAAAAAACTTTTATTCTTCATTTACTTTCATTTCAAGCAGGGAATTCCACTTTACTTTCCCTGCAAGTGTTGCAGGCATGCTGCCACTCGAAAAAGGAACATACATATTGTAATCCATAGTAAATCCTTCATTCTGAAGAATTCTCTCAACTCCTGCAAGAGATGGAATAACATGATGGACGCCCTCAAACTGAAATACGATAACACCATTGTTTTTACAGTAGTGCTTCTCAGACTCCGGCACAATCCTTGGCGAAAGTACCTCTGTTGCACAAGTCAGCGGAAACTCCACCCGATAGTCTCCAGAAATCTCATACGTGTTCATTAATAAATCTTCAAAGCTGTTAATCATATTCTTTCCTCCTATATTAATATTTGGTTTAAAATTTTTACTCATTTATTATATCATGCTTTTGATTTTATGTCAACTTTTATATAATATCTTTATTTTTATTTAATATTTTTTTCATTTCTTCTTGTCTTTTTACTTTCTTTGTAGTAGTTTTTATAAGTTCTTCATCTGAAAGTATAAGTTTTTGAATATGCTTATATTTTGGAAATGTTGTATTTATTTCTTTTATTTTATCCCATACAACTTTATACAAATCATCTCCACTAATACCATTATATTTTTCTAATACAACTTCTTTATTATATACTATTTTTACTGCAAGTCTTACATCATCTGTTTTTCTTTCATTTGGCATTCCAAATACCATACATTCTTCAACTAAATCTATTCTATTTACCACAGTTTCTATTTCTTCTGGAAATATTTTCTTACCATTTTTTAAAACTATTAAATTCTTGCTTCTACCTGTAATGTATAAAATACCTTTTTTATCAAAATATCCTAAATCACCAGTATAAAACCAACCATCTTTTAAAACTTCTGATGTCATCTCAGGCATATTATAATATCCAAGCATTATATTTGGTCCTTTAACCCTTATTTGACCTATTCCATTTTCATCCTTTTCTACTATTTCTATTTCATCATTAATCATAGGATATCCTACTGAACCACTTTTTATAACTTTACAATTTTCGGCTGCTATAACAGGTGAAGTTTCACTTAAGCCATATCCTTGAATTGTTTTTATACCTATATCATTAAACCATTTCGAAATTTTAGAGTCAGCTGGTGCACCACCAGATATAATTTGTCTTAATTTTCCACCCAAAGCATCAATTATCTGCTTAAATATTTTTCTTCTTAAATCAATATGGCATTTCATCAAAGCATTACTAATTTTTACCATAGTATTTACAAGTTTTTTCTTTCCTTGCTTATCTAATTCTTTCATTATATTTTTATATATTGCTTCAACAAGCACAGGAACTCCGACAAATACAGTTACTTTATACTCATTTAAATTTTGTTTTATATATCTTAATCCATCTGGAAATACCGTTTTTACACCACAAGAAAGCATCATTAATATACAAGTTGAGCCAAATATATGATGAAATGGCAAAAATGCTATATTTGTATCTGTTGGTCTTATATCTTCAACACATTGCAAAGCATATATATTTGATGCAATATTTTTTTGTGATAACATAACAGCCTTTGATTTATCTGTTGTACCTGATGTAAATAGCAAAACATTCATAATATCATTTTTTATTTCAACATTTAGATAATCTCTTTTTCTATCACTAAGTAGTTTTTTTCCTCTTTCTTTTAAATCTTCAACTGATAGATAATCTCTTATCTTGCTCATACATATGAAGTCTTTTACTAATGTTTTGTTACTTTTTTTAATTTCCTCAACTTTATCAATTAATTTTTCATCAAAAATAACACAATTTGCTTCACTTCGAATTAAACTGCTTTCAAATTCTTCTAACTCCAAATCTTTATCTAAAGGAACTGATACTATACCTCCAAGTAAATTTGCAAGATGACATACAATCCACTCATATCTGTTTTTTCCTATTATTGCAACTTTTTTTCCTCTATATCCCATATAATATAGCGCTGTTCCTATCTTGTTTATATCTTCAAGCATTTTTTTGTAAGTAATATTTTCATACTCTATTTTATCATCATTTTTATGTTTTACTACAAATGCAATATTGTCTCCATAAACATTTACAGAATTATATATAATTTCTTTTATATTATTATATTCTTTAGGATTAAAGATTTTATTTTCCATAATAGACCTCCATTCAACACTTATATATTATCATAAAAGCAAGTAATTTTCAACATTACTTGCCTATATATACCTTCTTAACTCTTTTTCCAAGTCCGCTCAACAGCTCGTATGAAATTGTCTTTGAAGCACTAGCTATTTTATTTGCACAGATACCTTCTTCCTTTCCAATTAAAGTTACAATGTCTCCTTGTTTTACATCAATTCCAGTAACATCTACCATTAACATATCCATACAAATTCTACCTATGATTTTTCCATATTTTCCATTTATCAAAACTTTTACATTTTTATTTGACAAATTTCTTGGATAACCATCAGCATAACCAATTGTTATAGTTGCAACTTTTGTTTTTTCTTTTGCTATAAATGTTCTACCATAACTTACAGCCTCACCACTATCTATTTCTTTTACTGATGCAACTTTTGCTTTTAATGTTAATACATTTTTTAGATCTAATTTTATACTTGAATTTTTCTTTTCATAAATACCATACATAATTATACCAACTCGAACAAAATCACATTTTAAGAAATTGTAATTTAGCAAGCCATAACTACTTTGTATATGAATTTTACCAGGATTGTGTCCTAATTTTTTTAAAGACTCTGCTATGCTATAAAAATTATCAATTTGAGTTTTAGTAAATTTAACATCATCTTCTTTTAAACTATCTGAAACAGATAAATGTGTATACATACCAATAACTTTTATATTTTTTATTTTAAATATATTTTCAATATTTGATATATTTTTATAACTTTCACCTATTCTATTCATTCCAGTATTAATTTTTATATGTGCATTAATATTATACTTTAATTTACTTATTTTTTCAGCGTATTCATAATCTACAATTGTTTGTATTAAATCGTATTTTTCTACATATTTTATATTTTTTATATCAGTATATCCAAGTATTAAAATATTACCAAAAATTTTATTCTTTCTTAAGGTAATTGCCTCATCAAGTGTTGCAACAGCAAAATTTGATATACCAATACTATTTAATTTTTGTGCGACCTCTACCATACCATGCCCATATGCATCAGCTTTTATTACCGCCATTATCTTACAATTTTTAGCAACAATTTTTTTAATTTGTTCTATATTATATTCCAAATTTTCAAGATTTATTTCTGCAAATACTCTATCTTTTTTTATCATAAAATCCCCCTATATTTTATACTCTATATAATTTTTACTATTAATTTTTTTACTTACAATTTCTATATTTTTATCTATTATTAATCTTTCTTTTTCTTCTTTAGTTAACCTCTTTATATAATATTCAAGCCTTGAGGCATTTATACGATTGTCTGTTTGCCACACACATTCTAATTTTTGAGCTATATGATACCTTGTATATTTTGCACATTTTTCTGTTTTTTTGAAATGCTCTCTCATTCTACGATTTATATCTGTTGTAATACCAGTATAAATGGAATTGTCTTTACATCTTAACATATATACATAATACATTTTTTATCCTCTTTTTCTACATTATATAACAAAATAGAACAAATTTTCAAGAAAAAAGCAATGAAAAATAATCTTCATTGCTTTAACTTAATATTAATTTTTTCTAATTAATACATGATAATGATGTGAACTAAACATTTTTTTATTATTTTTATAAAAATCTTCTAGCTGATAAATTGTTTCAATACTAAACTCTGAAAATAATTTATATATTAAATCATAGTCTGCAAAAAAATGAGGTATTCCATCTTCTGGTCCATTATCTTTTCTTATTCTGGTATTTGCATCTACTAAAGTCCATGTTTCTTGTTTAAAGCCCCAAGAGTCTTTAGAACCTAACGTCAAATAGCATTCACCATTTTTTCTTAGCACTCTTTTTAACTCTAATACAATTTTTTTCATACCTTCTGTATCTGTATGAGAAATTACATTTCTACATAATATACAATCAAAACTTTGGTTTTCATAAGGTAAATTTAACATATCACCTATTTTTAAATCTACTACTACATTTTCTTGTTTTGCATATTCTTCTGTTCTATGTATTGCTTCCTTGCTTAAATCAAAAGCACTTGTATTAAAGCCATTTTTAGCAAATAAAATAGTATGTCTACCAAGACCACAACCTAAATCTAAAAATTCTTTTTTTCCTTGATTTTTCCATCTTTCTAAAAGATAATATGATTCAATACTTGGTTCTAACCAAATTTTTGCTTTTTCACCACTCACCATTTTCCAATTCCATGCTTTAGAGTCTACCATTTTCTACCTCCATTTCCAAAATACAAAATTTTGTTTTTATTTTTATTTTTATTTTTTATTTTTTTCTTATATATTATACCATAAATATAATATTTTTCAACATAAATAAAAACCTTATCTTACATAACGCAAAATAAGGTTTTTATTTATTGTTTATTCCAATATGATACTGTAACATTGGAACTATTATAATTACATGTAACCATAGCAAGATCATATTTTGACAAATAAATATTAGTGTCTGCTTCATCATATACATATGCACCTCTTTTTGTGCAATTATATTGAACAGACATACAAATAAATGTAGATGTTGTGCCATCTGCCCATGTAATATATGCCATTGTTACACCGGGTATAGAATTTTTCATATTTTCAAATCCTTGATAATTATGATCCCCAATATAGATTGTATCATATCCTATATCTACGTAGCATGCTGAATCTACGTTATCAACAATTTTTTGTGCCTCTATATCATCACCTACGAGTCCATCATATAATGCAGCACTATAATTTACTGAAGGAATTGATACTCTACCTATATCTCCTAAAGGGGCTTGATATACTGTATCATTTACTTGTGTTTTTTCTTCATAAACATTACTTTCTGCTAGAGCATATTGAACTTGCTCTACTACGGGTTCTTCATAGTATTCTGCTCTAGCTTTTTCTATTTCATACTCCATATTATAATTTTCTAAATTATATCCTGTATTTATAAGTTGTAATTCACTATTTTGTGTTCCAGAATAAATAAAAGCAAAAGTAGAAAAAGATGCAATTAATACTACAAATATTAGTGCAATAAATTTTTTCATTTTTTTCACCTTTTTTATATTTTTTTATTTTATATTTTTTTATTTTTTTAAATTTTGTAATATTATATCATAAATACAAAATAAATCAAGCTTTTTGGAAAAATTTATCGAAATTTTATGTAAATTTTTCTTCTTGAAGTGCTTGTCCTGATTAAATTACAAAAAAGGTTACTAATTTTTTTAGCTTTTTTTGCAGTTAACGTAAAAAAGAAATAAAAAGGGAAAAAAGAAGATAATAAATGCACTATATAATCTTTCCACCACCAATTAAAGTATCATCATCATAAAAAACTGCTGATTGACCTGGAGTTATTGCTCTTGCCTCTTTATCTAGTAACACTATAATTTTATCATCTACTTGCTTAAGTGTTGCATCATAACACTTAGATGTGTATCTAGTTTTTACTTTATATTTTATATTTTCATCTATTTTACAAAAAAGATTTAACTCAGAAACACTAAATTTTCTTTTATAAAGTAATTTTTCATCATCTACAATTAATTCATTTTTTTCTTTGTTAAATCCAATAACATATAAAGGGGTTTTATATGAAATACCTATTCCTTTTCTTTGACCTATCGTATATTTATATAATCCTTTATGTGTACCAATTTTTTCTCCTTTAGTATTTCTAATATCACCAATATTTTCAGATAAATTTACATTATCCTCTATATATTTTTTGTAATTACCATCTGGTATAAAGCAAATATCTTGACTATCAGGTTTACTTGCAACATTTAAATTATACTTTTTTGCAATTTTTCTTACTTCATCTTTACTATTAAAATACCCAAGTGGAAATTTTATATTATCAAGTAATTCAGATGGTATAGGATAAAGTACATAGCTTTGGTCTTTTGAGAGTGCTTGTGCTTTTTTTATCATATTTTTTCCATACTTTTTGCTATATTCTATTTTTGCATAATGACCTGTTGCAATAAAATCACATCCAAGTTTTAATGCCATTTTATACATAATATCAAACTTTAAATGCCTATTACATTCAATACATGGATTTGGCGTTTTTAAATTCAAATATGAAGTTATAAAATCATCTATTACATAATTTTTAAAATCTTTTACTAGATTTAATGTATAATGTGGTATTTCTAGTAAATCACATACTCTTTTTGCATCCATTACAGAAGAAATGTTACAACAAGCTCCATCAATTTCATCATCTAAAAGCTTCATTGTAACACCAATTACATCATAATTTTGTTCTTTTAGTAAAATAGCAGAAACACTGCTATCTACTCCTCCACTCATTCCAAGTAATACTTTTTTCTTCAAATTTTAACTCTCACTTGAATGCTTTTTTAAGCCACATTTTTTAATGATTTCTTCTTCTGTAAGTTTTCCTTCTTTTCTATAATAATCTGCTATTGCTTCATGGATTGCCTCTTCTGCTAAAACAGAGCAATGAAGTTTTACTGGTGGAAGTCCTCCTAAACTATTTACTACATCAGTATTTTTTAATGCTAATGCTTCTTCCAATGTTTTTCCTTTTATCATTTCAGTTGAAATACTGCTTGTTGCAATAGCAGCACCACAACCAAAAGTTTTAAACTTTACATCAACTATTTTATTATCTTCCACCTTTATATACATTTTCATTATATCTCCACAAACTGGATTTCCAACTTCTCCAACACCTGATGCGTCTTCTATTTTTCCTACATTTCTAGGACTTGTATAATGTTCTACAACTTTTAATGAATATTCCATTACTTTTCCTCCTCTATAACTTTTTCCCATAGTGGTGACATTTCTCTTAATCTACCAACTATTTCTACTAAACTTTCAATTAAATAATCTATTTCTTCTTTTGTATTGTATTTACCTATTGAAATTCTTAAAGAACCATGTGCAATCTCATGTGGAAGACCAATTGCAATTAATACATGTGATGGATCAAGTGAACCAGATGTGCACGCACTACCACTAGAGGCACATATTCCTTTTAAATCTAAATTCAATAGCAATCCTTCACCTTCTATATACCTAAAAGATATGTTGCTATTTCCTGGAAGTCTATTTTCCATATCTCCATTTATTTTTATATACGGTATTCTTTTTACTACATTAGATACATAATAATCTCTTAATTCTCTAATCTTTTTATTATGTTCTTCTAAATCCTCATATGCAAGTTCAATAGCTTTTCCAAGTCCAACAATACCTGCAACATTTTCTGTTCCTGCTCTTTTATTTCTTTCTTGATGTCCACCGTTTATAAATTTGTTAAAGTTAACACCTTTTCTAACATATAAAGCTCCAACACCTTTTGGGCCATAAAATTTGTGAGCAGACAAAGAAAGGCTATCAATATTTAATTTATCAACATCTATTAGTATATTTCCAACTGCTTGTACAGCATCTGTATGAAAATAAATATTATGATTTTTTGCAATTTTTCCTATTTCTTCTATTGGCTGTATTGTACCAATTTCATTATTTGCAAACATAATTGAAATTAAAATTGTAGTATCTTTTATACTTTGTTTTAATTCTTCTAAATTAATTATTCCTTTTTCATCTATACTAATATAGCTTACTTCAAATCCTTCTTTTTCAAGTTGCTTGCAAGTTTCAAGTACAGCAGGATGTTCTATTTTTGAGGTTATAATATGATTACCTTTCTTTTTGTTAGCATATGCTATTCCCCTTATTGCTGTGTTATCACTTTCACTTCCACCAGATGTAAAATAAATTTCATCTGCTTTACAATTTAGTATTTTTGCAACTTTTTCTCTTGCATCTTCTATTACTTTTTTATTTTCTCTTCCTATGCTATATATAGATGAAGGATTACCATAATTTTCTGATAAATATGGTATCATCTCCTCTACAACTCTCTCATCCATTTTAGTAGTTGCACTATTATCTAAATATATAATATTCATAACATTTCCTTCCTTTTCCTATTAATATAGTAGGAATTATAGCACTAATATTCTACTAAGTCAATAGGAATTAGAAAAATAAATAAAAAATAAACAATAAAATGTTAATTTTATCGTTTATTTTATCAAATCAGCTAAAGTTTTACTATCTACATACTCATTAATAATTTTATCTAAACCACTCCAAAAAGAATAAGTTTTACAATTTTCTTTTCTTGGACAATTTCCATTTTCAGTTAAACAAAAAATAGGTGTAAGTTCTCCCTCTGTTGCTCTTAATATATCACCGATTATATATTCTTCTGGCTTTTTTTTAAGTCTGTATCCACCATTATTTCCTCTAGTTGACTCCACATATCCTGCCTTATTTAACATTGCAATAATTTGCTCTAAATATTTATTTGATATTTCTTGCCTTATAGAAATATCTTTTAAAGATATAAATTCATCTGTACCATTTAAAGCTAAATCCACCATTACTCTTAAAGCATATCTTCCTTTAGTTGATATCTTCATTTTAATACCTCCAATATACTATTTATTATACTACTAAAATAGTATGAATTCAAGAGGCAGAAAAAATGTAGGCAAAAATCTTACCTACATTTCTAATTTTTTTAAAACTTCTTTAAATTTATCATTATCTTTTGGATTACCAGCTGCACTTCTATGCCCTTTTCCACCAAAATACAAACCTATTTTTGAAACATCAATGTCTTTTACACTTCTATATGACACAGTATCTTCATCTGTCATTATCATACCTACTGTATCTATATCATATACATTATTTTTTCTTACAATTCCATCTATATCATTTCTATATTTGTATGGGCACTTTACATATCCAATTTTATACTCTACACTATCTATTAAAAGATTATATACTTTCATATTTACAAGTATATTTTCTACATCTTGTTTAAACCTTTTATCAAATTCTTCAATTATTTTTATTTCATCTGATGTAAATTTTAAATAATCATCATTTTCAAGTTTTTTTGTCATTAAGAAAATATACTTTTCATAGCCTAATGTTTCAAATAAGATATGAAGCATACGGCCTTTAACATTGTTATATCTTATCCATTCCCATGTATCATATTGCCTTGTGCATTCTACAAATTCATCTAAAAAACTTGTATGAGTTATATATCCTTTATCTATTAAATAGTTATAAAAAAGACTTGTACCAGATACTTTTCCCATATCATTTGAAACAACAATATTTACAAAGTCATATTTGTTATTTCCTTCTTCTATTTCTGACTTATGATGGTCTAATACAACTATTTTTTTACTTAATACTTTATCATTTGCAATAAGTTTAAGTAATGGCTCTTTAATGCAAATATCAGTTACAAAAATAAAATCATAATTATATATTGTTTTATCATCAATTTTTTCTTTTACTTTTTTATTTACTTCATATGTTTTACATGTTACAAAATCAAAATTTTCAAATGCTTTTTTGCATATTATAATGCTACCCATACCATCAATATCATTTTCATGCGTAAACAATAATATTTTCATATTGCCTCCTATATCATATTAATAATATAATTTTAAAAAATTATATATATTATATCATATATAGTCGATTAAATCTACTTTTGATTATTATATCTTTTATCTCCCCACCAATTTGGAATTAAATCTTTTAAAAGTACAGTTTTTCTACTTTCATAATCTGTTAATATCTCCATATTTCTATTTTCGTATGATAATTGCATAAAAAACTCCCTACACGCACCACAAGGCATGCCTCCAATACCTTTAGGTGGCTCACTTCTAAAAGCAATCATTCTTTTTATTTTTGTTTCTTTTGTATTAATATACATATTAAGTGCTGCAACTCTTTCAGCACATAAATTCATTACTCCACTTGCACCTTCTATGCAAAATCCTGTAAAAATCTTACCACTTTCACTTTGCACAGCTGCTACAACATGATGAGCTTGTATAAATGGTGAAATTTCCTCTGGATGATATTCTTCTTTTGCTTTCAAATACATTTCTTCCCATATGTCCATATGATAACTCCTCCTATAAATTTATTTACCTACTTTGTTAAATCAACTATTTCATTTTTTATCACATCATCTACATCTACAAAATACTCTTTTATATTATCCTCATTTATATATACTGGAAATGTTTTTATATCTCTATCTGATATTATTACAGAAATATTTACCCATATATTTTTGCTAGTAAACATATATATTTTATTATCAATAGGATTTTCCCACTTACATATAACTTTATACGGATGTCTTCCATTAACATTATATGAAGTGTTTAAGACAACATCTACATAGTCTGCAAAAATTAACTTTCCATGCTCTTTTAAGTATTTTTTTAATTTACTACTTTTTATCTTATAAAATATAATTACAACTGAAATTAATAGAAAAACTAACCCAATACCTAAGAAAATATATATTAGTATTTTTAAATCATCACACACAACTATATTTGGATTTTCTTGATTATAGTATATTTTTATTTCTTTTCCAACATAAAATGATGAACTTCTCATATTTAACTTATTGTTATATTCTTTGCCATCTACTTCATAAGTAACATAAACTTCATCATTATCCATTTTAGTAATTATTGCAACTCCTTGAGTTTTATTTTCTATATTAAACATACTATATCCAAAAAATAGTGCAACCAAACTAAAAGTCATACCAACAATAAAAAAAATAATCCATATTAAATTATCTAATACTTTATCTTTCATATCTTTCTCCATCAAAACTTTACTATCTTATCATTTTCGGTAAATGAAGAAAAAGTAGCAATAGCATCTGTAAGATAAAGAACCTCTGTATTATCATCAGTTGGTGAATATATTTTCTTTAATGATGGATAATTATCAAGCATATGCACCTTTGCCTCAATTCTTTCATCTCTTACTAATCTTGCACTTATTCTTAACCATTTTTCATTATTAAAACAGCAGATTTCTACCTTAGGATTTTTACTTATTTGTTTAGATACATTTTTTGACTTTCCAGTTTGAATATATAGCCTTCCCTCAAACATATCAATTGTTCCAAATGGTCTTACTCTAGGCTGATCATCTTCTACTGTTGCTAGATAATACATGCCACACTCTTTTATAAAATTATATACTTCTTCCATAAATATCCTCCTTATATATTAAATATAATTATATCCAATATAATAACTAACTATAAGTAAGATAATCATCACCACAAAATAGATTAATAATTTTTTCATAAACCTCACCCTCTCTTATATTTAAACATCTTAAAATCCATCTTAGTTATATTTAATATACTACTTATTCTTTAATTTATCAAGACATTAATTTCTAAATTATTACATATATTAACAAATATTTACAAAAATTTTTTTATGTTAATTAAACTAAAAAAACTACTTCCTTCTTTTTTTAAGAAGAAAGTAGTTTTCTTAATTTATTTCACAATAACTTTTTACTAGATTGTATTCTTCACTAGTAATTTCATATATACCATTATATGGCTTTTCAATATAATAGCAATTATTTTTTTCATATAAATAGATTACTTCCACTTTATTTTCTTTTAAATAAAACTGTATTAATATTTGATTACTTGCATTTACAGGCATATCTTGCACACTTTCTATATTTGTAACTCTTTTTTTTGAATTTAGTATATCTAATATATTTTTTATTTCTTCACTATAATTTATAACTATCAAGCTCTCACTTTTTCCCATAGATATGCTTTCTATATCATTAAGGCTTGGTAAATTTAGTGTATAATTTCTTTTTCCAATACACACAAATAATGCAACACATACAGCTAGGACAAATACTACAATAAGTAAAATAACAAGTATATTTTTATTTTTCATAAATTCCTCCAACTAATATATTAATTATACAACAAATAAATAACAAATAAAAGATATAATTTAATATTTTTTGCTATTTTCTACATTTTCTGATATAATATTTCTGGTGATTTAATGAAATATTCAAACTTAGAAGATGTTAAAAATTTTTTTGAAAATAATATATCAATTTTAACTTTTGTTACAAATAATGAAGATGAAACTAAAAATATAGCTAAAAATTTTGCAAAATATCTAAAGCTTGGTGATATTGTTGTATTAAACGGTGAACTTGGTTCTGGAAAAACTGTATTTTTAAGTGGTGTTGCAAGTTATTTTAATATTGAAAATGAAGTATCTAGTCCAACTTTTACAATAGTCAACGAATATGATACAGTACTTTGCCCACTATATCATTTTGATGTATACAGACTTCAAGATAGTGATGAATTTTTAGAAGGTATAGGAACAGATTATTTTAATAATGGTATTTGTATTATTGAATGGGGAAATATTATAAAAGAAATACTTCCAAAAAATACTATATATATAGATATAACAAAAGATGAAAATAATCAAAATATACGATATTTTAAAATATGGAGGGATGAGAAATGAAAATACTTGGTATAGACACAACAACAAAAATTGCTTCAGTTTCAATTAAAAATGAAAATGAGATTTTTACTTTATCTATTGACAATGAAATAACACACTCAGAAAAATTACTACCATTAATTGATAATTCTTTAAAAAAAGCAAATATTACTCTAAAAGATATAGATTTATATGCTTGCATAAATGGTCCTGGTTCATTTACAGGTATTCGTATTGGTCTATCTACTCTAAAGGCATTTGCACAAGTGTATAAAAAAGATATATTCTCAATATCATCTCTTGAACTTTTAGCATATTCTGCATTTTGTAAACAAAAAGAAAAACAAATTTACTGTATAAATATGATAGATGCAAAAAATGATAGAGTATATTATGATATTACAAAAATAACAAAAATTAATAACGATAAAATAGAAATTAAAGAAATATTAGATACTTCAAACGATTTAATAGATGATGCAATATCTAATATTTTAACTTTTATATCAAATAATGACATATCAAAAGATTTATTATACATTTGTGGTAATTGCACAGATACATTCTCATTAAAATTAAATAACATTTGTTCAAATATGTTTAATTTATACCCAACAACACAAGATTTAATTAATTTATATACTAATCTAAATAATGTAGATGACTATATTTTTAATGCTTTCACACTTGATGCAAACTATAAAAGGAAGTCACAAGCAGAAAGGATAAAAAATGAATAATATTATAATTCAAAAAATGAAGGATGAGGATATAACAGATGTAAAGCTTATTGAAACAGAGCAAAACATTTCAATATTGTCTGAAAATTCAATAAAAGAAGATTTAAAAAATGATAATTATCTTTATTTTATAGCCAAACTAGACTCAACAATAGTAGGATATATTGCAATATCAAAAGTGCTTGATACAGTTGATATCCTATCTATTGTTACAAAATCAGAATTTAAAAATAAAGGTATTGCAACAAAGTTATTAGAGCAT
>CANQPW010000017.1 GCA_947625855.1 uncultured Clostridia bacterium | reverse complement strand
GTGTTAAATCTGTTCTTACTTGTTTTATTACTGCTTGTTGTGATGATACTGCATGTATTATATCCATTGCAGCACAAAAACTAGTTAACTTTTCATTAAAGTCTCCATCTTCATCTATATCTTCTGATATAGGATCTCTACTACCATCATCACTTATTACACTTCCAGTATTGGTAGCATACCCATAGTTATACTCTTGATTATTCCACATAGTATATACAAAATTTTCATAATATGTTCCATATTCCTCAATACTATCATATGGTATTTCCACTTCTATACTATAAGACAATATTAATGAATTAGAAGTATTAGATTCATAATAACTCCAATCTATTTCGTTTAAATCTGTTATTATACATATTTTTGTTCTTCCACTATCCTTATAGTTATAATCTATTTTTAATTCTGTATGCTCTCCTATATATTTATTTAAATTTCCAATTGTTTTAAATACTGTTCCATCTTTTAATTTTACATTCCAATTTTGTCCAGAATTAAATACTGATGTTTTAACGCTATTTTTTATATCTTCTTCTGTACTTGCAAAATACATTCCTTCTGGTAAGATATCATATGTCTTTGTTATAAAATCCTTTCCCTCATCCACTTTAAAACAATTAAAGGCAAATCCATTTTGTAAGGTAAATGTCTGTTCATACTTTTCTTCTTTTGCATTATTAGTACCCCTATAAGATTTTCCATATTTATTGTTATATAAAGAAAAACTTCCATCTTTAATTTCGATACTTGAGTAGCTTCTTTGCATATATGTTCCATAAGTTTGTTTATCATATTCTGCTATATTTTCTTTTGTAAATGATGTTTTATAACTTTCTAATGATGGTTCATTTACCAATGTTCTATCTCCATTTTCATCCTTATTATATACCTGTAAATATGAAAAATTATATAATTTTCCTGCTCTACAATCCTGTGTATGTATTTTAGTATTAACGTTTATTCTACCAGTAGAATAAGTACCATTATTTCTCGAATATAATGTTTTATCTAAATCTTTTATTATTAATTTTACACCTACTATATCTTCACTATCAAATCTTATTGTTTCACTATAAGTATCTGGAATTATTCCGGTTGTATAACTTACATATTTATCTGTATTTTTATATCTTACCTGTAAATCATAACTGTATCCTATTAATTTTTCTCCTTTATCATTTGTATATTTATTATATGTATAACATACTGGTATTGTTATATAACCAAAATGATAATCTTCATCTGTTAGTCTTGTCACATCTCCATTTTCCCTTGTTATATATAACAGGTCATCTCCTATTTCTACATCCATCTTACTTCCCGTATAAAATGCTGTTGGACATATTCCCCAATTTATATCATTATTACCATTTTTTATTACATTAACATATGTATATTCAACATTATCATAACGACTTTTAATTATCCCATATAAATTTCCATTATATTCAAAGTCAAAATCTACTAACTGTGTTGATACATCATCTTCTGCTAATTTTTGTATTTCTTCTTCATCTTCATATCTTCCCCATAGTTCAGCTGTATTTGTTACTCTATCTCCCAAATGATATATACTTTTTGGATACCCTACATAATAATAATAATAATGATTTGAATTACTAGTTTTTAAGTAATATGTATTATCTTCTTTTGGCTCTATTTTATCAATGTTTTCATCATATAATACACAACCTTCTGGTAATATATCTTTTACTCCTCCTTCCTCTCCAGTAGTAAAATATGCTTTTATTATACTACTATTTCCATATGGCAAAAAGTTATATTTAACCCAATAATAATCATCCAATATGTCTTCTATTTTTGTAAAATCTGCCTTAGCACTATTTCCAGTATAAGCTTTTTTTTCTAATGTATACGTCTTCTTAGTTGATGTATAATGAAAATTACATACATTTGATTCCATTGCTATTATTTCTTCTGCATCCGCTATATTTTCTTGTATCTTTGCTTTAAATTCTAAATCAGTCTTTATTTTAAAACGTGGATATAACTTATACACTATTTGTATTGTTCCTTCGAAATGTTCATTTTCCTCTATTGTATTATTATTTATAAATGTAATTTCATTATTCTCCTTATCATATATATAACTGAAATCAAAATGTTTATTTTTTTCTGTATCTTTATCCGCTGCTATTGTACTTCCAGCATTAAAATCATAATTTTTATTAATTTCACTATAACAATCACTAGGAAATCCTGGCATCGTTATTTTTATCTCTCCAGGTTTATATTCTTTTCCTGTTGTACATGCGTAATTTATCTGCATACATAATTGCTTAGTTTCATCTTCTGTTGCATTCCATGTAAAATCTGTTATACCTATTTCTGGTGTCTCACCACTTCTATCGTACATTATAAGTGATATATTCCAATCATTATTTGGTACTTCTAATGCTGATTTTTTCTGGTTTGTACTAAGCATTATTGTTGTCATTGTAGCAATTAAAAATAACCACAAGAATACTGTTATTATTGATATTTGTCTTTTATTTTTCTTTTTTATTGTTTTTTCTTTTTCATTTACTTTATCTTCTGTCTTATTCATATATCCTCCTCTATTATTATGTTCTTTTTTACTATTTTTACACGCAAAAAGAGCTGGTACTTTTTTGTATCAGCTTATATATCTTAGGGCATAAAACTCCCTTGTTATTTCATTTATTGATTTTATAATACTATTTGTGTGTGTGTGTGTGTGTAGTTCAATCATACTTTTGCGTGTTTTAGTTTCCATAATTTTACCTCTTTTTCCTTTATATTTATATATTAGCAAATTTTGACAAATTATTCAATAATATACTAAAAAATATATTATTTTTTATCTACCTTACTTTCAATTTTTTTTACTATTCACTCACTACAACAAAAAAATTGATTTTTTCTATAATACAAAAAATCTCCTATGATAAAATTACCATAGGAGAAAAAGTTACAAAATTTCATTGTATATTGCTTTTGCTACTTCCTCAATACTTCCATTTACATTGCATCCAGCAGATCCTATATGTCCTCCTCCACCAAATTTTTGACAAATCTTTGAAACATCAATTACATTTGAACGAAGGGAAACTCTAACAAATCCTTCATTTTCTGTTAGTAACATCACTACTTTTACGCCTTCTATCCCCATATAGCTTTTAAGTAGATACTTGCTTTCAATTAGTCCTAAGCCTTCAATATCTTTCTTTAAAAGATATGAAATAGCTATATCATGAGAAATAACAACCCGGCTTACTACTAGTTGCTTAATTCTAAAAATTTCTCTTGAACAGCTACCGATAACTTCTTCATACACTTTTTTATAATCTACTCCATATCCTAAAAGCTTAGATAAAGTATAAAAAGTATCAGCGTTTATATTTCTTTCAACAAGACCTGATGTATCAGATAAGATTCCTGCAACAAGGCAAGTTGCAATTTCTATACTTACATTAAGGTCTTTTTTAAAGAACATATCTGCAAGAATTTGTGCACAAGCAGGCACATCAGGTAAAACATAATTTACATCACCATAAAAAGTATTAGTGTCATGATGATCAATGTTTATTTTAACTTTAGCATTTTTGTAATATTCATCATAACCTACTAACCTTTTTTCCTCTGATGTATCAAGTGCAATTGCTAAATCATAAACTTTGTTTTCTCCTTTTCTTTTGATTTTATCTGCATTTGGTAAAAAGTTCAATCTTTTTGGATAATTTGGAATTACAATATCCACATCCTTATGAATCATCATACCAAAGGCAAGAGAACAAGACATTGCATCACCATCTGGGTTTTTATGCGTAAGAATAACAATTGAGTGTGCTTTCTCAATTTCATCAAAAATATTACTTAACATTTTTTCCTCCTATTTTTTATAATTATACATTATATTTTACCATATTATTGATGATTTTTCAAGTAGTATCGTGACAACGTAATTGACATAATATTTAAAATGTGTTATACTAAAAATAGTTTTAAAAAAATAAAAATATAATTATATTACAGGAGGAGAAATTATGAAAAACATTTACAGAGCATATTTTTATGCCTATCCAAGTAAATTTGGTAAAGTTCAAAATATCCAAGAAAAGCTACTTATTGATTTGTCTAAAAACGAAGGGCAGGGACTTGCTTTCAGACGCGGTGTAGATTTTGACTTTTTGGATGATGAAAAATTACATATTATTATTAACTCTAATCTAGCTTTAACAATACGGGTTGAATACAAAACATTTGATTCGTACAATGAAGCAGAAGAAACGCAGTATTTATCTCTTAAAAATGGAGTTAATGAATTTACTTTATCAATTCCAAAACTTAACAATTCTCCATTAAAAGAAATTTGCATTGCGGTACTTTCTGCTGATAATAGCAAGCAGAAAGGATATTTAAAAGTAAAAAAATTTGAATTAAATTAAATAGGGGTCTAAAAGTTAGACCTCTATTTTTCTTCTTAGTTTATATAACATTATTAAATTTGGAATAACCATAAAAGCATTAAATATAGATGATATACTCCATACTATTTTTATAGTAGAAATGCATCCAATAAATACACAAATTGTATATATAACTTTAAATATTATTTCATAAAAATTTTTCTTTTTAAATATATATCTTATTCCAACATATCCATTATATCCAATACATGGAAGTGTGGATATTGCAAATATTGCAATGTCTATAACTAAAAAAACTCTACCAAATGGAACAATTGAAAAAAGTGTATTTACAAGCTCTATTGGACTAGTTATACTTTTCCATAGCCCACTTGCAACTATTAAAATACCAGTTATAGTACATAATAATACTGTATCTATAAACACACTAGTTGATGCTATAATTGACTCATCTTTTATACTCTTGTTACTATTTACACTTACATTAAAAAGTGGTGAACTTCCCATACCTGCTTCATTTGAATATAGTCCTTTTGACATTCCAGCATTCATAGCTTTTATTGCTATACTTGTAATAATTCCACCACCAACTGCTCTAAAATTAAATGCCTGTTTTACTATCATAATTATACTATTTAGTAAATTTGTTCTATAATAAACAATTAAATATATGCACATATAAGCATATATTCCTATTGCAATAGGCACAAATAAGCTACTTACAGAGGCTATTCTTTTTTCATTTCCAAAAATAACATAACATGAAAAAATTGTAATAAATAATGCTATTAAATTTTTAGATATATTTGTCTCAATGCTTATTATTCCAGATATTGCATTTGATTGTATCATTGCACCACCAAATGAAGAAAATATAACAAACAAACTAAAAAGTAGTGCAAGTATCTTATAGTTTAAAACATTTTTTAAGACATACATTGCACCACCTGTATATTTTTTATATTTATATGTTCTATAATTTAACGGTATATATGTTTCAGCATACTTAGTAGCTATTGCAAATACTCCTGAGATAAATATCCAAAACACACTACCTATTCCACCAAGTATTATAGCACTTGCAATTCCTATAATATTTCCTACGCCAAGTGTACCTGCAAGTATTGTCATTAGTGATTTAAACGAACTTATGCCTTCACTTTTATCTTTTTTTATCATAAGCCTAAAACCTTTTAGTATGTTTTTTTGAGGAAACTTTAATAAAAAAGTAAAATAAATGTGAGTTAGCATAAGTAAAATAGTAAGCGGTGCACTCCATACTAATTTTTCTATATATTCTATTATACCTTCCAAAACAATCACCAATTGCTATAATATATGAAATTTTTTATATATTTATGAAAGGCAAAAGTGATTATTTTTTTGCACTCATTTCTATTTTTGATACAAGAACTGTAACATCATCTGCTAAATTATTTTTATTTTCTTTTATAACCATTTTATTTATATCATCTGCAATTACTTTTGCAGACTTTGTAATATCTATATTTTGCAAATATTCAGTAAGAAAATTTTTATTTATATCAAGATTATCTGGTATAACACCATCTGATATTTGTATAACTATATCTTTATCTTTTAACTTTTTACAAAGAGGAATATAATCTGTATCTTTTAATATTCCTATTGGTATATTTGTTTTATTTATAGTTATAATCTTTCCATCTTCAATTATATATGTTGGAGCTGCTCCTACTTTTATAAATTCTGCCTCAGCAGTTTTTAGATTTATAATTAATGCATCTAATGTTGAAAATATATCATCATTTCCTTTTAATTTTACAACACTATTTATAATTTCTATTGCCTTGTCTTCTGTAAAGCCACCACTTAATAGTTTTTCAAGCATATTTATAACTGTACTAGAGCCTTTTGCTGCAGTTTCTCCAGAACCTGCTCCATCACTTATAATTGTCATTTGTTTTAAATCTTGAAGTTCCATTGAAAGATAAGAATCCCCTGATACATTTTCTCCTGTTTTTGTTGAAGTGGAGATTCCTACTTTTACTTCATAATCTGGTATTGATACAAGTTTTATTCTAGATTTTTCATTTTTACTACTATTTAAGATAAGTTTAATAGTCATATTTTGCTCAAGTATACTAGATGCAATATTTATAATCTGCTTTTTTTGTTCATCTATATTTGTCAATATATCAGTTACAAATACATATTCTATATTCTTTCCTTCTCTATTAAAGTCATCTTCATAAATAGAAAAACCATAAAATTTTAATTCTTCTCTTAGCTTTTCTTGAAGTTTATCTTGAATCATAGAGTTAGATTTTATATTATTTGCAATATTAGATAATATTTTTGAAACTTCTTTATATTGCTCAGATAATTTTTTTGAGTTTTCGTTTTCTTTTTGTTTTATTATTCTCATAAGTTTCATACTATTATACACATCATATATATTATCTATTATTTCATCAGAATGTTCACAATCAAATTTTAACATTCTTTTTTCTATTTCTTCATTGTATTCTAATTTTGTTGATAAATAGTCTATTGTAAGCTCTAAATTTTCATCTTCTATACATTCCTTTTTATTTGGACATCCAATACAATTATTATCTACATAATTTAAAATATATTTTCTTAAAACTTCTCTTGTTTCTTTTGCATCTTCTGGTGTATTTTCAAGAGTTATATTTGCTAGATTATCAAATACCTCAGATACAGCACCAATTTTTTCTTTTACATCAGTTGTTGCATCTAAAACATTACTATAACTATCAGTAAGTGTATTATTTTGATTAAACAATTTATCTAATTTTAACTCTAAAGATTTTGGCATAAATATTAAAGTTATTGATGCTATAAGTAGTTCACTTATAATTAAAGAAAGCTCTGAAAATCCATTTGCGTAATATGATATATAAATATTACCTATTATAAACCCTATTATTACACTTATCTTTCCCATCTTTTTAAATATACCTGCTATAAAGCCACTAAATGCCAATGTTACTATAAAGCTCATAGATACAGTAGTTATTCCTGTCATACAAAGACCTGTTATAAATCCTGCTGTTGCTCCTATAATCGCACCATTTTTCCAACCATATATTAATATTAAAATCATAATTAATATATCAAGTATAGAAAATCCAAGTAAACTTATATTTTTAAATATACTAAGAGTTAATGCTATAACTGCTATCATAGCAATATTTTCTTCAGTAGAATACACATATCCCTTTCCAATGTTGACTAAAAGATAAATACCTGAGACAAATACAAAATAAAGTATTGCCATTATTACTAAATTAATAAGGCTTGTTAAGACACTTGTAAACAACACGCCCCTAATAAAATTTGAAATTACCAGTGTTACTGTCATTGAAATAATGAACTTTATAAAAACGCTATATCTTTTACTTATTCCTTCTATATTAAGTAGAGCTGTTATAAGTGAAAATATAACAAAAAATCCAAGTAATGTAAATAAAGTAGTAGAACCTATATTAGAAACACCAATACTTATAACAGAAGATATTAGTATTAATATAAGTGGCACATTAAAAACACTTGCTACTGCTAACATAACAAAACTAAATGGATAAAAATTACTTATAAAATTTTGTGATGATAAAGCAAGACAAATTAGAATAAAAATTATATTTTTAAAATTTACTATTCTTTTTATACTACTTAATACTGAGGACATCTTCTCACTTGACTCCTCATTTATATATCTATTGTAAATCATATATATACACCTCTTCTATACTATATATTAACTACACTTTTATTTTGTTTTAACTATATTTATTTCATGTTTTTATACCTTAATATATATGTTAAACTTTTACTTGTGCTGATTATATCACTTGGTCTTACTTTTTGTAAATAGTTTTTTATATGTTTTCTTAACTTTTCATCGCAATATTTGACAACAAAAGTACATTAAAACAGTCAAGAGCATTAAGCTGTTTTAATGTACTTAAATTTTAAACTACTTCTTCTTTTTTAGGTCTACCTACTTTTCTTTTAACTTTTACTTCTTCAATTACTTCTTCTTTCTTAGGTCTGCCTACTTTTCTTTTGGCCTTTCTTTCCTCTTTTTCCCTTGCTTTTCTTGCTTTTTTCTCTTCTCTTGTTTCTTTTACTTTTTCAACTTTTACTTCATCCATTTTTATAGCATCTACATCTATTGTTTCTTCTGGTTCTTCTTCTTCAACTTCATTACCAAGAGCAACATTAATAATTCTCTTTACACCATCAAGTGATGTAGATTCTATTGCCCTATTATATAAAAATTCTTCTATTTTTTCTTCTTCAGAATTTGCAAGAAGTTTTGAATATTCTAAATATTCATCCTCTGTTTTTATATTTCTATGCACATCATTTACCTTAGTTTTTATCATCATATCATATATTTCGCCAAATAATTTGATATAATCTTTTAAACTCATAATTTTCTTATCAAGACTTTCATCATATATTCTTTGAAGCTTTTCAAAAATCTTATCTATAATTTTAAAGTATCTATACGCATTTTTTGAAATATTTATTATTAAATTATACTCATACATATGCTTATCTATATCTGATTCGATACCTTTAATCATAGTTTCTATAACATATTCTATTAATTCTCTTTCATCTGATGGCAACTTAGATATATCATAATTATCATTTATATATCCTACATATTCATCAATTGCTTCAAATAACTCCTTATAATTTTCCTCTTTGTATTCATCTGTTTGAATTTTAGTATCAATATCTTCGCACATTTTTATAACTTTATTGTATCTTTGTGATTTGCCCTCATCTTTTATATCTTGCTTTACAGCCTCTATTGCAGATGAAATAGTAAGTAAATTAAATTTTACTTCCTCTTTTGATTTAAACTTAGATTTTGTAACTCTATCATACTCCATTTCTAAAAAAGCTCTTTGTAATTCTAAACGTTCTGTCTTATCAGTAGAATTTATTTTTGTTGTTATATCCTCTGGATATGATAATTTTAACTCATACATTTCCCTTTGCATAATATCATATTGATATTTTACAAATACTATTTCTCTTAATATATTTTCCTGTTCTTGTTTTTTATCATCGCCATCAGTTTTACGAATAACAGATAAGTGTTCATCTATTGCTTTATTCATCTTATTCATATTAACCATTATAACGACACTTTGTATTACTTTATCAAAAAGGTTAATTTTCTTCTTGGAACTTACAACTATATCTGACATATACCTACCCTCTCCTATCATAAATATATATAAACAATCATTTGTAATTTACTATATAAAAGTTATATATTTTTGCAAATATATACACTTATATTATATCTTGTTTTGATATAATTGCAAGCCTTTAAAAGAAATTTTACAAAATTGTTACAAACAAATTATATTTGTGTAATATTTTTAAAAAGTAGAAAAAAGTAGCACTTACTAGCGCCACTTAACATTTTTTTATTCAAGTTTACAATTTCAATAATTATGTAAATTTACAAACACAAATCTTTTCTACAAATATTTGAATAATTACAAAACTTACAATAATCTGCTTTTTTATTTGGAGATATTTTAACCACACCAGAAAGCATATCACATCCTATATTTTTTAATATCTCCTTTGCCTCTTTACACAAATTTTCAAATTCTTCTTTTTCAAGTACCTTACTACTTTTTCCACTAATACTTCGAGTTGATACATCAATTAGTCTTGTAGGCTCATTAAATTTACTATCCATTTCATTTAAAATATTTACATCTTTTAAAAATATACCTTTCATCCTTAATGCCTCAATAATCTTTTTTTCTATCTCTTGATTATTTTCAGTATACTCACTAAGTCCAACTAGTTTATCAGATAAATTAAAATATAACATTGCAGCAGGAATTACTTTTTTATTTTTTAGTTTTTCTTCATTTTGCATAAATACATTAAGATAACTTATTAATTGAAGTGATAATCCTTCTTTTATATCATCAATTTTTAAACTTCTTGAGCTTGACTTATAATCTACTACTCTTGCATAAATTTCATTATCTTTCTCTAATACATCAATTCTATCAATTTTACCATTTAGTATTATTTTTTTATTATCACCTACATCTATTTCAATAGGAGCAAAAATCGAATTTTCTTTAAATTCAATTTCATAACCATAAGGTACAAATTTACTTTGATTAAAACTTTTTGCTATTATAACTATTACTTTTTTCATAGTATTTATAAGTTTTTGTCTAAGTATTGCAAATTTTATACTTTCCTTTTGTTTATTTAAAGTTTCATCAAGTTCATCTACAATAATATTAAACAATATTTTCTCATATTCTTCTTCAAGAAATTCACCATCTTTTAAAATAGCATAAAAAGCAATATTTTTTTCAAGTAAATATTTTGAAAATCTTTCAAGTACAGCATGCATAAAGCTTCCTATATCCATAACATTTATCTGTTCCATTTTATTTGGTTTAATGTTTAAAGTATATCTTATATAATATGAAAAAGGACATTTTTTAAATTGCTCAAGCCTTGATACACTTGTTGTAAGTTTATCTTTATAAAGCATTTGTATTGTTTTTTTATTTAACTTTCCATCATCTTTTTGGTATTTTAATATATCTTTATATTCTTCATCTTGACTAAAATATTCATAAAGTGAAGCAAGGAGCGCCTTTTCATCATCAGATATTTTAGAAAAATCAGAAATATTTTTTAAACTATGTATAAATTTTTCAAAAAGTTCATCTTTTGAATAAATATTAAAAATATCTAAATTTGTATCTTCACCTGCTGTTACTTCACCTATTATATCTACATCTAAAACTTTTCTTACAAGTGTTACAAAACTAGACATTCTAGTAGCACGACCTGAGAAATCTGATGCTGGTATAAATATGTATAATTTATCTTCTACATTATTTAAAGCCTCATAGATATTATATAATCCCATGTTTAATTTAGATAAGCTTGTTTCTCTAAGTTTTATTCCTATTTCTTCAAGTTTTCCTAATTCAAAATCATCAAATAAAATATCTTGAGAAACTTTCATTGGAAATGAATTTTCATTTACTCCAATAAAAAATACTATTTTTTTCATTCCAACTTTAGACACATTAATATCTGCAAGTTCTACTTTATCAAGTGTTGGTGGAATTGCTTTTACTAAAGTATCTTTTAATGCCATTTTAAACATTTGTAAAAACTCAGATATTTTAATCTCTTCACCAGTATATATTTTATTTATTGAATCAAAAATATCACATATCTTATCCCATATCTGTTCTTCATAATTTTTAGATTCAACATCATAAATATTATATTCATCTAAATTAATAATCTTATCATAATTTGCAAAAATATTTTTTTCTTGTAAATGTGAATATATTAACTTTATTATCTCATCTACACTTTGTTTTTTATCAATATTTAAATTATCAAAAATACTTATAATATTTTTTCTTATTAAATTTATTTTTTCTAAATCATATTCATCTTTATTATTTACCTTAAATTCTTTAAATAAACCAAATTTAATTAAATCAAAATCTGATACATAGTTTTCAAACATAAAAATGTCTTTACAATCTATATCATTTAAGCCAAGTTTTAAAATTTCAAGTGCATTTTCTATATTTAAACCAGATACCATTATATCAAGTAAACTAATTATATACTTTGTTAAAATAGATTCTTCTATTTTTCTACTTGTATTAATATATAGTGGAATATTATACTCATAAAATATTCTTTCCATAATCTTTTGATATAAAGAGATATTTGTTGTATAGATACAAATATCATTATACTTATACCCTTTTTTAACAAGTAAAGATATTCTTTTTGCAACGTTTTCTACTTCCTTAAAATTATTAGTATAAATATTTATACTAACATTTTCACTCTCTATTTTACTTGCATTATTTTCAAATACATTATCTGCTAAATATTTTAAATCTTTTTTTGCATTTGAATAATTTTCATATTTTATAATATTATTTATATAACTTGATTTATCATGTGCTATTTTAAGTAGTTTTAAATATGTTTCATTTGACACTTCAAAAATAGAATTAGATACTGTGCCAATATCCTCTTTTTTGGTAATATCAGTATTTAAGGTTATAGTAATATCAACATTTTCCCCAACAAGTGCTTCTATTAGCCTATACTCATTTACAGTAAAATTATTATATCCATCAAAATATACCTTTGCATTTTTTATACTACTATCTTTTAAAATATCATCTAAGAATATGTCCATTTCATCTACATTATCTATATACTTTTCTTCTAATTTTTGTAAATATTTTTCATATATTAAAACTATTTCCTTTAATTTAAAATCAAGTAATTTATCGTTTATTTCAATTTTTTTAAGTTCAGATATATCAACACATTCTTTTCTTAATAAATCCATATATATATTTAGCATATCTAAAAAGCCTGGATACATTTTTACTTTTTCAAATGTCTTAAAAAGTTTTTCATTTTCTTGTATTACCTGTGTAAGTAAAATTTTTCTATCTTGCTTTGATATATAATTTTCATCAAAATGTAAATTATGAGATTTTAAGGCTTGTGATATATATTCACTAATAGTAGTGATATTTACACCTATTATTCCTTCTTTTTTCATGTACTCCATATATTCATTTTCAGATTTTGCACGTGATTGTGATGGTACAAAAAGGATTACATCTTTATTTTCTGATATATCCTGCTCTATACTGTTATATATATGTGTACTTTTACCTGTTTTAGACTTACCTAAAATTATATTCATAACTATTCCTCTTTATCATAATCACTTACAAGTAATTGTTCATCATTAATTCTTACATTTTCAAAATTTGGAAGTTCACTAGCATCCTTTATACCACAACATTTATAAAACTCATTGGTAACTGAATATGCAGCAGGTCTACCCGGTAAATTAAGTCTTGCAACTTCTTCAATCAAGCCACATTCAAGCAAACGTCCTACTGCAAAATCACTATTTACTCCCCTTATATTTTCTATTTCAGTTTTAGTAATTTTTGGATTATATGCAATAATACTTAAAGTTTCCTGTGCAGATGTTGATAGATTTTGTTTCTTAGTATTTTCAACAAATTTCTTTACTTCATCATAATATTTATTATTTGTAACAAGTTGATATGTATCATTTACATAAACAAGTTTTACACCCATTTCATCGTTATATTTTTCTTTAAGTTTTTCCATTGCTTCATTTACAGAATTTTCTTCAACTTCTAGTGTTTTTGAAAGTTCTGATACTGATATTTCTCTTCCTAAAGCAAATAATACTGCCTCTACTATATTAGTTATATCTTCCATATTCATCTCTCCTCATTTTTTTCATTATATCAAAAAAAAATATAAAATTAAATAGAAGAATAACTAAAAAATAGGATAAAACTAAAATTTTGTTTTATCCTATATAATTTCAATTTAAAGTAATAGCAATTCTTGTAGTTATAAAATCTTTATGTTTTATTTCTTCAAATACTACATTTACACCTTTTATAATACTTTGCGGTATAATAAATTCTCCTTTATCATTTTGAGAGAATAAAGCTCCTGACAAATCCCAAATGCAATTGATTAATTTTGAGATATCTACTCCTATACCAAATACATTATTTGCATTGATTGAATTTTCTTGATACACTACTTTTTTATTATTTATATCTTTTAAAATAAAAATATATCCTACTGCATAATTGTAGTTTGTAATACTTTCATATTCATTTTTATTATATTTTTTTAACAAATAACTATCTTTATTATTTAGATATTTATACGATAGCATTTCAAACTCCACAAATTTCAAACCTTGTTTTGCAAATCTTTTTGCTTTTGTTAAAATATATTCAACAAACTCTGCAACTATATGTAATTTTTCATCTACATCATTTTTTGCCACTTTACTTTTTTTGTTATTTTTTAAACTTTCGTTATAAATTAAATCTATTTTTTCCACACATTTTGTATAATCTAACATTTCTCTCTCCTTTATTAAAATTTGATTTTTTATTTATTAATTTTTAATTAAAATTAAAAACTTAAATTATATTATTTTTTATGTAAATTATATATCATAATTAAATATAATTGTCAATAGAAACAAACGGCACAATTATTCATTGCGCCGTTTTACCAATATTTAGTTTTCTTCTAATTCTTTTTTATTTTTTTGTACTTTTTCAAGCTCTTCGAGTTTTTCTTTGAGCTTGTCTACACATCTACTTGCAATACTCACTATCTTTTGTGCATGGGTTTTATCCGTGCAATAGTGAACATCTATATCAGTAGGTGTGTAACCTTCAAAATACTTGCCATCTTCGCTTAAATAGTTGGATTTAAGCTTATCTGCTGTAAATGCTATACAGTCTGCTTTGCTATCGAAATACTTAGCATTATCTGTACCATCATCAGCATCCCATCCAACCAAGTTATTGCGATTCTTGGCATAGTTGGATCTTCCCCAACCACTCTCGAGAGCAGAAAGCCCCAAAAGGTAGAGGCCATTTACACCTGATTCTTGCTCAGCAAGTTCAAGTGCCTCGCCAATTCCCTCAAGTGCTGTACCCTCTAGCATCATATCAAATTCTTCTGCTGTCAGGTTACTCACTTCAAGGAGATTGCTATCCTCTGAAAGTTCATAGTTCTTTTTAAGAGGACTTAGCACTTGAACCTTGTTTAAATCACTCGAATTAGACATCTTAAATTTCACTTTTTCATCTAACTTCGAGTAACCTTCTGGAACTTCCACATCATATGTGTAAGCTCCATCTTTCAAAAACATACTTGCATATCCATTTTCATCAGTGATAGTAAAAGTAAAAAGTTCATCACTTTCATCATAAATATTTACCTTTACACACTCAAACTGATACCCATCATCTGATACCAAGGTAATGGAGAACAACCCTCCATTTGGCCCCATGCTTCCATCAGTAGTGATAGTAAGCACAGTATTAACAGGCTTTTCACCTGTTAACGTTTGCTCAGCAGCATATACATTTACCTTAGGTACTAAACCTAACACTGCTCCCACAAAGGTAAAAACTACTAATGCTGCTTTTACGAAATTTCTCATCTTCTTTCTTTCTCCTTTTGTTTTTTTATTCTTGCTATAATAAAATAGCAAGTAGTATGGGAAGTATTTACTCCCAAAAATCAAAATAACTCCTTTTATTATACCACTTTTTTCAATTTATGTCAACCCTATGTATTCTAAGTTATTTTTTAAGTTCAATTTCTTATTCTATAATTTTTATGCCTTCCTATTTCTTGTAAATGTAAATTAAATGTGGTATAATAAATTGATTATTGTACTATTATTACAATAAATGCAAAGAATAATTTAGGAGATGATATAAATTATGCTATGTTCTGTATGCAAAAAAAATATGGCAGTCGTATTTATAAATAAACTAGATAAAGATGGTAAATCAACTGGAGAAACTACCGGTCTTTGTATACAATGTGCTAAAAAACAAGGTATAGATCCACTAGCAAATATCATGAAAGATATGTCTAATATGAGTGAAGAAGATTTAGAAGAAATGTCTTCACAATTTGATGGTATGTTTTCTGGTATGTCTGAGCTAGATGATATAGATGATGATGATGAAAAGCCATCAATGTCGAATTTCTTTAGTAATATGATGTCATTTGGAAAGAACAAAAAAGAAAAAGATGATGATACTGATAACGATACTAAAAAGAAGAAAAAGAAAACTAAATACTTAGATACATTTGGAGAAAATTTAACAGAAAAGGCAAGAAATAACAAATTAGATAAAGTTATTGGAAGAGAAGTTGAACTTCAAAGAATGATACAAATATTAAATAGAAGGTCTAAAAATAATCCTGCATTAATTGGTGAACCCGGTGTTGGAAAAACAGCTATTATTAATGCACTAGCAATTGCTATTTCAAATGGTCAAGTACCAGGTAAACTTGTAAACAAAGAAGTATATTTAATTGATATGACTTCTCTTGTTGCTGGTACACAATTTAGAGGTCAATTTGAATCTCGTGTAAAAGGTATAATTGATGAATGTAAATCACTTGGAAATATAATTCTTGCAATAGATGAAGTACACAATATTGTTGGTGGATTAGAACATGACAATTCTATGAATGCTGCAAATATGTTAAAACCTGCACTTGCAAACGGTTCTGTTCAACTAATTGGTGCTACTACTCTAAAAGAATATAGAAAGTATATTGAAAAAGATAGCGCACTTGAAAGAAGATTTCAACCAGTTATGGTAGATGAGCCAACATCTGAAGATTGTTTTAATATTTTAAAAGGTATTAAATCATATTATGAAGATTATCATAAGGTAAAAATACCTGATGAAGCATTAAGATATGCCGTATCACTATCACAAAAATATATACATGATAGATTTTTGCCAGATAAAGCAATTGATTTACTTGATGAAGCTTGTGCTAGAGTAAATCTTGAAGATATGAAAATAGCACAAATGGAAAAATTACAAAAAGAATTAGATGAAGCAATAGAAAAAGAAAATCAAATTGAACTTGAACTAGCAAAATCAGAAAATGCTACACCAGTTGATGAAAATGGTATGTCAGCTTTTGAAAAAGCAGCAAAAATAAAAGAGGAAAAATGTAAAATAAAACAAGCTCTTGATGAAATTATGAAAAATTACAAACCTCAAGAACTTACATTTGATAATTTAGCTCAAGTAGTTGAACTTTGGACTAAAATTCCTGTAATGAGAATTAAAACATCTGAAACAGAAAAATTACTTAACCTAAAAGATAATTTAAAGAAAAAGATAATAGGTCAAGATGAAGCAATAGATGCTATATCTAATGCTATTCTTAGAAAAAGAGCAAATATTAGAAATATTGTAAGACCTCCATCATTTATATTTGTTGGTCCAACAGGTGTTGGTAAAACTGCTCTTGTAAGAGCTTTAGCATACGAATTATTTGATAATGAAGACGCTGTTATAAAACTAGATATGTCAGAATATATGGAAGCACATAGTACATCAAAACTTATAGGTTCACCACCTGGTTATGTAGGATATGATGAAGCCGGTCAACTAACAGAAAAAGTAAGAAGAAATCCTTATAGTATTGTTTTATTTGATGAAATTGAAAAGGCTCACTCTAGTGTATACAATATATTATTACAAATACTTGATGAAGGTATACTTACTGACTCTCAAGGAAAAAGTGTTTCATTTAAACATACAATAATAATACTTACATCAAATCTTGGAACAAACTTTAAAAATGATGGCTATGGATTTACAAATAATGCACTTAATAAAAGTATGTTAGAAAATAAAACAAATGATGCTTTAAAAGAGTTTTTCAGTCCTGAATTTTTAAATAGAATTGATGATGTTATTACCTTTAATAAATTGACAAATAAAAACTTAGAAAAAATAGCTGATTTATTGCTTAAAGAATTACAAAAAGAAACAAAAGAAAAAAATATAATTTTTGATTATACTCCTCAAGTAGTAAAATTCATTGTAAAAAATGGATATAATGAAAAATTTGGTGCAAGACCATTAAAAAGAGCTATTCAAAAATATATTGAAGATGTAGTGGCATTAGAATTTATAAAAAATAATTTAAAAGAAGGTAAAAAATATACAATTGATGTAGTAGATGGAAAAATATCAATTGATTTATAAGAAGTGTAATTTTGCACTTCTTTTTATTTGACAAAAAATACATTAAATGGTATAATTTATTATGTCACTCAAATATATGTTAAATAATTATAACAACAGGAGGGAAAAAATGTATCTTGAAGATGTTTCCATTTTGCTAAGTAAGGCTTTCACCTCGGAGGAATTTGAAGAACTAGATACAATTCCTTATCAGTCAATTATTAGAGCACTCAACTTATTACCCAAAAACAAAAGGTTCATTTTACAAAAACGTTTTGTTGATCAAAAGAAATTAAAGATTAGCGAAATATCAAAGCTTTTAAATATTTCAAAATCTAAATTACTTTATGAACAAAAAGAAGCATTAAAACTTTTTAAGACATATTTATACTATCAATTAGGCTGGCTTGATGTAAAATATTTGCCACTTAATAATCATATTAAAAATACTTTAGTATTTTATGGTATAAGAACATATGGTGATTTTACTTCTATCACGGAAGAAAGTTTAAATAATATGAAAGGAATAGGCTCTACCTGTACACTTCAAATTGCAAATCTAAGAAGTACACTTGGATGCCCACTAAGCAAATGAATATTAACCTAAAACAAGAAGAAATTGATTTTCTTTTAAAAGTTAGTTTTTCTGATGAAGAATTAAAAAAGATAGGAGCTATAAAAAAAGAAGATGTTATTTGTGCTTTTGAAAAGTTAAATGAAAACGAAAAAAGCATTTTAAATAATATTTATAAAAAGCAAAATTCCCAAAAAAAGTCAGTATTTTATAATGACGGTCTATTACCTAATTCACCTGCTAGAACAAAATTTAGATATAATTTAGGTCATATTTTAGGTTTAAAAGACGTAGAATTCTTAGACCTATCTCCACGAGTAAGAAATGTACTACTAAGATATAATATTTCAACTTTTGAGAAATTTATTTCTTTAACTAGTGCAGATTTGAAATCCAAAAAATATCTTGGAGTAACTGGCTTTAATGAAATAAAAAAATTACGAGAAAAGCTTGGTTTTCCACTAGATGAATAAACTTAATCCTCACTTCGAAATGAAGTGAGGATATTTTTAACTTTCTAAATCTTCTATAAAAAGATTTAATTCTTCATGAGAATTAAGAAATACACCTTCTTTTAATTCTTCTTTTAAATCATCTCTTACAAGTTTATCTTTAGTATCTAATGTTTTATACAATTCTTCTTTGTCTTCTGTTATAACTTGATAAATATTTATAACATTATCTTCTAATATTGCTTTAAAATGATTTGGACAGTTTTGAGCTATATACCTTGAAAATACAAGTTTAGTATTTTCTTCTTCTTTTATCATATAAACTTTTCCTTGTTCTTGCTGTTTTAATTTTTCTTTTTCTTTTAATTCATCTAAAGTTGTTCCATATATTGTTTCACTTTTTGTAACAGTCTCTCCACAGTCAATATAATTATCTTCATATACCAATAAAATATCATAAGTTTTTGAAAAAGTTTGAACAGAACTATTATCATAAATTTCAACATCTTCAGCAGGCTTTACTACTTCATTTTCTAAAGCATTATTAGTTTCTGTATCCATATCATTTATTTTATACCCTATAAATATTCCTCCTGCAAATAACAAAACAATTAAAAATCCAAATAAAACTTTATATTTCATATCTATATCCATAACCTCACCTTTTATTCATATTCTTTACCTATTTTTAGTTTTTATACAAATTATTTGATTTTTATTGCACCTTCTTTTTCTGTTATCCTTATATCAAATTTATATTTGTTTAAAATATCTATTGTTTCTTTACTTGGATGATTATATACACTTTTTTTAGATGATATAATTGCAATACATGGATTTATATTTAAAAATAACAAATCTGAACTAGATGTTTTAGAGCCGTGATGTCCAATTTGCACAGCTTTTAAGTTTTTTAACTTGTAATATATTTCATCACTATAATTTTCTTTTTCAAACATATATTTTTCACTTTCTTTTGTAGCATCTCCCAAAAATAAATAATTATCTGAATCATTTTTTGTGATTATAAACGTTAGGCTATTTGCATTTAGCATATCATCAGATAGTATAATATTATTTTTTGGCGGAGATAAAAAATCTATTACAAAATTTTTATACATTATATTATCTTTACTTGCAATGTTTACAACTGCTACACCTTTTTCCTTAACCAGCCTTTCAAATTTTGAAGCCTCATCTTTACCTTTATCTTCAAAATTAGAAAATAAAATTTTAGAGACTTTAACATTTTTTATCACCTCTTCTACTCCATTCATATGGTCCTTGTGCATATGTGTAATTATTATCATGTCTATTTTTGAAATGTTTTTTGCTTTTAAGAAATTAATTAATATATTACTTGCAATATTTTCAGTTGTTGAACCTAAATCAATTACAATATTTGTATTTTTACTATGTATAAGTGACATATTTCCTTGCCCTACATTAAAAAAATACACATATTCCTCAAAATACAAAACATAAATATACATTGATATAATATACAAAATTAAAATTAGTGTTACTATTTTTAATGCTTTTTTTATCTTCTTTACTTTAGATATGTTAAAGAATTTATATATGTATTTTTTAAATATATTTATACAGATTATAATATAATAAAAAAGGAGTGAAATTAAATCAGGCTTAATAACTGATACTTTTAAAAATTCCATTTTGGATAAGAATTTAACAATAGTAAGAATTATATATAAAATGATGTCATTTGAATAAATTAAAATATCTGATATGTAAGGAATAAAAATAACAAAAAAAGATAAAAAGCCAACTATTAACTCAATTGCAATTATTGGTGATAAAAAAATATTTGAAATTATTGATATAAAATTTATTTCACAAAAATAATACATTTGGAAAGGTAAAGTAATTATTTGTATTGATAAAACAAAAGATATATTCCTAAAAATATATACTATTACATTAAAAAACATCTTTTTTATTTTGTTAATTTTTAATATATTGTCATCAATATATTTAATCTTAAAAAGCTTCATAATGAATATATAAAAATAACTATTTAGTAATGGAAATAACATTAATATTCCAATAACAGATAGATATGAAAAAATAAAAGATGGACTAAATATTGAATATGGATTTATATATATTATTATTAAGGCAGATATTAAAATTCTAATGTATCTATTTTTTATTTTACTTTGAGATATTATATACATAATACTTGCTCTAAGCATAGATATTTGGTAGCCTACCATCATATTAAATAACACTATTAATACTATTTTTATAACATTTTTTCTTTTATTACTGATGTTTGAAATGAGCAATTCTATTACATATAGAAAATATATTATATGTGTACCTGATATGGATAAAAAATGACTACTTCCTGTATCTTCAAAATAAGATTTTACTTCTGTTTCATTTTCATCTTCTCCTAAAATAATTAAATTTAGTAAGCTTTTTTTATCACTACTTAAAACATTATTTTTTTCTTTAAATTTTTCTTTAAATCTATTTAAAATATTAAAATCTTTTTTTAAATTAATATTTATTTTTTCTACCTTATACGCAGTTATCGTACCAATTATATTTATAGAATTTAGATATCTTTTGTAATTAAACTCATATGGATTATTAAGAGTTGTAGGTATTACTATTTTTCCTCTAATAATTATTTTATCTCCCCTATTTAATTTACTATTTTTTTCATCAATATTATTTTCATAAATATTTAAAATAAATTTATTTGATTCATATTTTACTATGTATGATACCTTTGTGTCTGTATTTTCTTCTATATCTATAATATCTACATACATCTTTTGAACATTATCATCACTTTTATACTTAAATTCATATACATATATCATATATGATATTCTAATACAAAACATTAATGTTATTATAAATAGAATATAGCCTTTGTTTTTCATATAAATGCTATATAGTTTTTCTTGTATTTTTTCCATTTTATTATTTTAACATATACTTTTTAAAAGTAAACTTTTCTCATTCTTTTTTTTATGTCTAATTTTGTCATAATAAATAACATTTATTTTTTATCACCATATACTACTATATAATGGAGGGATTTTATGGCAACAATAAGTTTGTGTATGATAGTTAAAAATGAAGAAGATGTTTTAAGAAGATGTCTTCAATCTGTATCAGATATAGTAGATGAGATTGTTATAGTTGATACCGGATCTTCTGACAATACTAAAAAAATTGCAAAAGAATTTACAGATAAAGTATATTATTTTAAATGGATAGATGATTTTTCAAAGGCTCGTAACTATTCTTTTTCTAAAGCTACTAAAGACTATATTATGTGGCTTGATGCAGATGATGTTATTTTACCAAAAGATAGAGAAAAATTAAAAAAATTAAAAGAAAGTATTAATCAAAACATAGATATAGTAATGCTAAAGTACAATTGCGGTGAAGATAGTGATGGTAATACTACTTTATCATATTATAGGGAAAGAATTATTAAAAATAACAAAAATTATAAATGGATTGGTAGAATTCATGAAGCAATAGAACCAATTGGAAACTTACTTTATTCAGATATTGCTATCACACATAAAAAAATACATCAAAATGATCCTAAAAGAAATTTAAGAATTTTTGAAACTATGATTAAAGAAAATGAAGTCTTGGATGCTCGTCAAAAATTTTATTATGCAAGAGAATTATTTTATAACGAAGAATATAATAAGGCAATTAATATGTTTAATGAATTTTTACTTTCTCCTGATAAATGGACTGAAAACACTATAAGTGCCTTACTAGATTTAAGTAGCTGTTATGCAAAATTAAATGATAAAGAAAATGAAATACGAGTTTTGTTTAAGTCTTTTGAATTTGATATTCCTAGAAGTCAAACCTGCTGTTATATAGGAAATTATTTTCTAAAATATGAAAAAATACCTCAAGCAATATACTGGTATAAACTTGCTACTACACTTGATATGGATTTAAAAAATGGTGGCTTTTTTGAACCCGATTATAAAGACTATATTCCATACATTAATCTTTGTGTATGTTATTATAAAATCGGTGATATAAAAAATGCAATAAAATATAATGAAATGGCAGGTAAAATAAAACCTAGTAGTTCATCTTACCTATATAATAAAGATTTTTTCAAAAATTATAATTAGATAATCACATATTAAAATGGTTTCAATATAATATTGTAGAGCTAAAAGCTCTGTAATTACTCAAAGGAGGAATAAAAATGAATAATTACGACTGCAATCAAAATTGTAATTTTAATACTGATCCAACTAATTGTTGTAATCCGGTTATATGTCGTAGAGGCCCTACTGGACCTACTGGTCCTCGTGGATTTATTGGTCCTACTGGACCTCAAGGTCCTCAGGGATTCCAAGGTATTCAAGGTCCTACTGGACCTACTGGTGCCACTGGAGCTACTGGTTCTACTGGACCTCAAGGTGTTCAAGGTATACAAGGTTTACAAGGACCTATTGGACCTACCGGTCCTCAAGGTATTCCAGGTATAGGTCTAATTGGACCTACTGGTCCAACTGGTCCTGCTGGCGTTGGTGCTACTGGTGTTACTGGTGCTACTGGACCTACTGGTGTTACTGGTCCTACTGGTGTTACTGGTCCTACTGGTGTTACTGGTCCTGCGGGTGATATTGGTCCTACTGGTGCTACTGGTCCTACTGGTGATATTGGTCCTACTGGTGATATTGGTCCTACTGGTGCTACTGGTCCTACTGGTGCTACTGGTCCTACTGGTGATATTGGTCCTACTGGTGCTACTGGTCCTACTGGTGATATTGGTCCTACTGGTGATATTGGTCCTACTGGTGCTACTGGTCCTACTGGTGCTACTGGTCCTACTGGTGATATTGGTCCTACTGGTGCTACTGGTCCTACTGGTGATATTGGTCCTACTGGTGATATTGGTCCTACTGGTGC
>CANQPW010000016.1 GCA_947625855.1 uncultured Clostridia bacterium | reverse complement strand
CTAGTGACTTGCTAGGTCTTTCTAGGTTTGAACTTGCATCAAACTAGATATTGTACACCGAACTGGCGCACCTCCTAATATATATAATATCATAAAACTAAAAAATAAAGCAAGAAAAAATACATTATAAATGTTAAATTAACATTTATAATGTATCTTTTTAATCAGACATTTTGTTATATATATTACTTATACTAATATTGCATTATAGCTATTATCTAATATATAATTTATAATTATCCTTTTAAATGTTCTTGTACTTTCATTTATAGTAAACTTTTGCTTAGAAGTATCAAAAAATACGTTTAATGGAGCTTTTACCTCCCTATAATAATATGTTCCAAATACTAAAAATTTGGATTCTGCTTTTCCTTCTTCATCTGTTACTATCGTATCTACAATCTCTTCATTTTCATTTAATATTTCAAGTTCTACATCAGATATTGGATTACTATTTTCATCAACAACTATTATTTTAAGAGTTCCTTTTTCTGAAATATCACCTACTACTTTCTTTACTACTTGATCGTTTTCAGTAACTTTAAAGATATATATAACTTCATCGCTAGTTATATCTGATTGTTCCTCTATCTCTTTATAATAATATGTTCCATATAATAGTTCTTTTGATTTTGCTTTTCCATTTTCATCAGTTATTATTGTATCTACAACCTCTTTATTTTCATTTAATATTTCAAATTTTACCTCAGGTATTGGATTACTATTTTCATCAATTTTTAATATTTCCAATTTTCCTCTAGCTATTTTATTTACAACCATTCTTGTTACAACGTTAGTATTATCTGTTAATCTAAAAGTATATTCATTTACATCCATAACTATATTTGATGGCACTTCTGCTTCTCTATAATAATATGTTTTAAATAACTTATTTATATATTCTGCTTTTCCATCTTCATTTGTTACTATTGTATCTACAACTTCCTTATCCTCATCTAATATTTCAAACTTTACCCCAGATAATGGATTTTTGTTTTCATCTAAATTTAATATTTCTAGTTTACCCTTAGCATATTCATTTACTACAATTCTTGTTACAACATTAGTTATTTCTGTTAATCTAAAAGCGTATTCATTTGTATCCATAATTACATTTGCTGGAACTTCCTTTTCTTTATAATAATAAGTTCCAAATGATAACCCATTTAATTCTATCTTACCTTTTTCATCTGTTATTACAGTATTTATTACCTCTTTATCTTCATTTAATATTTCAAATTTTACTCCTACTAATGGATTACTACTTTCATCTAAATTTGTTAAATCTAATGTTCCGGTAATTAAATCTATACTTTCACTTGAAGCACTATTATCTTTACTAGCACAAGCAATACTTACTAAAGCCATTAAAAATACACTAATTATAATCCGCAACCTTTTTTTAAACATTTAGATTTCCTCCTTATTTTTTAATAAATTAACAAAATTTACTACTTCATATATCAACCTCATATTCATATCTTAAAAAATTATTAAACTTTTTATTTTTATTTTTTATATTATAAGTATACATTTTTAATATTTTATATGCAATAATATATTAAAAAAACAAATTAAAATTTATTAATTATAATTTGTTTTTATACAATAAAAATAGACCTATAATTTTGGTATATATTATTTTACCATTTATTATAGGTCCAAATAGGCATTATACATAAGCTTTAAAAAGTCTCATTGTTATATTTCTACACTCATAATCAATATCTTCTGGTACTAAATTGCTAATTAATTCTTCAAAAGATAAATTTTTACCTGACTTTTTTAAAATAAGAAGCATATCTTTAGCAGGTTCTCTAAAACTTCTAAAAAATTCTTCTGTTGCTGCATATTTTTCAGCAAGTTTCTTAGATATTTCGTTTATAATAGTTTCTTCATCTAATTGCTTAATTTGTCTTGCAATACCAGGTCTAAGTGATGCATGATGGCGTAATTTTTCATATACATATGATATTTCTTCAAATGTATATTCTGCCTCAAGTTTTTCTACTCTATCTTTGATGATAGTGCTATACATTTAGGAATTCTCCTTTCATTAAAATATAAATCATTTTCATTATACCATCTTTATTTTACTAAGTCAAACAAAATATTTGGTCATTATTTGTCAATCTATATTGTTTTTTGTCATATTATAATATAAAATATTAGTATATCATAAGGGAGATTATATGAATAATAATGTAGCATCAAATACTAAAATATCTAGCATGGATACTACAAGAAAAGAGGCTTCCTTTGCACAAGGTTTTAACTTTTACAAATTTTTTTGGATATTTTATTTAGGATGTCTATTTGGAGTAATAGTTGAGACTATATGGTGTAGAGTAACAAATGGATTTTTTGAAAGTAGAACTGCATTAATACTAGAGCCTCTAAATCCAGTATATGGATTTGGTGCAGTTATAATATCACTGCTATTTATAAAATTTGAAAAGAAAAGTAATTTATTTATTTTTTTAGGTTGTATGATTACTGGAGGAGTTTTTGAATGGATTTGTAGTTTCTTTCAAGAATGCGTTTTTGGTACAATCTCATGGAAATATTATAAAGATACACTTGGTATATTTGGTAGAACTAGCCTCATTTACTGTATATTTTGGGGAGTATTAGGTGTTTTATGGGTTAGGTTTATATACCCATTTATATCAGCTAAAATAGAAAGTATACCAAATAAAATTGGTAAAAATTTAACAGTAATTCTTGCTGTTATAGTATCAATTGATATAATATTTACATCTTGTGCATTACTAAGACAACAAGAAAGAAGAGAAAACATTCCAGCAAATAATATAATAAGAGTTTTTTTTGATACAAATTATAACGATGAAAGATTAAAAATTATATATCCGCATATGACGCCTGTGAAAAAATAATACTCTACATTAAAGTATAGAGTATTATTTTTTATTTTTTTACTTTTTTTATTATTTTATTTTTTTATTAATTTTTCTTTTTTATTTTATCCTTTTTCTTTTTATTTTCTATATCTAAATATTCTTAAAGAATTAAGTATACATATAAATGCTACACCTACATCAGCAAATACTGCAAACCACATTCCAACAATTCCAAATCCACTAAGTATTAAGAATAAAATTTTAACAAAAATTGCAAATGTTATATTTTCTTTTACTATTCTTTTTGTTTTTCTTGCAATTTTTATAGCATCAACTATCTTTGTTGGACTGTCTGTCATAAGTACCATATCTGAGGTCTCTATTGCAATATCTGAGCCTTTTCCCATTGAAACACCAACGTCTGCAAGTGCAAGTACAGGACTATCATTTATACCATCACCAATATAAATAACTCTATCAGAAGATTTTTTAATATCCTCTAAAATCTTTGCTTTTTCCTGTGGTAAAAGATTAGAAAATACATTGTCAATATTTAATTTTTTAGCTGTACTTTCTGCTACACTACCATTATCGCCTGTAAGCATATATACTTCATATTTACCAATTTTTCCAAGGTCTGATACTATATTTAAACTTTCTTCTTTTATTTCATCTGATAATACAACAAATCCAACAATTTTTTTATCAACGGCAAAATATATTAAAGTTCCATCATAAGTGAGTTTTGGCAATTTTATTTTTTCCATTTCCATAAGTTTTTTATTACCACAAAAAACTTGTTTTCCATCTAATGTTGCATTTATTCCATAACCAGATATTTCTTGATAATCAGTCACTCTTTTTAAATCTAATTCTTCTTTAAAATAATCTAAAATAGATTTTGCAATATAATGATTAGAATAATATTCTAAATGAGCTATACAATTAAGTATTTGCTTTTCTGTATATTCACTACTTAAACTTACAACTTTTGTAACTTTAAAAACACCTTTTGTTAATGTTCCAGTTTTATCAAACACAATAGCATTTGCACTATCTAATAAATCTAAATAATTACTTCCTTTTATCAATATTCCATTTTTACTACAACTACCAATACCTACAAAAAAACCTAAAGGCACAGATATAACTAAAGCACAAGGACAAGATACAACTAAAAAAGTACATGCTCTAAATAATGCATCTGAAAAATCTAAATGGAAAATTAATGGCAATATTACAAGAATTAGAAGTGCTAATACTACAACTATTGGAGTATAAATTTTAGCAAACCTAGTTATAAAATTTTCTACTTTTGATTTTTTTGAATTTGCATTTTCAATAAGTTCTATTATTTTTGATACAGTTGAATTTTCAAAAGTAGATGTTGCCTTTACCTCAATTACACCACCAATATTTACAGCACCAGATAAGACTTCATCTTTTTCTTTTACTTCTTTTGGAATGCTCTCACCATTTAAAGCAGACATATTAAGTTGTGTATTACCACTAACTACTATACCATCAAGAGGTATTTTTTCACCATTTTTTACCACAAAAATATCACCTATTGCAACATCTTTTGGATTTACTTTTTCAATACCATTTTCTCTTTTTACATTTGCATACTCTGCTCTTATATCAAGGACTGCTTTTATCTTCTTTTTAGAATTATCTATTGCTTTATCTTGTAAAAACTCACCTATTTTATAAAATAAAAGTACAGCTATTGCCTCTTTATATTCTCCAATTATAATTGCTCCTATTGTAGCAACAGTCATAATAAAATTTTCATCAAACATATCTTTTCTAAATAATTTACTTATTGCACGAAAAAATATTTTATATCCAATAGTTACATAACTTAATAAATATAAATAAAAAGATATATTATTATTTAAAAATATTGCTATTACAAAAACTATTATTCCTATTAAAGTTAATATATGCTCTAATATACTTGCATCTTTCATCTCATGTAAATCTTCTTCATATACATGATTTTCTTCCATATATTACTTTTCCTCCTCTATATGTTCTAATGCAACATCAAATAATTCTTCTACATGTTCATCTGCAAGTGAATAATATATTTCTTTACCTGATCTTCTTGAACTTACAAGTCTTAATTGTTTTAAATTTCTAAGTTGATGTGATACAGCAGATGGTGTCATATCAATTGCCTCAGCAATATCACATACACACAATTCTGTTTTTAATATACTATACATAATCTTTATTCTTGTTGTATCACCTAATATTTTAAATACCTCTGATATTCTATTTAACTTCTCATCACTTGGTATATGTTCAAGCACCTCATTTATATTATTACTTTCATGAATTATTCTATATTCACCTTCATATTCCTTCATATTTTAGCCTCCTTTCAAATGAAAATGTATTCACTTGTTCATATATTATCATAAATATATTTTTTTGTCAATATAATTATTATATATTTTAAAATAATATATTTTATCCTAAAAAATATGAAATTTATACATTAAAATGCAAATCTTGTATTTTTTTTAAATTTTGATATAATGTTTTTGGTGATGATTATGAATCTTAATTTTTTAGGGATAGGCTCTGCATTTAATGTATTGCAAGGAAATAATGCTTGTTATATAAAAGAGGGAAATTCTTTGCTTTTAATAGATTGTGGTGAAACAGTTTATGAAAGACTAAATATGTATAACTTACTTGATGGAGTAGATAATATATATCTTCTTGTAACTCATACTCATTCCGATCATATTGGAAGTGTTGGTACACTTGCTAATTATTATTATTTATCATTAAATAAAAAGATACATATTATATTAGATTATAACAGTAAAATAAAAGAAGATATAAAAACACTACTTAGAATTTTTGGACTAGAGGAGCATATGTACTATATAGAAACACCAGACTTTTTAGACAATAAATTTAGTTCTTTTAAGAAAGTTAGATATCAAGAAATTACACATTGCACACAACTTATAAGTTATGCTTGTATTTTTGATACTGATGATGGAGAAATATTTTATACAGGTGATACAAATGATATATCTGTATTAAAAAATTTACTTACAAGAATTGATAAAATTGATAAAATATTTGTAGATACAAATACATCTTCTCTACCTGTTCATCTAAATGTTGATTTACTTGCTGCCACTATTCCACAAGAATATAGAAATAAAATATACTGTATGCATTTTAATAATCAAGATTGTATTAATAAAGCTAAAAATTATGGCTTTAATGTAGTAAAAGTAAGTAGCAATTAAACTACTTACTTTTACTATGTGTTTATATTATGGGATGGCATTCAATTAATTTTTATATTACCGTCACATTTTATTTTATCTTTTTTATTTGTGTAAACAGTAATATCTAGTCTTTCAACCCAATATGGGTAATTAAATATTTTTATCATATTGTCATCATTATTTTCAATTGATATAAAATTATATACACTTCTATCTTCAGTTAATTCTTTTAAATTATTTATTGCATCTTCTTTTGTAATAGATTTTATTTCAACATATGTTGCATCTAAATTTTCTTCTTCTTTTATAGTTAAATTTATTTTTTCATCTGACATATTTAAAACTTTTAAATCTATATTTTCAACATAGAATTTATATTTATATACTTGTTCTGGTGCACTACTTAAAAAGAATTCATTTTCTGTAATTTTTATAATGCCTAAATTTATAATACTAAAAATGCTTCCAAATATTATTAATAAAAATGTAAAAAGTATACCTAATACATCATATTTTATTTCAATATCTTTTTTATATGAATAATATAATATTTCTATTCCAAGTAATATAAATATTACAGGCCACATTGTCATAACATATTTAAATATATCTTGTTTTACAAATAGTTGTATTAATATTGCTATTCCAACTATTATAAATGAAATTCCAAAAGTTAGTCTTCCTATCTTTTTTACTTTTACTGTATCTTCCATATTCTCACCTCTATTTATCCTTTTTTGATATAAACTTTGTACCTATATAAATACAAATAAATGCTATAATAATTTGTGGTAAATAATTTGCAAGTAGTCTTGTTGGTAATTTTAATACTGGTATGTTATATGATAGGTCATATATTACTGAATTTAGTAATATATATGCACCAAATAATATTGATACTATACCAAGTAATACATGCCTTTTATTCATATTAAATTTAATGTTAGAATCAAAAATATCTTTACTACACCATATATAATTATCTTCTATTTCTTTAGGTGTACCTATATTATTTCTTAAATTAAAAGTATCAAAAAAACTAAATGCAAATAATCCAAGCATAGGTATTAACATGATTGGGCTTGTTGCAACAGCAATCATTGCAAGAATTATTAAAACAATTAGCAAAGAGCCTCCTCTTTTCATATATCCTTGATACATTTGACCTGCACCTGGTATCATACTAAAACATAGTGTTAAAAATAAATTTTTCTTCATTGATTCTCTCCTCCTCTAATACTAAATGGTGTTATAAAATAACTATTTATATCATCTATAACACTTTTGACCTTATTAACATTAACATCTTCTGTATCATCTTGAGCTTCCGTACTATCACATACAAACTTTTTTTCATCATCTGTTGCATAACTTATATTTTCAGATAAAGTAACGTTCCATAAATATATAGCAATTATTGTACAAGCTGCAATTTTTAATATATCAAAAAATATATTTGTTTTCTTAATATTTTTTGAATATACCCCATTTAAAATTCTGTTTTCTAAACCTGGTGGAGTATTAAAAGTACTATCATAAGTATTATTTATATATTCTTCTAAAATTTTATCATCATTTAGTAACTCATCAATTTTATTTATTTTTTCATTTATCATAGTAACTTCCTCCTCTCAAGTTCTTCTTTTAAAATCTTTTTTCCTCTATAAATTTGCATTTTTAAAGTGCCTTTTGTAACACCTATTTTGCGTGCAATATTATCTAATGAATATTCATCTATATAATAATAATATAATATTTTTCTATAAGGCTCTTTTAAACCCAATATTATTTTCTTTATATTATTGTTTTCGTCATTTCTTATTATTTCTTGCTCTATTCCATTTTCTTCTATATAATTTTCTAGTATTATAGTATCGTTTGTACTTATTCTTTCTAATTTTGAAGCCTTACTTCTATAATAGTCTTTACATTTATTTAAAGCTATTTTACAAATTAAATTTTTTATTTCATTTTCTTTTAAATCTTTATATTTATATAAACTTGAGTATAAATTTATATATACTTCTTGTGTTATATCTTCTGCATCCAAGGGATTTTCAAGCATATCATAACATATTTTATACACTAGCTTACCATATTTTTCTACTAAATATTCAATGCTCATTTCACCCTCCCATAACTTTTAAACACTTTACACACTATATAACGAATTATATTTTTAATAGATAACAAATTTTTAGAATTTTTATAACATTATACCATAATGGTCAATAATTGACATAAAAATGAATATATGATATAATATTGCTGTTAAATTTTTAAATCTAGCATAGCTAGAGGTGTATTGAATAAATTATATTCATAAATTAAGGAGGAGACTTTATGCTCAAAATTAAAATTCGGTTAGATGGAAGATTTCCACTAATCTTTAGTTTTGTTCTTCTTGTTATAATTGAATTGCAAGTTTTTAAATTTTTAACTCCACGTTTTGAAGGAATATACGATAAAAAAATAGTATTTTTGTTTCTAATATTATTTACACTAATGTTATATAAGCTTGTATATAATATAATTCTTAATAGAGCAATAAAAAAATATGAAAAAATATCTGCAAAAATAAACGATAGAATAAATCAAAAATCTTTTGATTCAATTGCATCTTTTAAAATAGCTTTAAATAAGGCGGATAAATATTATGTATTTTATCAAAAAATCTTTTCAAAATATAGTCAATCAGAAGTTTACCAAGCAAGAAAACTAGCAAATAAGCTATATGATTTTCTTGTTACAGAAATAGACCATGCTTAACACACATGGTCTTTTTTATTATATATCTATGTATAAAACATCATAATTTGATGCATTATCTTCTACATATAAAGTTATATATTCATATCCTCTTTTTACCATAACTTTATTATCTGTAACTATATTTCCTTGTGTTTTAAAATAATCACTCACATTATTTTCTATCTTGCCGTATTCATATTTGATATATTTTATCCCACTTAAATCATCATTACAATTTATATTATAATATCCATAAATTTCATTATATTCTTCTAAAAGCACTATATTATCTGATACTTCTATTGTAGGTGAATTATTATCAAAATTTTTTACTTCATATTCCGCTTTGTTCTTTTGACCATCATTATCAACATAATTAACATTTACTACATAATTTTCATCATCTTTAATTTCATATATGTAATAATCATCTTTTTCTGTATAATCATATACTTTGTCTTTACAAGTAACAATTATATCTTTATATGTTTTTGGTACTTTTACTGTTACTGTTATTTCTTTATTAGTATAGCTTTCTTCTGATTTTGAAAATATTATTGGCATATTCTTTTCATCATTATTTTTAGAAGTTATAATATTTTTTAATTCATCTGTTAAAGTAAAATAAATATTATTTCCTACTTTAAACCCACCCACATAATATACTTTTCCTGTATCTTGTGATATAGCATATATATCATTTTCAGATGAGTTATTGCCATATTTTAGAGTTATAAAATTAATTTTTTCATAATCTATTTTACTAAGTATTATTTTTTCTTCTATAATATTTTCTTCTTTAAAGTCTTCAATATTTGAAATTGTAGATACATCTATTAAGATATTTTCATTTGTTACTGGATATTCTTTATTTGCAATATAGTATGAATCAACTGACATTTGAATGCTATTTATTTCATTTGCAAAAGACATTTTGTTTGCATTTTGCATTACACCATTTACAGATATTGTAATAGTTGTTGCAAATATCATTATAATAACAGTTGCTATTAAAACTGACGCAAGACTTATTCCAAATTTTCGTTCAATGCTCATTTGATTCTCCTCTCTTCTTTTTATTTTAACTTTATTATTTGGTAATTATAATTTGATGCTTGATCTTCAATATATATAGTTATATATTCATCATCATTATTAAAGTTTATGATATTGTTTTCTACACTAATTCCATTAACTTGAAAATATGAGTTAATTTCATCTTCAGCAATATATGAAGTGGAATATTTTAATTTTGCTATATCACTGGAATTTTCTACTATATCATATAACGTAATATATGATATTTCTTGATCTTCATTTCTTAATATTTTTTTATCTGATACTTTAAACGTAGGTGCAATATCATCATAATTTGAAACATTATATGATATTTCTTTTTTCTGTTCTGATACTTTATACTTAACACTAACGCTATAATTTCCACTTTGCTTTACTATATATTTATTGTAATTTCCATTATTTTCAAAATCAGATATAGTATTTACATTTTCACCATTTTGATAAACATTTATCATTATATCTGAAAATGTATTTGGTACTAAAACCTCTAAATTAATATTTTTGTTTGTCCAATTATTTTCAGATTTTGTAAATATAATACCATCATTTATGTTATTTTCTGTATATCTAATAGTATTTTTTAATTCATCAGTTAAGGTGTAATATACATTTTCACCAATACTTATTCCTGCAACATAATATACTATGTTTGTATCTTTTGATACTGCATATATATCATCTTTTGATTTTTCTTTGCCATATACTAAATCAAAATTTCCTAATTTTTGTAAATCAATTTTATATAATATTACAATACCTTCTTGTATTTTTTCATTTTTAAATTGTTCTTCATTTCCTAAAATATTTTTTTCAACTTTTTCTGATATAGGTAGGCTATTATTTTTTATATAATAATTAGCTATTGCTTCTTGTATTAAAGATATTTCTGTTGCAAAAGTTATCTTCCTTGAATTATTTATGCTTGAAAATGCAGATATTGTAACACTAGATGCTAGTATAACCATTATTACAATAGTAACCATCAATGATACAAGGGATATTCCGTGTTTCATATTTTCACCTCTTATAACCCAATTTCATTTTTTAAATCTTCTGTTAGAGTATAATATTTCATATTTTCAAAATTTACACCATCAATATAATATACTATACCTGTATCTTTTGATAATACATAAATATCCTTTTTATTTTTCCTATTACCCCTTTTTATTTCAGAAACATCACATTTTTCTAAATCTATAATATATAACGTTATCATATTGTTAGTAATATTTTCTTTTTGAAATTCAAATCTATATTCTTCCTCTATATCAGCTAAATCTAATACATATTCTTCTAATATTGGATATTCATCATTTAAGTGATAATAATTTTCTACAAGTTTTTGAATAGAATATATTTCCTTTCCAAAATCTTTTTTTAATGTATCATTTAATATAGTATTACTTGAAATTATTATAGTAGATGCTAAAATTACAAGTATAATTATTGTTATAGCAAGCATCATAAGAGTTATTCCTCTTTTTTTTATTAATCTTTCTTTCATTTTTTCTCCTCAATTATTATAATTATATATAGTTTTAAAACTTTTTTCAACTAAAAGAACTGATTGAAAACTCAACCAGTTCATTTTTTATGAAAGTATATCTTTTAATTCATACATTATTTTTTTATTCATTAACAGTTCATTATCTGACTTTTTTATATTCTCTGCATTTAACAATGTTGCATTTATAAATACATTTTTACTTCTTACTAAATTTATAAACTTATATCCTTTCTTTGGATCTTTTGTATATATAACTACTCCATAATTTATTTTCTCATTTAATTTTTCTATTACTTCATCCATTTCTCCATCTACTAACTCTATTTCTTTTCCTTTTTCTTTTTCAATATTATATTCTTCTTCTGCTTCTTTTCTTAGTTCTTCTTCTTCTACATATACATACATTTTATTTGTTTCTTCTTTTTGACTTTTGTTTTTCTTGTCGTATGTACATATTACCTTATCACATTTTTCATAATCACATTCTTCATATGGTATTATTTGTATTAAATCTTCTGTCATTTCATATTTTTTTATCGCCTCATTTATTATATATGCTATTAAATGTTTATCATCATTTTCTTCATATTCTATATCTGATATTATTAATGCATTTCTTGTCTTTACTGCTCTTATCATATATTTTACACTTTCTTTGACATCATAGCATTCTAATCCTACTATTCCTATTGATACCATATATTCTGCACTTACAAATCCATCTTCTCTCTTTTTTATATTTACTTGTTTTTTATATTCCATTCCTTCTTCTATTTCTTTTTCTATTTCATTTTTTATATCTTCATAACTAATTTTTCTTTTAAATACTTCCATTAATTTTTGTATTTCTTCTTTATTTGCTTCTATTCTTTGTTTTATATATTTTAAAATATTTTCTGTTAGATTGTATTTTGAATTTAAGTTATACTCTTCATATACCTTTTTCGCTTTACTATACTCTTTTTCCATCATAATACTATCTTACCTCACCTTCAATATTTGGTTTTATTTTCATTTTTTCTCTTTCTTTTAATTTCTTTAACATTTCTTTTATCTTTTCTAATTCTTTTCTTAACTTCTCTACATTTGGTTTTATTACCATATTGTTCATATCTATTTCACTATCTTCAAATTTTGCTTCTTTATCCTCTATTACTTCTATTAATCCTTTTTCCTTTGCTCTTCCTAAATTTATATATGATGTATCTCTTGTTGCTTCCATTCTTATTGTTTTTCCTTTTTCTCCCATCTCTAACATTTTTTCATACACTTTTTCTGCCATCTCAAATGTTGATATTTTTGCATCTGTTTTTATTTCTCCATTCTTTTGTGAATTTACTCCTCCTATCATTGCTAAATCTGCTATGTAATATTCTTCTTCATTTTCTTCACCTATCATATACCAGCCTTCATCTTTACTCATTTTTAATTCTATTTTTTCTGGATCTAATTCATATTTTTCTGCAACATCATATATTGTTTCACATTCTTGTAACATTTGTTGCTCTTTTCTATACACTGTCTTTTCTACATCCTTTATTTTTGCTATATCTTCTGGTATTATTTCATTTCCTTTATATTCTTTTACTTCACTTACATTTTTGTATTTATATGGTACTTCATATTCCTTTTCTTCTTTTCTCTTACTTCTTCTTTCTTCTATTTCTTTTCTTTTTTCCACTGGTATTTCTGATAATATTACTTGTTTTTCTCTTGAATCTATCCATGGCCTTTTCCTGTCATATCCTTCATATTCTTTATCTTTTTCTTTTGGTAATATTATTTCTTCACTTTCCTTTAATTCTCCTGATTTTAACCTTGAAACTAATGCATCTAAATCATTATATTGATTTAATCCTACTGTTACTTCTTTTAATACTACTTCATCATATACTTCTTGACTTATTTTTCCTTCTTTTAATAATTTTGACATCATTTTTTCATCTATTTCTATTGCATTCTTTCCTGCTTCTTTATATATTTCTAATATTTCTTCTTGTTCCTCTTTTTCTAGTCTACTCTTTACACTTTCTGTTATTTCTATATTATCAAAACATATTCTTCCATTATTTCTCCACGTCCATGATTGTCCTATTACATTTTTTACTTCTCCTTTTTCTCCTATTTCTTCTATTACAAATACTCCTCCATTATTCTCTGTTGCAGAATGCATCATTGCTCCTTCTCCTACATTTCCAAAGCACTGACAACATGTTGTTATATTTCCTACAAATAAATTTAACTCATCATCTGCTCTTAACATTCTTCCTCTATACTTTTTCTTTGTTACCTCTACTTGTGGTATTGCACTTCCTTCTCTTTTTTTAGTTATCTTCCATACCCTTTGAGCAGCGTCAAATTCTTCTTGAGTTAATCCTGATTTTGCTGCTAGCTCTGCTAGTCTTTTATTATCTCTTTCTACATTATCATATTTTTTTTCTGCTAATACTTTTAATAATGATTCTACATCTAATTTTCCTGCATTATATCTATTTTTTATTTTTGGATCATCTATTAAATCATCAAAATTATTATGCATTTGTGATAGTTTTGAATATGCCTCTGGTTTGCTTAATATTTCTTCTCTATGTTGTTTGTAATATTCTCTAAATTTTTGTGAATATGGCTCTTTCATTCCATCAAACATTATTTCTAACTGATTAAATGTTAATACTCCTGGTATTTGATTTTCTGCTAACAACTCATATGCTAATCTTTCACTTACTCCTTCTTTTAATACTGTTTTATACTCTGCTTCTATTTCTATTCCTAATCTTTCTTTTATTTCTTCATATTTTTCTTTACTTATTCTTGTTGGTATATTTTGTATCTTTCTTATCCAACCTTGTCCTATACTTTCTTTTCCCTCTTTTAATATTTTTGTTACTGACTTTGACATTACTTCTTCTACTTTTTCATCTTCTAATATTTCTCTTGCTATTTTCTCTATTTTTTCTCTTTGGTTTGTTATATGAGGTGAATAATATGCTCTTCTGTTTTCATTTTTTCTTTGTAATTCTTCACTTAAACTAATTATTACTTCTTCTACTTCTATTCTTCCTTCATTTTTTATTCCATTTTTCTTTATCTCTTTTTCTATTATTCTTTTTATTGGTTTTATTTCTGTTGTTATTTCTCCTTCTATTCTTCTTTCTATTTCTTCTCTTACTTTATCATATCTTTCATCTATTAAATCTCCTACTATTTGATTTTTCTTTGTTTCATATTTTTCTAGTGTTCCTTGCTTCATTTCTATTCCTGCGTCTTCCATTGATTTTCTTAGTATTTCTTTTATACTTTTTTCTTCTTTTCCTTCTAATTCTTTATTTATATTTTTATATATTTCAAATCTTATATTTTTTCCTTTTTGTTCATATCCTTTTAAATCTATATTTCTAAATAATTCTATTAATGCTTTTGTATCTCCTTTTAATATATAATTTTTCTCAAACCACCTATTAAACTTTTCGTCATATTGTAATTGATACTCTTGTATTTCATCTTCTGTTAATTCTGGTATATTTACAAACCTTTCTAATTCATCCATTCCTAATGATTTTATTATCTTATGATAATATATATCTAACTGTATATTCACATCAATATTATTATCTAATTCTTCATAGTCGTATTCATCATATATTGAAATAAAAAATTTCTTCTTTTTTATCTTATCTATTCTTTCTATATCTTCAAACATATATTTTTTTATTTCTTCATTTTCTCTTGCATTTTTATTTATATATGTATAAGCATATATGTCTTGTTTTATTGCCTCAATGCATATTTCTGGATGTAAGTTTTGTACATTTTCTGAAATATCTTTTAATGCCAATCTATTTCTTCTTACTGCTTCTATACATATTTCTGGTTGTGATATTTGTACTTTTTCTGACACATATTTTATTGTGTCATGAGATTGCTTTACTGCCTCCATACACATTTCTGGATATTTCATCTGCACTTCTTCTGGCACATAGTATAACGCTCCACAAAATTGCTTTACTGCCTCTCTACATATCTCTGGATGTGATATTTTTGCTTCATCTGATACATATTGTAACAAATTACCCTTAGTTTTTACCGCCTCTAAACATATCTCTGGATGTGACATCTGTACTTCCTTAGAAACATATTCTAATCTTGTACCATGTTTTTTTACTGCCTCTAGACATATTTCTGGATGTAACCTCTGTACTTTTTCTGATATATATTTTAACGCCAATCCATAATTTTTTTTCACTGCCTCTAGACATATATCTAGATGTGCAATTTGTATCTCTTCAGGCACATATCTTAACACATCACCAGATACATCTTTCTTTACTGCCTCCATAAATATTTCTGGATATGATATTTGTACTTTTTTTGGTATATATTGTAATGCCAACCCATTTTTTTTCACTGCCTCTAGGCACATTTCTGGATGTGATATTTTTACTTCTTCTGGTATATATTGTAATGCAGCACTACTTCTTTTCGCTGCCTCTAAATATATCTCTATATTTGATATTTTCACTTCTTCTATTACACATTGTATTGTTTTACCATTATTTTTTACCGCCTCTAGACATATCTCTGGATGCGACATTTGTACTTCTTCTGTTACATATTCTAAATTCCATCCATCTTTCTTTACTGCTTCTAAACATATCTCTGGATGCGACATTTGCACTTCTTCTGTTACAAATTCTAAATTCCATCCATTTTTCTTTACTGCCTCTAAACATATTTCTGAATTTGTTATTTGCACCTCTTTTGGCACATACTCTAAAGCCTCACTATTATTTCTTACCGCCTCTAAACATATCTCTGGATGCAATCTTCTTACTTCTACTGGTACATCTTTTAATAATATACCATTTTCTTTTACCATATTTAGATATTCTTGAATCTCATTTTCCATATATTTACCTCTTATTATAAAAATTATATTATATATATACTTATTTTTCAATACAAAAAAAGACGTCAAAACGCTAAATAATAAATAAAAAAAACAAACTAGAATTATTTTCTAATTTGCTTTTTTATTTTTATTTTTTTGTTATATTTCAATATTATTTTTTTCTTGTCTTTCAAGTTGTGATATAACCTTTGCTTGTTCTTCCAAAAGTAGATGAATAAATTTTTCCTTACCACATTCCTCAAAAGTTATACCTTTATCCATTAGGGTTGTACCATTTACTTTATTTAAAGTTTCTTTTGCTATATCTGCAAATTTTACTTCTTTTGAATTGGTCATATCATCTGCATTAACAATTAACTCTAAATCATCCAATCCTATACTTGATCTATTAACTTTATTAAAAAATATTGCCTGCTTATATGGTTTCATATCCTTACAAATAGCAGCTATCATATGCATACTAGCAGTTTCTATTCCTTTTTTCTTCCAAACATTAGGAAGTTTTATTCTATTACACAAATTTTTTATTGGTTCTTCTGCTACCTCATCATGTCCAATATGTCTTGGAAGAATATCTTTAGGGGTTTTTACTTTACCAAAATCATGTACTAGAGCTGCAAATCTAACACTTTCATCTGGTGTTTTAGATGCAACTTTATCAAGTACCATCATAGTATGTTCAAATACATCCCCTTCTGGATGATATTTTTCAGGTTGAGGAACACCTACCAAGTCGTTTATTTCTTTAAAATGTACATCTAATATATTTGCCTCTTTAAGCACTCTAAAGAATTTAGAAGGAGTATCAGTACCTAAAGCCTTCCTAAGTTCAACAAATACTCTTTCTTTTGTCAAAGTATTTAATTCATCCTTTAAATTTCTAAGTTTTTCTACTGTTTCAGGAACAACATCAAAATCGTATTTAGCAGCAAATCTTGCTACTCTATATGCACGCAAAGGATCCTCATCAAAAGCATCACTTACATGCCTTATTTTTCTATTTTCTATATCCAAAACACCATTAAAAGGATCAACAATCTCACCAGTCAATACATTCTTTGCAATAGCATTTATTGTTAAATCTCTTCTTTTTAAATCTTCTTTTATTGTTATATCTTTAGAAGTGTTTACCTTAAATCCTTTATACCCCTTTGATACCTTCTTTTCTGTTCTTGCAAGTGCAAATTCACATCCATCAATTAAAAAGACAGAAAAATCATTACCAACTATTTTAGCATCTGGAAATAAATCAATAAAATCACTTAATTCTATTCCCTCCACACAATAATCTCTATCATGAGGCTCTTTCCCCATAATTTCATCTCTTATTGCGCCACCTACTAAATAAAGGTTTCCACCTGCCTCTTTAATTTTTTCAGCCACTTCTTTTTCCATATAATCACCTCAAAATTTTTACTCAACAATATATCTTTTAAGTAAATTTTCTTCAACAATACCTATACCTTTATATATACCATTTGTATATACTCTTACAATATTTTCTTGAGTTTGTATTGGAAGTGTTACACCATTTAAAAATTTCTTATACTCCTCACTTGAAAGATTTACCCTTTTTGCCTCTTTATAATAATCCTCAATTGAAATAATTTTATCTAACATATCAATATAATCTAATTTTAAAAAATCGTATAAAGGAATACTATCTTTAATATTAAAGTTTCCTGTTCTTGTCCTTCTTAGTTCAATCATAGTAGCACCACAGCCAATATTTTTACCTATATCGTTTACAAGACTTCTAATATATGTTCCTTTTGAACATTCTACATCAAAAGATGCAATTTTTTTATCTAAATCTACTTTTACATTTTCTATTGAATATATATCTATTTCTCTAGGTAAAAGTTCAACATCAACACCTTCTCTTGCAAGACTATATGCATGTTTTCCTTCAACTCTTATAGCACTATATTTTGGCGGTACTTGCATTTGCTTTCCAATAAATCTTTTTATTCTCTCTTTTATATATATTTCATCTTTATTTACAACACTTGCAAATATTATCTTACCAGTTATATCATATGTATCTGTTTCAACACCAAGTAACATTTTAACACTATATGCTTTGTCCTCAGAAGTAATAATATTTGTAAGTTTTGTAGCATCTCCAATACAAATTGGTAATACTCCAGTAGCTATTGGATCTAATGTACCTGTATGTCCAACTTTTGTATTAGGAAAAACTTTCCTAATCATATCAACAACATCATGAGAAGTAATACCTTGTACTTTATCAATATTTAATATTCCACTTTTAACTTCTGGTATCATTTTTTAGCATCACTCCTACTATATCTATTAATTTTTTCTTTTCTACATCTAAATCTTCTTTCATACTATAACCTGATGCTCTTATATGTCCACCGCCTCCGAACATAATTGCAATTTTTGAAACATCAACATTACCATTTGAACGTAAACTAACCTTTAATGTTCCATCACTTTTTTCTCTTACATATGCAGCAACTTCTGTTCCTTCAACCATTCTTAAATAATTTACCATACCCTCAGCATCTTCATCATCAATATTTAATTCTTTAAGTGTTTGAGAATTTATATAACTATATCTTAACTTACCATCAAAATATACTTCCATATTTTTTACAGTTTTTTCGATAAGTTTTAATTTTGACTCTTTTATAGTATCATTTAATCTTTTACATATATTAGTAAAATCTACACCAATATCTAGTAAATCTGCAACAATTCTATGAGTACTAGAACTAGTATTAGAATAATTAAAACTTCCAGTATCTGTCATCATACCAGTATAAAGTAATGACGCACAATTTATATCAATAGGAATGTTTAAGTATTTTATAAAATTATATACTATTTCACAAGTTGAAGATATGTTCTCATCTATATATTGAGCATCACCATAAAGATGTGATTTTTGATGATGATCAAATAAAATAACTTTCTTTGCTTTATTATAATCTTCTTTAGATATAGCAAGTCTTGTTTCATCACTAGAATCAAGACAAATTAATAAATCATACTCACTCTTATCAACACTATCCTCTACAAATTTCATACTAGGTAAAAAATTAAATATATCAGAATGAGCAGGACATAATATATGTGCATCTTTACCTATATTTTTTAATGCAAAATAAAGAGCACCAGCAGATCCTATTGCATCTCCATCTGGATTTATATGTGCTACAATATATATACTATTTGATTTATCTACTATTTCCTTTAGATTTTCAAACATAAATTCACATCCTTAATTGTTATCTTTATTCAAATTATCCTTTTTTATAACTTCATCAATTACTTTATCCATATGAGCTCCATACTCCATAGAATCATCTATTTTAAAAGTTATACTTGGAATATTTTTCATACGAACTCTTTTTGAGAGCTCACTTTTTATAAAGCCTACTGCTTTAGTTAAAGCCTCTATTATTTTTACTTTATTTTTTTTACCAAATATGCTTACATAAACAGTAGCATACTTTTGATCAGGAGTAATATGCACACCAGTTACAGATATCATAGTATCTGTAACTGATGGTTCTTTTACTTGATTTTTAATTATATCACTTAAAGCAATTTTTACATCCTGTTCTAATCTTTGATGTCTTTGCATAAATACTTACCTCACTTTAATTTTCTTCTTCCATAGTGAAGCATTCAAATATATCTCCTTCTTTTATATCACTAAATTTTTCAAGTTTAATACCACATTCGTATCCTTCTGTTACTTCTTTTACATCATCTTTTTCTCTCTTTAAAGAATCGATTTTTATTTCAAGAAGAACAATAGAATCTCTAACAAGTCTTACCATTGCACCTCTTACTATTTTACCAGATTTTACATAGCATCCAGCAACAATTCCAACTCCTGTGATTTTAAATATTTTTCTAACTTCTGCTGTACCATGCATAACTTCCTTATATTTTTTAGGCATCATACCTTTTAAGGCAGTTTCAACAGCATCTATTGCATCATATATTACACTATATAATCTTAAATCAACTTTTTCTTTCTTTGCTTGTTCTTCTGCTGAATGTTCTGGTCTTACATTAAATCCTATAATTATTGCATTTGAAACTGATGCAAGTGTTACATCACTTTCTTTTATTCCACCAGTAGATGCATGTAATATTCTAACTCTAACTTGATCATTTGATAATTTTTCCAAAGATTCTTTTAATGCTTCAACTGAACCTTGAACATCTGCTTTTAATATAATATTTAAGTCTTTTATCATACCTTGTTTTATTTGTCCCATTAAATCATCTAATGTTACTTTGCTTCCGTATTTTATAAGCTCAGTACGTGCTTTTGCTTTTCTCTTTTCAATTAAATGTTTTGCAACTTTATCATTTTCAACTTCGTAGAATAAGTCACCTGTCTGAGGTACATGAGATAGTCCTAAAACTTCAACTGGTGTAGATGGTCCAGCAGATTTTACTCTTTTTCCTTTATCATCTTTCATAGCACGAATTTTTGCTACCATATCATCTACTACAATTGTATCTCCAACATTTAATTGACCTCTTTGTACAAGCATTGAAACAATTGTACCCTTAGTTTTATCAAGTCTTGCTTCAAGTACGGTACCTTTTGCTTGTTTATTTGGATTTGCACGTAAATTCTTCATATCTGCAACAAGTAATATCATTTCAAGTAAATTATCTATTCCTTCACCTGTCATAGCAGAAATTGGTACACAAATAGTATCTCCACCCCATTCTTCTGGGACAAGACCTACTTCAAGTAATTCTTGTTTTACTTTTTCAACATTTGCATTTGGCTTATCTATTTTGTTTATAGCAACAATAATTGATACGCCTGCTGCTTTTGCATGGTCTATTGCTTCAATAGTTTGTGGCTTTATACCATCATCTGCAGCTACTACAATAACTGCAATATCTGTAACTTGTGCACCTCTTGCTCTCATTGCAGTAAATGCTTCATGACCTGGAGTATCTAAGAAACAAACTTCTCTATCATTAATATTTACCTTATATGCGCCTATATGTTGTGTAATTCCACCAGCTTCACCTTCAACAACATTAGTACTTCTAAGTCTATCTAAAAGTGATGTCTTACCATGATCAACATGCCCCATAACAACTACAATAGGTGGTCTTGGAACTAAATCTTTTTCATCATCTTCACTATCATCAAATAGTATATCTTCTTCAGTAACAGTTACTTCTTTTTCTGCTGTAATTCCAAATTCATTTGCTATTAAGTATGCTGTATCAAAATCTATATCTTGATTAACAGTTGCAAGTATTCCTAAAGCAAATAATTTCTTTATAACCTCTGAAGTTTGTTTTTTTATTGCCTCAGCAAAATCTTTTACAGTCATAGTTTCTGGAAGTTTTACTTCTGTCATTGGTATTATTTTATTTTGCTTTACTTCTTCTTTTGCTTTAGCTTTCTTTTTACCATATGATTTTCTACTTAAATCTCCATCTCTTTCGTATAAATCTAAAAGACCTGTTGAAGAATCTATTTCCATCCCTCTAAGCTTTGAAGTAGAAACTCTAGAATGTTCCTCACGTAATTTATTCTTATCTAGTTTTTCTTTCTTTTGAAGATTATCTCCTCTATCATTATATTTTTTCTTATCAATATTTACATTTGCATATTCTCTTGTTTCTTTTTGTTCAACTGGTTGCTTTTCAGCTTGTTTAATAAATTTATTTACTTGATAAGTTGTATTATCACTATTCTTAAAATTATTTCCTCTAAAGCCATTACTTGATTTATTGTCATTATTATTTTTCTTATTATAATTATTATTTGATTTTTGGAAATTGTTATTGTTATTTTCATTTCTATTATAATTATTATTTTTAAATTTGTTATTACTATACTCGTTATTTTGTTGATTTTTTTGGAATTTATTATAATTTGGGTTAAATTGGGAATTATAATTTGTTTTCTTTCCTTGATTATTGTCGTTATTATTAAATTGTCTGTCATTATTATTTTTTTGATATTTTTGAGGTTTAACTTCCTCTTTTACTACACTTTTTTCTTCAACTACAACTTCTTTTACTTGTTCCATTTTATTATCATTACTCTCTTTTTCAACTACTTCTAACTCTGGTTCTTTTTTTACTTCTTCAGGTTTTGTTTCAATTGGTTTACCATTTCTAGTAATAATTATGTTTGCATTTCTATTATTATTAAATCTAGGTTTTCTATCATTATTTCTTTTATTTGGTGATATTATACCAAGGCCACTTCTATCATATTTATCTTTATTCTCATTATTTTCAATAATAGTTTGACGTGATTTTTTTACATCTCCTGCAATATTAGTTGTAATTTGTTCTACCTCTTTTTTATCACCATTAGTATTTATTACCTTTACATTTCTACGTATAATATGAACCTGACTTTTACTATCATTTACTTTCTTTTCTTCTTTTACAACTTTTCTTTTAAATTCTTTTCTTACTTTTTCAACGACATCATCACTTAAAGTTGAAAGATGTGATTTTACTTCCAATTTTTCATTTTTTAGCCATTCCATCATTTCAGTATTAGTAACATTTAATTCTTTTGCTAATTCATATACTTTCATTTTACCCAAATTTATTCCCCCACTTCAATTTCTAATTCATCTATTAATTTTAAAAAACTATCTGTTTCTATATACATTTTTGATTTAAATTTATTTTTTTCTATACACTTTTTTATATTATTTAAACATGTTTTATCTTTGCAAATATATATTGCCCTTAAACTTAATTTTTGATTAACATCATATATTGCTTTTCCATCTTTATCTATTGCTATTCTATATAAATCTTTTTTATTATTCTTTTTTCTACAAGCTACACAGCTTCTTGTAGGATTCATATAATCACCTTATTCTACTACTTCTTCCTTTATTTGTGTTTCTGTTTTTATATCTATTTTCCAACCAGTAAGTATAGCAGCAAGTCTAACATTTTGACCACCAGCACCTATCGCATACGATAATGCTTCATCTGGTACTACAACTGTTGCTACCTTTTCATCATCATTTATATCTATTGCAAGAATTGGTGCTGGAGATATAGCATTTATAATATAACTTGGTATATCATCACTATATGGTATAACATCTATTCTTTCACCATTTAACTCATCTATTATTGGCTGTATTCTCATACCTTTTTTTCCAACTAGACTACCTACTGGGTCTACATTTTCATCATTAGACCAAACAGCAATCTTTGTTCTACTTCCAGCCTCTCTTGCAATACCTTTTATCTCAACAATTCCATCTATTATTTCTGGTACTTCAAGTTCAAATAATTTTTTAACAAAATTAGGATCTTTTCTTGATAAAACAATTTGAGGACCAAATTTTCCAGATTCTGTAACACTTAAAACATATGCTTTTATTCTTTGATGTGTTTCAAGTTTTTCTGTACTAATCTGTTCTTTTATAGGTATTATTGCCTCAACTCTTCCCAAATCTACTATTGTACCGAATTTATCATTTTTTTGAATAACTCCTACAACTATTTGCCCTTCTTTATCAGCATATTGTGTATAAACTAAATTACGTTCTGCTTCTCTTAATCTTTGAACAATTATTTGTTTACCAGCAACAGCTGCTATTCTTCCGAAATTTTTTGGTGTTACTTCTACATTTACTGTATCACCAATTTTTGCTTTTTTAGTTATTGATTTTGCATCTACAAGAGATATTTGTAGATTTGGATCTTCCACTTTTTCAACAACTTCTTTTACAGCATATACTTTTATATTTTGTTCATTTATATCTACAACTATTGTTTCATTTGTCTCATAATTTTTTCTATATGCTGCCTCTAAAGCAAGCTTTAATGATTCTATTAAATATTCTTTTGTTATTCCTTTCTCCTCATATATTTGGTCAATAGCATTAAAAAGTTCTTTTGAACTTATTTTTTCACTTTTCATCTTTATAACTCCCCCTAATCTTAATTAAATTTATTTAACCTATTTAAGTTAACATTATCTGAATTTTCTTTTAATACAGCATCAAAATCATATACAGTATGTGCAGAACTTATATCTTTTAAATTAATATTTTTTTCTTTATCTTTTATTTTTAATACAATATAATTTTGATTTTCATTAACTTCTGACAAAATACCTATAAATTCTTTTCCATCTTCATCTTTTTTGTATAACTTTACATATATTTCAGAATTTATGTATTTTTTATACAATCTAATATTTTTTAATTGTCTTTCTACACCAGGTGAAGAAACCTCAAGCACATATTCATCCTTTAAGAGTTTATCTACTCTATCTTCAATATCTCTACTTACTAATTCACAATCATCAATTGTTACATTTCCATCTTTTTTATCAAGTACAATTCTTAATATGTTTCTTCCGCCTTCTTTTACATATTCTACATACTCAATTTCAAATCCAAGCTCTTCTATTCTTGAATTTATTTCATTTTCAACTTTTATTTCAATTTTTTCTTTCAAAAAATCACCTACTATTTACACATAAGTGAGAGGATTTTGTAACCCTCTCACTCTCTGTAATACATTAATATTATACTATATAATATGCTAAATTGCAATACTTTATTTCAAAATATCCACTTTTTAACAAAAAAAAACGAAGGGACAACCATAATAGGTCATCC